>JAFGPV010000083.1 GCA_016936015.1 Pirellulales bacterium
CGGCCCGACCCGTAGGCGGCGCAGGAGAGCGCTATCCCGATCCCCGCCCAGATAATGGGCATGGTGTAATGGAGGTTCCGCACCGCCAGAGACAGCGGGCCCCACAGGAGCAAAACGGTGGCGATCCCCAGGATCACGGCCTGCCGCGGGGGCATTTCGCAGAGCTGCTGCACGAAGACGGCCTGGAACGTCAGGGCGGAAAGCAACAGGCACAAAACGATCAACAAGATCCGGCCGTACTCGTTGGCCGGCAGATGCCCGATCAGCCACATCGGCAGGGGCGTGCGCCAATTGAAAACGCTGCGGGTCGGATATGCGGAATGAGTCATCTCTGCCAAGGCCGCCTGGTAATATCCCTCGCCGTGGCGAATCCGCTCGATTTCAGCGCGGTACAGCGGCCCGTCATCGGAACCGGGAATATTGAATCGCTTCAGCCACAAGTCGTTTCGTAGCCAATAGATCGCGTAAGCCAACTCCAAAAAAACCAGCACCGAAAGGAGGGAAATCATCCAACGGCGTACAGGTCGGGTCATAAATCACTTTTTCTTCATCATAACTTGCCGGGACGGCGATTGCACCTGAAAACCCCAAGGGAGTGGCGATAGCAGGGGATCGCCCCCTCGCAGGAAGGGTAAAAATTCCGGCATTGGCCGATTCTTTGCCTCCCTTCCCCGCTGGACCTCCGGCGTCTGGATTCTTAGGATGAGGAGTTTGCTTTGAGCAATATCGGAGAGACTTGTCGTTGTGACGTTTAGCGGCCGCCGGTACGGCGGCCCCGGCGGCTTTCAACAACAAGGCCGCCGTACCGGCGGCTGCTAAACGGAATACTACTTCTTTACTGAGATTCATAGCCCGGCATTGTTTTTCGAGACGATCCCCATGGCCCGAAAGAAACCGGATCCTGAAATCCAAGCGGTGGCCGGGGGGATCCTCGGATATCTGAACTTCTCCTCCGGGGCGAGCGATCCCAAGTTCTTTCAGGGACTGAACGATCTCTACGGCCGGTGCGACCGGGCGCGGCCGTCGGCGACCCCCTGCTGGCAACGACTGGGCACGATGTTGCGGGAGGAATTGCAGCGCCTGGCCGGTTCCTCCGAGGTCTTCCGCAGCACGGAGCAGGCCGAGGGGGTCTTGGCCGTCGTTTTCGACCACGCGTTGCCCGCCTATCGGGAGCATCACCGCGACCTGCTGTTCCATCAGACCGACGAGTTCCTCTTCCAGCCGTATTTCATCGGGCGGATGTGCGAGGCGGTGCTCCGGCAGGGCGGGCCGTGGAACGAAACCGAGCGGATCGTCCGCGGGGCGCTGCAGTCCGTCAACGACTATCTCGGCTATCGCCCGATCCCGGTGCTGCACACGCAGCAGAAGATCCAGCCCTACGGCCACGAGCGGGTCCGGCCGATTCCACTGTACCTCCGCGGCACCGGGGTGGCCTGCGGGCCGTTTCGGGAATTGATCGAGGCGGCCCTCGGAATCCTGGAGCGGACCGATCCGGAAATTCTGTTTGCGGCCCAGTTTCCGCTCGAACAGCTCGACGAGCTGGCCGTGGATCCCCGGGCGTACGATTTCGACCATCCCGTCAACCGGCGTCCGAATTATCTGTTCGGCCAGTGGGACCTGCACTGCCTGGACAACGCCGGCCGCGCGCAGCGGTTCGTCCTCCAGCAGGCGGCGCTGGAGGCCATCGCCGACCGCTTGCAGAACCCAGGCGGCCTGCCGGCGGCGGAGGTGCTGTTCGAGGAGGCCGCCGTGCTGGCCGGCACGATGCTGATGGGGGCCGGCACCAGCGGCAGCCGGCCAGAGGCCCACGACTCGACCGTCACGCTGGCCGGGCTGGTGCAGAAGATCGCCGCGTACCGCGACGCCTTTTACCATCGGTTGCTGGACCGCGTGCGGGAGCCGCACGCCGGCCGGCTGCGGGCCGAGGCCCAGACGTTCAAGCAGCCCTTCGGCGCCGCCCGGCAGCATTTCAACCACTTTCTGGCCCGCCGCCGCGCCGAGCAGATGCAACGGTCCGGCCTGGCCCGGCTCTTTGCGCGGATGGGTTACCTGGAAGCGGCCCAGCGGCAGATCCGGGCGCTGCCGGTGGCCTCCGTGCGGATGAACACCGAGATCCAATGCCGGTTTTGCACCTCCCACCGCGAGATCGACCGGGGGCGGCTGGAACCGGCCGTTACGCACTTGGGCGAGATCGAGGACCTGCTGCACCGGGCGATCGCCTGCGGCGCGGTGGTCGATCCGTGGAACATCCTCGGCTTCGGCGGGCAGTTCAGCCTCTTTCCCGCTCCGGAAAACAGCATCCACGACCTGCGGATCGACGAGTTGATCAACGTGGTGGTGGAGATCTTCAATTTGTACATCCGCTTGCAGAAGGAGTCGGCCGCCCGGGGCCGCGACGACCTGCCTCCCGTACTGGCCGAGCGCCTGCGGCGGTTCGCCGCCTGGTGGGATCAGTTCGCCTCGATCGAAGTCGCGGAGGTCGAGAGCTGTTCCGGGCAGGAGACGTACGTCTCCGCCGAGCGGGTTACGGCCGCGCTGAAGGCCTGGCATCGGGCCGGCGCCGCCGCCGGCGACATCGCCTTCTGGCGGCAGCACGTCGAGGGCTTCCAGTCGGCCAAGGCCTATTCCCTGGTCGTCGATACCCTGCTGGAGCACCGCGATCCCGTGGCCGCCATGGCGCTGCTGATGCAGTGGCTCAGCCAGGCCGAGGAAATTTCGCTGGTGGAAGACACGTATTCCTTCCACGAATTGGCCCTGAACTGGATGCAGGACCTCTGGGAACCGGAGGAAGCCGACAGAGCAGTCGACCAAACCATGGAAAGGGACAGTCCCATTTTTCCTGCGAAAAAATCGGGACAGTCCCCAAGTGCGGCCCCATCCCCGCCCCGCTCCCAACGCTGGGCGCTGGGCCGGAAGTTCATGGACTACCTCGAGGCCAACGCCGGCGAGTTCTGGCGCGTGCCGCGACTGGAACTCGACAACGGGGGAGAAGCCGAGCCGGGCGAGGAGGAGGAGGAAGAAGAGCCGCTTAACGAGGACGAAGAACTCTACGGCGCCGCCTACGAGCAGATGACCTACCGCGACACCACGGACGACGGCATCGACGGCTCGCTGTTCGAGACCGCCGCCGACGCCGCCGAATCGGAACTGCTGGCCGAGGCCGAGCGGATCACCGAGCAGCTCTCGTTCCTGGCCACCGCGGCGCACTTATGGAAAGTAACGGCCGCGGTCTCGAAGCCCGAGGACGCCCCGCCGGGAGAGCGGGACGAGGTCCTCGACGGCTGGCGGAAGCAGGCCGAGGCCAATCTGAAGCAGCTTTACGACCTGCTGGCCGCGGTCGAGCGGTACCGGATCCCCTCGCCCCGGGGAACACACGATTCGATGATCGAGTACGACCGCCGACGGAGCGTCAAGGAACTGCTGCTGGAGAACGTCATCACCACGTGCGTGGACCTGGAGGACGCAGCCCGAATGATCCGCGCGGCGATGGATACCCTTCCGGCCCCGCGGAAAAAAACCGCCTGGGAAGTTCCCGCCCAGGAGGTGCTCCGGGCGGTATTGCGCGGCGACGCGGATTCCGTCCGCCGCTCCTTCGACGCCCTGCTCCGCGCGCTGCGCCGCCAACCGATGCTGTACCAGGCGCTGGGCCGGGGGGGCAATCCCCAGCGGATCGCCGCCACGCGCAGCCTCCACGCCCTGCTCCGCCGGCTACTGGCCTACCTGCCCCGGCTGGGCCTGATCGCCGAGACCATCCGCCTGCTGGAGACCCTCCAGGGCATGGAATTCGAACATCCCGTCGGACCCGGCGCAACCACCGAGTTCGACCGCCTCTTCGCCATCGGCTGCAAGGCCGTCGTCCGCTGCCTGATCAGTTCCTTTCCCGAGAAATGCCCGAACCGCGACGCCGACGCCCGGATCATGCAGGAAACCGCCTTAATCAAGCTCCTGGAACAGACCGTGGAAATCCTCCTGGGATGCTGGCTGGCGCACAGCCGGGGCGTGCGGCTCTCGGTCCTCGAAAACGTGGCCGAGGACTACCGCTTCCGGCAATTGCGGACCTTCGTTGAACACTACGGCGGCGATATCTTCACCCAGTACTTCATGAACCTGGGCAACCTCCGGGCGATCCTTCTGGAAGGCGTCGGCGCCTGGCTCGACGCGCTGGAGGAATTGCCCGAGGCGGAAGAGCGGTTTCGGCTGTTGGACGACCTGGACCGCGAAATCGACCGGCAGGACGCCGTCTATTGGCTCGGCGTGGTTATCGAGGCCGTCGTCGAGAACTATTCCGAATACGTCGATTACAACAGCATCACCACGCAATCGGACCACGGCGAGATGCTCTATACCCTGCTGGACTTCCTCCGGCTGCGGGCGTATTACGACCGCGTGGCCTGGAACCTCCGGCCGGTGCTCTTGGCGCACGAGGCGCTGGTCCGCAGCGGCTGCGACCGGGCCGCCGCCACTTGGCGCGAGGCCCTGGCCGAACGGACCCGGAAAACCGCCGCCGACTGCCTCCGCCGGCTCCGCTATCTCAACAAAAAATACGGCATGAAGCTGCCCAGCATCACCGACCGGCTCGAAGAACGGTTCGTCAAGCCGCTGGCGGTCGACCGCCTCTGCGCCCTGGTCCCCACGGCGATGGAGGAGATCCGCGACGACCGCCCGCCGACGGCCTTCCCGCAACTCGAAAAACTGGTGGACCAGTTGACCAAGAAAGTCTCCGGGGCGGGCTTCGAGCCGCCCGAGTGGCTGGCCGCCCTGCAGGACGAAGTTTCGCAGGTGATCTCTCCGATCATCGAGGACGATTTCCCCGACCCGTACCTCAACCTGCCCCAAACCCGGCTGCCGCTGGACGAGGCCCGCCGCCAACTCCGCCGCTTCGGACGGAGGACGTAAAGCGGAATGCCGCACGCCACACAAGTTCGCCTATTAAAAGACTATTAAAAGCATGACGTTTCCCTGCACGCGGCCCTACAACGCACCCCCATTTGGTGTGTTTCAGCACATTGACCGACCCTAGAAATATTATTGATAAAATTAGGGATTTTGCCATCAGAGGTGATTGACTTTCTGATGGTTTTTTGTTAGTTTAATTGTGTAAAGTTTTTATCAGGAACAGTACTCATTTCACGAGGCAGCGTGTGAATCCAAGCCGATGACGTCCTTTTTGCGAGGATCGTTGTCTTTCTTTCTTGGATGAGCGGCTTGCCAGCAGCAAGTCCCTATCGTTGTACCTATGCAGGCGGTGTTTTTTCGTAGAGTTTTTCACTCGGATGATTTCCTGCTTAGGTGAATCTGCAGCAACATTGTTTTACACTTTATGGTTTTTACTTTTCTTATTATCTCGGAAGGAAAACGCCTATGAACAGAATCTTTTGGGGAGCGTTAGCGTTGGCGATCGTCGCTGCTCCGGCAACATTCGCCGAAGATTATTGGGGCGGTCCCCCGGAGGGCACGTGGGAACGGGGTGATCCCGGCACCACGTGGCAGAATTGGCATCTCTGCGTCAATACTTTGCCTGATACGCCGGATGAAGGGAACAATCCGTACGGAACGCCGTTTTTCGAGATCACCTCGGGGACGTTCGAGTGGGCCAACAACTGGGAATGCCCGCCTGAACTGGGTGGATTCGGCGAAGACGGTTGGCACTGCACCCAAGAAGGCGGCGGCGTCGTCTCGGTCTGGATCCCGAACACACCCGATCCCTTGAGGATCAAGAAGATGTTCGTGCAGATCACCTCCACCAAAGCGCCCAGTAGCGTGACGCCCGTCGGCGCCGGTGGGGAGACCGCGGGGACTTGGCCGACCGGATTGCCCCAGATTCAATGGCCGGGGCCGGCGCCTTTCGGCGGCTCCTGGTACACCTACAACTATGGGCTCTCTCTGGAACCGAATCCGGTTGGCGAGTGGATTAACATCGAGGTGCCTTACTGCACCGTCATCGGCGAGATCGTCGTCGATACCATTTGCGTTCCCGAGCCGTCCACCTTCGTGCTCCTCGGTTGCGGCGCCATCGGCCTGCTCTTCTGCGCCTGGCGTCGATGGAAACGGTAGGACGCATTCCGTTAAATAACGCGAAAGCAAAACGAGGCCATCCGAAAGGATGGCCTTTTTTCTTTCACACCTTGTGGTCTTGACAAGACGAGCATTTTCGCCTCATCTGAGGGAAAAACAGGGGTATTTCCCATGTCGTCAACTCCGGACCTCACCCAACTCGAACTGCTGGCCGAACTGGACGCCCTGCGGGAGCGGCTGCGGCGGTGGGCCGAGGCGGCGCCGGCCTGGGCGCCGGCCGAGACCTGCCGGGCGATGCTCCGCCGGTTGGACGACCGGACGGAAAACCTGTGGCTCCGCTGGGAAACGCCCCTGGTGGTGGCCACCCTCGGCGGCACCGGCACCGGGAAGAGCGCCCTGGTTAACGCGATCTTGGGTGCGGAAGTCGTCCCCACCGGCCGGCAACGGCCCACCACCACCCGCCCGACGTTGCTCTGCCGGCCCGACCTGACCCCGGAAATGCTCGGCATCGACCCGGACGAGGTCGAGGTTCTCCGCCGCGACCTGCCGATCCTCCGCGACGTGGTGCTGATCGACTGCCCCGATCCCGACACCACCGAAGAAGTCGGACAGGTTGCCAACGATTTTGTAGGACAGGTTGCCAACCTGTCCCACCAGAGTCGGACCAATCTCGATCGGCTGCGGGAGATCCTGCCCCACTGCGACGTGCTGTTGATCACCACCACGCAGCAGAAGTACCGCAGCGCCCGGGTGGAAGAGGAGTTGGCCGCCGCGGCGGCCGGGGCAAAGCTGATCTTCGTCCAGACCCACGCCGACGAAGACGACGACGTCCGCGCCGACTGGCAGACCGTGCTGGCCGAGCAATACACGCCGGGGCACCTGTTTTTTCTGGATTCGCTTTCGGCCCTGCGCGACGCCCGGGAGGGCCGCAGTCCGCGGGGCGATTTCGCCGGACTGCTCGACCTGCTGCGGCGCGGACTCTCGGGAGCCGTCGGGCACCGCATCCGCCGGGCAAACTTTCTCGATCTGACCGCGGAGACCCTGCAGCGCTGCCGCGAGCGATTGGACGCGGCGCTGCCGGCCGTCGAACAGGTGCAGACCGCCGTGGCCGACCAGCGGCGGCAATTGGCCGCTCAACTTGCCGGGCGGATGCGCGATGAACTTTCCACCAACCGCCGGGCCTGGGAAAACCGGCTCCTGGCCCAAACCGCCTCGCGCTGGGGCTTCAGCCCCTTTGCCCTGGTCCTGCGGATCTATCAGGGCCTGGGAAGCCTTCTGACGGGACTGCTGCTGACCCGGGCGCGGACGCCGGCCCAGATGGCCCTCTGGGGCGCGGTGCAGGGCGCAAGGACCTGGCGCCGGCGCCGACAGGACCGCACTGCGGATCGCGGCGCCCGGCAGGCCGCCGCCCAGTTCTGGCAAACCTCGGCCATCGGCCAATCGGCCTGGATCCTCGACGGCTACGCCGCCGAAGCCGGCCTGGACCGCTCCACGGTGGACACCGAAACGCTGACGGCCGAGACGGAGCAGGCCGGCGCGGATTTCCTCGCCCGGGCCGCCGGCGAACTCGACGCCCTGATCGCCCGGGTGACGGCCCGGCAGACCGGCTGGTTCGCCCGGCTCCTCTACGAATTCCTTCTGCTGGCCGTTCTCGGCGGACTGCTCTATCGGTTGGGCAAGAACTTTTTTTGGGACTCCTGGCTCGCACCGCAGCCGGAGCCGATCCTGGGTCTGGAGTTCTACCTGACCGCCGGCTTCTGGCTGCTGCTGTGGTGCGCCATCCTGATCTGGAGCCTGACCCGACGGCTCCGCGGCGGCCTGCGCCGCGAGATCGACGCCCTGATCGCCGCCTGGCAGCAGCCCGACCGCGCCTCCGGTCTGTTCCGCCGCCTGGAAACCACCGCCGACCAGGCCCGGCGTTTCCGCAACGAACTCGACGTCCTCGAAACCCAAGTCCGCCGCCTCCGCCGCCAAGTCTCGCTGCCGGAAAACATCGGGGAAAAGTACGTCGTGTGAGAATTTATCAATAAGTGTAACTGTAGGAGGCGGCTCCTGCCGCCGACTGCCGCTTTTTCTCGTTCCATCGGCGGCAGGAGCCGCCTCCTACAGTTGAAGAAAGCCATCGACCCCCGACCCAAAGGAGTTCCCCATGAAACCGATCGAAGTCCGCAAGCCGACGGCGGAAGAAGAAAAGCAGATGAAGCGCTGCCCGACCTGGGAGAAGGAGCCGTCGGAGTTCCCGTGGCACTACGACGAGCAGGAGACGTGCTTGATTCTCGAGGGCGAGGTCGCCGTCGAAACGCCGGGGCAGACGGTCACGTTTGGCCCGGGCGATCTGGTGATCTTTCCCGAGGGGATCGACTGTACCTGGACGGTGAAGAAAGCGATCCGCAAGCACTACAAATTTGGGGAGTAGGGGACACGGGATCCCCTGCGGAAATTGCGAAAAAAATCCGCGATTTTACCCCGGGCAAGGTTCCGCTCTTGACAATCCACCGGCGAATGCTCCAAGCTGAAGGGGAGGCGCTCTTGACGCCGATAATGATTTGGATAATGTAACCAGTGACGGAGCGGATAGGCCCTCACCCTAACCCTCTCCCGGAGGGAGAGGGGACTTTTTCAAGAATGGTATTTGATTTATTCACCTGTTTTTCCCCTTGGAGTCAATCATGGCAGCAGTAGTTGATCCGGAAAAATGCACCGGTTGCGAATCGTGCATCGAATCGTGTCCCCTGGAGGCGATCTCCATGAAGGACGAGAAGGCGGTCATCGATCCCGAGACGTGCAGCGATTGCGGCACGTGCGTCGATACCTGTCCGGTGGAAGCCATCAGCATGGAGTGACCGCCGGCCCATCCCGCCGAAGATTTTTCAGGGCGGCCCGCTCCCCGAGCAGGCCGCCTTTTCATGTTGGCACTTCATCACCTGGAATCCATGAATGACCAAACGGACACGCTGTTGCACGTCTCTCGGGCGGCGATGGCGTGCGATTTCGAGGTGCGGTTTCCGGCCGGGGGCGGGGAGGAGTGCGTGGCGCTGGCGCTGCGGGCGCTGGAGCTGCTCGAACCGCTCGAGCAGCAGCTCTCGGTCTTCCGGCCCGACAGCGAACTGAGCCGGATCAACCTCCTGGCGGCCGAGCGGCCCGTCCGCGTCGAGCCGGGCCTGTTCCGGCTGCTGCAACGGGCCGTCGAATTATCCAACGAGACCGACGGGGCGCTGGACGTCACCGCCGAGCCGCTGTGGCGGCTCTGGGGTTTCGCCCGGCGCGAGGGCCGGCTCCCGACGGAAGGGCAAATCGCCGAGGCGCTGGGCCGCGTGGGCAGCCGCTACGTGCGTCTCGACCCGACGGAACAGACCGTCTCCTTGACGCGGCCCGGCGTGCAGTTGAATCTCGGCTGCTTCGGCAAGGGCTATGCCGTGGACCGGCTGGCGGAGAAATTGGAAGAAGGGGGGCTAGGTGATTTTCTGCTCCACGGCGGGCAGAGCAGCGTTTTGGCGAGGGGTACTGGCGGACAAGCCACCCAGGGGACACCGGATTCTGAAGGGGACAGTCCCAATTTTGCTGCGCAAAATTTGGGACAGTCCCCCGGATGGATCGTGGGGCTGCCGGATCCCCGGTTGCCGGATCGCCGGATCGCGGAGATCCGCTTGCGGGACAAGGCCCTGGGGACGTCCAGCTCGCAGTTCCAGTCGTTCCGGCACGCGGGGAAGCGCTACGGGCACATCCTGGATCCCCGCTCGGGCCGGCCCGCCGAGGGCGTGCTCTCGGCCACGGCGGTGGCCCCCGACGCCACACAGGCCGACGCCCTCTCCACCGCCTTCTACGTCCTCGGCCCGGAGGCGTCGCTGCGGTATTGCCGCAGGCGTCCCGAGATCGGACTCCTGATGCTGTTGGCGCCGCAGGGGGGCGGCAAGATGGAAATCCTCTCGGCGGGGCTGGGCGACGACGAACTCCGGCTGATCGAATAAGGGGTTGCCGGAAGGGAATTTCCCGCGTGACAATCGGCGGCGGGGGACGCCTTCTCTCCAAGAGAAAACAAACGCAATCGGCGGCAGGAGCCGCCTCCTACAGTTTTTTAATCCGCCGGGGCCGCGGACGGCCCGGCGCGCTTATATCTCTTGTCCTTCATCCTGCGTTCTTTTGCCCTCCACAATCTCCTCGGGTTTTGTTATTTTATGGAAAACCAGATACGAGCAATCGATGGGCGATGGATATTTATTTTCTAACCTATGGATATCCGATTATTTTTCTGGTGCTGGTGCTGACCGGCTGCGGATTGCCGCTGCCCGAGGAAGTACCCATCATCGCGGCGGGCGTCCTCTGTGCGCACGGTCATCTGAATCCCTGGGTGACGTTCGTCATCTGCTGGGTGGGCGCGGTGGCGGGCGACTGCATCATGTATTGGGCCGGTTACCATTTCGGCCGGGGGGTGTTCCAGAAGCATCCCTGGTGGGTGCGGTTCATCACTCCCGAACGGGAAATCCTGATCGAGCAGAAGTTCCGGCAGCACGGTTTGAAGGTTTTCTTTCTGGCGCGGTTTCTGGTCTTCTTCCGCTCGCCGCTGTTTCTCTCGGCCGGCATCCTCCGGGTCTCGTTCCGCCGATTCCTCGTCTTCGACGCGGCCTGCGCCACGGTCGTCGTGGGACTCTTCTTCGGCGTGTCGTACTGGCTCGGCCGGGAACTGACCGAATGGCTCCGCCAGGCGGAATTCTGGCTGACCGTCGGCGTGGCGGTGCTTCTGGCCGGCGGGGGACTCTACTATGGGCGGCGGTGTTGGATCCGGAAAAAACGCGAACGGCGCGGCAGTGCGGACGACGTCGATCGCCTTTGACTCTCGAAGGCCTATTGGTTCTCCGATTGTTCATGTTGCCTAGCCGGCGGCTAACAGCCGCCGAGAGATCCTAAATGCCCCGCGGCGGCTGTTAGCCGCCGGCTATTGGATGCAACTTTCGCAATCTGATACTCAATCAACGCAACATGCTCTTTCGTCACTGAGTGGACAGGCGGGAAGATCGAATTACAATGAAGGGTAAGGGGAACGTTGACTCAAACCGATTCGGCTCGGCATTTCGCCGGCCCGGCGGGGGGAGGTCTGATGCGAAAATACGCGATGATCGGGATCGCGGTTGCCCTGCTCGGCGGGAGCGGATTGCCGGCGGCCGCACAGCAACGCCCGCGGATGCCCAAGTTGCAGCAGGCCGTGCGCGACGGCTGGCTTCAGTTCCGCATGACGTCGGGAAGGATTGTGTTGGAAACCATCCGTGTGAACAACCTCCGCCTCTCCCCCGGCAGTGAAAAGAACAAGGAGTCGCTGAACATCCGCGGAGGAAACGAGGAAGCGGCGGTCGATTACGAATGGAGCGGCCCCGACGAGCGGTTCGTGCTCAGCGTGGCGGACAACCAGCGGCTGAAAATCCACTGGACGCCGGGGGGGAAGCCGCCGCCTCCGCCGGTCGTCTTCGTGCAAGACTCCCGGGGGAAACTGGAATTGACCGTGGGATCGGGCGCCGAGGCGCGGCGCTACGCGGCGCCCACGCTTTGGCATCTGCTCCTGGAGCATCCCGACGAAACCCGGCGCTGCCTCCTCCCCTGCCTGGAGCTTCTCCAATCGCCCGACGGAAAGTTGACGGAAACCGCCGCCGTCCTGGAGAGCGAGTTGTTCCGCCGGGCCCAAATCGGCGTTCCCGTCAGCCGCTCCCAGTGGGAACAATGGGTGGCCCAATTGGGCGACGATTGCTTCGGCACGCGCCAGGCGGCCGACCGCGCGCTGCGGTCCTGCGACGTGGCGGTCCTCAGTTACTTGCAACAATTGGACTTCCGCCGTCTCGACGCCGAACAGCAGTTCCGCCTGCAGCGGATCATCGACGCCTTCTCCCGGCAGATCGACGACGATTCGGCGGAACGGACGGCCGCGTGGCTCTCGGGCGATCCGCGAATCTGGCTGACGCTGGCCGCCCGGCCCGAGGCCGCGCTCCGCCGCGCGGCCGTCAAGCAGTTGGAAGACCTGCTGGGAGAACCCGTCGGCATCGATCCGCAGGCCGATCCCGAAACCCAGAAGGACCGCCTCGCGCAGCTCCGCCGGCGGTTGGAAGAAAAACCATAAAACCGCGACCGCCGGTCGCGCCCGGGGATCGAGCCGTGCCATTTCCTGGCGGAGCCGGTCGGCCTTGTCGGATCCATCAGTTTCCCCTCGTGACTTTCCGGAGTGTCAAGATGTTTCGCCGAACGTGTCGGGTATTCATTTTGGTTTTCGGTTTGTTGGCGCTGGGCGCAGGCTCGCTTGCCCGGGCCGCCGAGCGGCCCAACGTGGTGATCATCCTGGCCGACGACATGGGCTGGGGCGATCCGCAATGCTACTGGCCAAAGTCCAAGATTCCCACGCCGAACGTCGACCGGTTGGCCGGCGAGGGGATGCGCTTTACCGACGCCCATTCGCCGACGGCCGTCTGCACGCCGACGCGCTACGCCCTGTTGACGGGCCGGTACTGCTGGCGGACGCGGCAGAAAAAATGCGTGCTGACGCCCTACGCCATGCCGCTGATCGACCGCAAGCGGACGACGCTGGCCGAGATGTTCCAACGGCACGGCTACGCGACCGCGGCCTTCGGCAAATGGCACCTCGGCTTCGAGTGGCGGCGCAACGACGGCAAAAAGACGCCGCCGGCCGAGAAGAACATTCCCGACAAGGTGATCGACCTGTCCAAACCGTATCTCGACGGCCCGTGCGATCACGGGTTCGATACGTATTTCGGCGTCGACGTGCCGAACTATCCGCCGTACTGTTTCCTCGAGGACGACCACGTAGTCAGCCCGTTGCCCAATCAATTCAGGCCCGCGACCAACGTCAGCACGCCCGGCCGGGGGCAACCCGACTGGCAGTTCGACCGGATCCTCCCCACCATCAAGGAAAAGGCGGTCGCCTGGCTCCGGCGCCATGCGGCCGAGAAAAAGGACGCGCCGTTTTTTCTGTATCTGCCGCTGACGGCGCCGCACATCCCGATCGTGCCGAATGAGCCGTTCCGCGGCTCGACCGAGGCAACCCTCTACGGCGATTTCGTGGCCGAGGTCGACTCGTTGACGGGCGACGTGCTCAACGCGCTGGAGGAGACCGGTTTGGCGAAAAACACGATCGTCGTCTTCACTTCCGACAACGGTTCACCGGAACGCAACGGGAAGGACGGCGCCGGACCGTTCAACTCGTGCATTACCGACAGCGGCCACGATCCGAACGGCCCCTGGCGCGGGCGGAAGGGCGACATCCACGAAGCCGGGCACCGCGTGCCGCTGGTGGTCCGCTGGCCGGGCCGCGTCCGCCCGGGGAGCTTCAGCGACGAGTTGGTTTGCCTGGTCGATTGGTACGCCACGTTGGCCGCCGTGCTCGGTCAGCCGCTGGCCGACGACGTGGCCGAGGACAGCTTCAACGTGCTGCCGGTGCTGCTCGAAAAGGACCGGCCCGGCCCGATGCGCAAGTCGCTGATCCTCCATTCCGACCAGGGCATGTTCGCCATTCGCGTCGGTCCCTGGAAGCTGATCCGCGGCCAGGGGACCGGCAGCTTCTTTACGAAAGACGTCATTGCTCCCGACGCGCCGTCGGGCCAGCTCTACAATCTCACGGACGATCCGACCGAGCAGAAGAACCTCTACCGGGAGCGGCACGACGTGGTCGAGCGGCTCTCGAAGATGCTCGACGAGCAGATCCAGGCCGGGCGCACGCGGCCGAAACAACATCCATAAAGCCGCGACCGTCGGTCACGGCTTCAGGTTTTTTTCTTCTGCTCCTCGGGCGGCAATAGATGAAAGACGACGCGGTAGGCCCGGTAGCCGTCGGCAAGCTGTTGGGGATAGAGCTTCGCGATTTCCTGGCGGAGCTGATCGGCCGAGTCGAATCCGTCCGGCCGGGCGTCGGCGTCGGTCAAGGTCTCAAGCTGCACCTCTTCGACGGCCGTAATCCGGATGTAGCCCGCCCCGGGGATGTAGCTCCGCTGCCCGGAACGCATCCGCGGATAGCGCCACAGGCGGATCGTCTGCGTCTTCTGCCCGGCCCGAATCGCCTCCAGAAACTTCTTCTTGAACAGCAACATGCCGGATAACTTAGTCCATCAACCCAGCGGGGGTCAAGGAGGTGGGTATCAATACCCGCTTGAATAGGACTACGAAGGGTCCCGAGGATTGTATCGGAACTACGGGCTGTGCCGGTCGGGTTTCGTGGGGTATGACGGCTGTTCCGCCGGGGTTCGGCGAGAAGTCGCCGCGGCAATTGGATTTTATCAGCGCCGCCGGAATAAACGGCCGATCGGTCAAAATGATACAACGAGTCTGTCACACCCCGCGCTCCGGAGGATCCGGCGCACAGATCAACAGAATCGTCACGGAAGAACGATGGTTTGGTTTTTTCGGATTTTGCAGGCCCGGTTGAGAATGCCGGCCGCAGTTCTCTCGGCGGTTTCGGTCTTCGCTCTCGTTATTTGGCTTCCGGGCGTCTCGGCCGCCGAAAGCCCGGGCACGGAACCGGAACCCGTGTATCCGACGACGGCGACGCCCTATGCCGCGCCGCTTTCCGGGCACGCTCTGCCGGACCGCTCCGAACAGTTGGAGGCCATCGCCCGGCAGGCCGATCGGCAGATCCGGCACGGATTCGAACTGGCGGGCCGGGGGGCGTATTTTGCCGCGCGTGCGGAATTCATCACCGCGCTGCGGCTGGTCGCCCAGGGCCTGGACACCGAGGAGAAAACGACCGCGCACGGCAAGGCCCTGGCGGCCGGGTTGACCGCCCTGAAGGAGGCCGAGGATTTTCTGCCCCACGGCGCCAAGCTGGAGGCGGATCTCGATCTGCCCGTGCTGATCGGCGGGCACGGCACGCCGGCGCTGAAGAACCGGGACATGGCGTCCTTGACGCCGCTTACGGCCCTGAAGACCTATCTGACCTTCGCCCAGCGGCAACTGGCCGTAGCAGCGGGCCGGGAGACGGCCGGCGCAATGGCCCTGCACGCCCTGGGCAAGCTGCACGAGGCGCTGGCGGAAAAGAAGACGACGGAGATCCAGGCGGCCAGCGCGAAAGCGGTCGCTTTTTATCAGGCGGCCCTGACGGTCTGCCCGCAGAACTTTATGACCGCCAACGAGCTGGGCGTGCTGCTGGCGAAGAACGGAAATTACGCCGAAGCCCAGGTCTGGTTGGAACACAGCACCGCGTTGTGCCGCTCGGAGACCGCATGGAGCAACCTGGTCGTGGTCTACGAGCGGTTGAACCGCCCCGATCTGGCCGAGCGCGCCCGGCACGAAGTCGTTCTCGCCCAGGCCGACAAGCGGAGCCGCCTGCAAAGTCAATCGTTGGCGGCCGGCGGCGCGGTGCGTTGGGTCGGCGCCGAGGCCTTCGGCGCGCCGGCCCTGGCCGGTCGCTACGATCCCGCCTCGAGGGGCGCGAAACCGGTTCCCGCTCCGCAACCGTCCCCTCGGGCGACCGCTTCGGCGTCCAACGCCCAAACCGGCGCCGAGGTCTTCGCGCCGTGGAACCGCGCCGCTCCGCCGGAAAAAGAGAAACACGCGGAAGTGTGGAGGTGATTTTATTGTTGGCCGTTGATTTTTCCTTTTTTGTTGAGAGATGGGAAATGAGAGTTTAAATAGCCGGCGGCTAACAGCCGCCGAGACGTGCACCGCTCCCCCCTCGGCGGCTGTTAGCCGCCGGCTATTGAACGCGACGCTGTAGAGAAACGATAGTGATCATGGATATTGAAATGACGACCGTCGAACCTCGACCCTTTCCCTGGCGTATATAATGGACGTACCTGATACTTCCCCGAACCATTCGTCGTGCAAACCCGCGTTCCTTCCGCGGATGGCAGCCGTCGGCCTCCTGTCTCTCTCGGTGAGCCTGGCGGTGATGCTCGCGGCGGGAGCGACGGGCGAAGGATGGCAGAGAAGAGGGACTCAACCGGGCGTCGCCAATCCGGTGAAGCTGCGCCATACCGGCCGCGAGGCGGATTGCGTTGCCTTCATGACCCCGGAAGAGCCCCTTTTGAGGGATGAGGGAAGAGGGATGAGGGATGAGGGGCATATTCTCTTGTGCCAGGCGCTGGGACCGGCGGCCCCGTATCCGATCTGCGGCGTCGATTGCGCCGACTGCGTCCTCGGAGGCTGCTGCTGCCGCTCCTACGGCCGCTGCGGGCACTACGGCCGGTGCTGCCGCTGGGAAGACGCCCGGCTGATCGCCTGGCAGTCCTACGCCCAGGGCGAATACGTCGGCCAGGCCCGGACGGCCCACGTGCCGGAGTATTACCTCCGCGTGGACGACCAACTGGACATGATCTATCGGCTGACGCGGGTGGAGCAGCCCAATCCCTACCGGCTGAACGTCGGCGACATCATCCGCGTCGAGTCCTTCACCGACAGCGCCCTGGACCGCGATCTGCTGATCCAGCCCGACGGGACGATCACGCTCCGGCTGCTGGGCCAGGTCCACGCCACCGGGCGGACCGTGCAGCAACTCCGCGAAGCGCTGGATAAACTCTACTCGAAGTATTACCGGGAGCCGGCGATCACGGTCACGCCGCTGAAGGTGAACACCAAGCTGGAGGACCTCCGGGCGACGGTCGACCGCCGGGCGGGCATCGGCGGTCAGAGCCAGTTGGTCCGCGTCACGCCCGAGGGAACGATCTCGCTGCCGGCCATCGGGACCGTGCCCGCCCAGGGCCTGACCCTGCCCGAACTGCAGCAGGAACTCAACGAGCGCTACCGCGAGGTGGTCGAAGGAATCGAGGTCATCCCGGTGCTGGCCCAGCGGGCGCCCCGCTACGTCTTCGTGCTGGGCGAGGTGAACAATCCCGGACGGTTCGAGCTGACCGGCCCGACCACCGCCCTGCAGGCCCTGAGCATGGCCGGCAGTTGGAAGGTCGGCGCGCACCTGAAGCAGGTGGTCGTCTTCCGCCGCGGCGACGACTGGCGGCTGATGGCCACGATCATCAACCTCGATGGCGCCCTGTTCGGCCGCGACCCCTGCCCCAAGGGCGAAATCTGGATCGACGACTCCGACGTGATCATCGTCCCGAAAAGCCCGATCCTCGCCACCGATGACTTCATCGAGCTGGTCTTCACCCGCGGCATCTACGGCGTCTTGCCCGTCGTCTACAACGTCAACTTCTCGAAGCTCAGTTCGCTGTAAGGCAAATGGGGTCAGGCCGTGATTTGTGATTAAGCGCATATCCTCCGTTTTTAAAAAATCAACGTGTGTCGCTAATCACAAATCACGGCCTGACCCCAAATTCGCCTCTTGCCCTCCGGCTGCGGACCAACCAAAATAGATGTTTACATTACCAGAGGGCCGTGATCGATCCAGACAACCAACCACGGGAGACACAAACCATGAAACGAGAACCGGCCAGTCAATTCACGCGGCGCGAGGCGCTAACGGTCGGGGCGGCGGCGGCCATGGGGGCGGCGATGCTGGGCGGCGGCGAAAAGGCCGTTGCGCAGAATGCGAAATCACAATCCGCCGCCGATCTGCAACCGGTGGGCTTCGGCGACTACGCCGGAGAGCGGCTCAGCCGGGTGGCCTTTCCCCTGGGCGGCATCGGCGCGGGAATGATCTGCCTGGAGGGGACCGGCGCGCTGTCGCATTTCTCCCTGCGGAACCGGCCCGACGTCTTCAACGAACCCTGCACGTTCGCCGCAGTCTCGATCGTCGGTGCGCCGCAGGCGGCCCGGGTGCTGGAAGGTCCTGTGCCCGGCTGGAAGCTCTTCGGGCAACGCGGCTCGGGCAACGGCGCGTCGGGGGCCTCGTTCGGGCTGCCCCGGTTCCGCGAGGCGCGGTTCCAGACGCGGTTCCCCTTCGCTACGGTCACGCTCCGCGACGAGGCGGTTCCGCTGGAGGTGGAGATCACCGGTTGGAGTCCCTTCGAGCCGGGCGATGCCGAATCCGCCAGCCTGCCGGCCGTGGCGTTGGAGTACCGCTTCACGAATCCCACCGCCTCGCCGGTCAAGGCCGTCTTCTCGTGGAACGCGCGGAACTTTATGGCGCTCGACAACCATCCGCAGGGCGTCCGCGCCGCGCCGGGCGGTTTTACGTTCTGGTGCGGGCCGGGCGAGAACGCGCCCTGGGACGAGGGCGCTCTCTCCGCCACGGTCGACGATCCCGGGGTGAAGGTCAATCACGTCTGGTTCCGCGGCGGCTGGTTCGATCCGCTGACGATGGCCTGGAAGGACGTCGAGTCGGGCGCCTGCTACGAGCGGCCGCCCGTGACCGAAGGCCAGGCCTCGCCCGGGGCGTCGCTCTTCGTGCCGATCACGCTCGCCCCCGGCGCATCGAAAACCGTTACGCTGCGGCTGGCGTGGTACGTGGGGAAATCGAATCTCCGCTTCGGCCGAGATCCCGAGGGGACGAAATTCGAGGGGACCTACAGCCCCTGGTATTCCGGCCGGTTCAAAGACGTCGACGAGGTGACGGCCTACTGGCGCGACAACTTTAACGGACTCCGGGAAAAGACGAAGCGGTTCAGCGACTGCTTTTACGATACGACCCTGCCGCCGGAGGTCGTCAACGCCGTGGCCGCCAACATGACGATCCTCAAGTCGCCCACGGTGCTCCGTCAGGCCGACGGCCGGGTTTGGGCCTGGGAAGGCTGCTGCGACTGCGGCGGCTGCTGCGCCGGCTCCTGCACGCACGTCTGGAACTACGCCCAGGCCATGCCGCACCTGTTTCCCGAGCTGGAGCGGACGCTGCGGGAGACGGAGTTCGGCCCCTCGCAGGACGACCGCGGACACCAACAGTTCCGCAGCGCGCTGCCCATCCGGCCGCTGGTCCACGACTTCCACGCCGCCTCCGACGGCCAGTTGGGCGGCATCATGAAAATCCACCGCGACTGGCGGATCAGCGGCGATACGGCCTGGCTCCGCAAGCTCTGGCCCAAGGTCAAGGCCAGCCTCGACTACTGCATCCGAACCTGGGATCCCGGCCACAAGGGCTGGCTGGAAGAGCCGCACCACAACACCTACGACATCGAGTTCTGGGGCCCCGACGGCATGTGCACCAGCTTCTACCTCGGCGCCCTGAAGGCCGCCGTCCGCATGGGCGAGGCCCTCAAGGAGGACGTCTCCGAATATGCCGCCCTCCTCGAAAAGGGCGTCCGCCGCATGGAAGAAGAACTCTTCGACGGCGAATACTTCATCCAGAAAATCGAGTGGAAGAACCTCCGGGCGAAAAATCCCCTGGAGGCCAACAGCATGGTCGGCGCGTATTCGCCCGAGGCCCAGGAACTGTTGCAGAAGGAAGGCCCCAAGTATCAATACGGCAAGGGCTGCCTCTCCGACGGCGTGCTCGGCGCGTGGATGGCCCTGGTCTGCGGCGTCGGCGACTTGGTCGATTCCAAAAAAATCGCCAGCCATCTGAAGTCGATCCACAAGTACAACCTCAAGCCGGACCTGTCGGCCCACGCCAACCCGCAACGGCCGACCTTCGCCTGCGGCGACGAGGGCGGCACGCTGTTGTGCACCTGGCCCAAGGGCGGACAGCTCTCGCTGCCGTTCGTCTACTCGGACGAGGTCTGGACCGGCATCGAGTACCAGGCCGCCTCGCACATGATGCTGCTGGGTTTGGTCGAGGAGGGACTCGACGTCGTCCGCGCCTGCCGCGACCGCTACGACGGCCGGATCCGCAATCCGTTCAACGAATACGAGTGCGGCCACTGGTACGCCCGGGCGATGGCGAGCTACGCCCTGCTGCAAGGCTTAAGCGGCGCCCGCTACGACGCCGTCGACAAGGTCCTCTACCTCAAGCCCAACCTCCCCGGCGACTTCCGCTGCTTCCTCAGCACGGCCACCGGCTACGGCACCGTCGGCGTCAAGGACGGCAAACCCTTCCTCGACGTGAAGTCCGGCGCCATCGACGTCAAGGAAATCCGCCCGGCGTAACAAGCTGCCCTCGACAGTCAGAGCCGGGGCGTGTCGCCCCGGACTTCAACGCGCACATCAGAGCCGGGGCGTGTCGCCCCGGCATCGGTGCGGCGTGAGCATTGGAAAACATTACGCTCCCAACAAAAGTCCCCACAAAGCGTCCGTCAATAGCCAGGCGGCGTCAGCCCTGATTGTGATGCGGGGTGTTTTTCTTACGCCCGTTCAACGGGCGTTGCCCGCCGAAGGCGGTATTAGCCCCGATGTTTACATCGGGTGGCAACGTCCCTCGCCCTATTCTGATACCCCCAAGTTCCTCACCCCCGCCGCCGCTTAAGCGGCGGCGGGGGTGAGGAACTGGGAAGGAAAAAATCGTTGCCTCATTCGACCCGTGCTCAAGCACAGGCCTATGACCACCTGCGTGGACAAGGATCGTAAACGATCCTCAGAAAAATGTTGGTAAACCTAAGGTGTTTACGCCGGCTTTTTGAATATCGCCCCTCCCCCCACCCCAGCCACAAAGCAGCGCACCCCAAAGCCCAGGCCGCAGGCCCGGGGTGTCGAGAGATTGGACCTCTGCGATTTTTCGGCACATTTTTCAATTGCCATATTTTTCGGGAATTGATATCTTACGGGAGGAGGAGAGATTCTCGGGCTTTCCCAAAGTGCGGGTCTTTTCATGTATCCGTGTTTCAGCCTCTCGTTGATGGTGACGCACGCCTGCAACCTGCGGTGCGACTATTGCTACACCGGCAGGAAGTCGGACTCCGCTATGAGTGCGGAGGTCAGCCGGGCCGCGATCGACCGGGCACTGCGTTCGATCGAACGAGATGGGATGTTCGAACTGGTTTTTTTCGGCGGGGAACCTTTATTCGAGGCGGACCTGATTGCCGATCTTATTGAATATGCCAAGCGGCAGTGCCGTGCCGGGGGATACGCTTTGCACGTCCACCTGACGACCAACGGCACGCTTTCTTCGGGCGCCGCCTGGACGATCCTGACCCGTCCCGAGATCACGGTCCACGTCAGCCACGACGGTCTGCCGGAGGTCCACGACCGGCACCGGCGGACGGCGGACGGCCGCGGAACGTCCGAGGCCGTCTTGGCAACGCTTGCCCGGCTCCAGAAAAGCCGCAACGACGGGGGAGTCGTGATGGTGCTGCGCCCCGATACGGTCGAATCGTTCAGCCAGGGGATCCGCTTCCTCCGCGGGCACGGCGTCCGGCAGATCACACCGACGCTCGATCTGTGGACCCGATGGTCTCCGGAGGACGCCGCCCGGTTGGAAACGGCCTTGGTCCGCGCCGCCGACGTATGGCGGGAGGGATTGCCAGAGTGCGGCGTCAGTTGGTTCGACGAGAAGGCGGCCCGGCTGGCCGGCTTTCCGCCGGCCCTGACGGCCCGGTGCGGCTTCGGCGACGGCGAAGTGGCTGTGGCCCCTTCCGGCAACCTCTATCCGTGCGAACGGCTCATCGGCGAAGACCTGCCCGACAACCCGATGCGGCTGCCGGGAAGCGCCCTGGAGGATACGGCCTTTCCTCCCCAACCCGCGCCGGGGCGGAACAATGAGGCCTGTACTGCCTGCGGAATCCAATCGCAGTGCAATACGACCTGCCGCTGTGCCAACTACGTCCGCACCGGCGACGTCCGGCGGCCGGATGGGCTGCTCTGCCTGCTCGACCGCGTCCTCTATCGGGAAACCGCCCGGATCCTCGACCGCTTGCCCTTAATCGAGCTTGAAGCAAAGTCCGTTACGTAATAATCCATTTCTTATTCAAGGAGATCAGTCATGTCCAACGAAGAACCGCTCATGCCGGATGAAAATCCCGCCCTGCAACCTGCCGAGGAAGAGCAGCTCCCGGATCCCAACGGGCCTCCCCAACCGGTCAAAGGCCCCTCCCCAATCCGCAGCGCCGTGACCGCGGTCGTCTGCCTGATGATCGGAGGCACGTTGTTCACCATGTGCAGCATCGAGTGCTGTCCGTGCATGGGCGCTACCCGATCGTCGAAGCTGGAGTGGCAGAAACGCCAACAGCAGATCCAGCAGGCCTGGGAGGAAGATCAGAAATCGTCCTCGGAAAACGCCGGTGGGTAAGGCGACGGAAATGAGCGATCCACCCAAACAAACGCGATTCGTCCGGAAGATGCTCCGCTGGACATTCCGCCTGGCGGAGCACGCCCTTGCGCTGTTCGGCCTGCTGACCCTCGTCTATTGGCTTTGTTTCAATTATTCGCACGTCATCTCTCCCTCCATGCAACCGACGTTGCGGGGAGACCGCGAGGTGTCCGACGGCGTTCTGACCGAACGGGTCAGTTACTGGTTCCGCCATCCGCGGCGGTGGGAGGTCGTCGCCTACCATACCCCGGAAAGAAATCTCGTGATGAAGCGGGTGATCGGCCTGCCCGGCGAAAAAGTGCAGATGCTTCGCAAAGGGCGGATCTTCATCGACGGAAAAGAGACGCCTCCGCCGCCCGAGCTGGATTTCCTGCAATACTTTCCCTATGGAAATCTCATCTGCGAGAAAACCGTCGACTGCGGCGCCGGCTACTACGTCCTGGGAGACGACTCCCGCGACTCGGACGACAGCCGCTACAACGGTCCCGTCAAACCGCAATCCATCGTCGGCCGGGCGTGGCTCATCCTCAGCCCCGGCAGCCGCCGGGGATTTATCAAATAACGTCCTCGCCATTGAGGATCTGATGAAACATGTCGCACGAGCACGTCAGAGCCGGGGCGCGTCGTCCCGGCTTTTGTAACAGGTGGTCGTTGAAAAACACCCTGCTCCCGGAAGAGGTCGCAACGGTACATTATCCCTGATTGCTGTACGGATCTTTTTCTTACGCCCGTTCAACGGGCGTTGTCCGCCGAAGGCGGTGTTAGGCCCGGTCGTTTACGCCGGGTTCTCGGATACCGCTCCCACTCGATCTTCCTCTATCCTCTCCTCCCCCGCCGCCTTCGGCGGCGGGGGAGGAGAGGATGAATAAATCACCTATGCCTCTCGACCCGTGCTCAAGCACGGGCCTGTGACCACCTGCGTGGACAAGGATCGTAAACGATCCTCAGAAAAATGTTGGTAAACCTAAGGCGTTTACGCCGGCTTCTTGAATATCGCCCCTCCCCCCTCCCCAGCCGCGAAGCGGCGCGCCGCGACAGCCCAGGCCGCAGCGCAGCGAAGGCCTGGGAAAACGCCAACAGTTGTCTTCCGGCGAAAAACTTGACGAGTCCGTCCTCAAACGCAAGAATAACGTGATAATCGACCGCATTTCCGCGGTCGAATAGCTGTCAGCCGACAGATCGCGTCCCGTGAATCGAATCCTTCCATTCATTCTGTTGACCATAATAACCGGATGCGTAAGAGCACCTTCCGGCATCATTGATCGGTTTGGCACTTTTGCCTCGCCGGATCAACGATTCGCTTTGGTCATCTCCAAGAAGGAAAAGTCGATTGTCGCATTTACTGTTTCGTCGGCCAATAATGGTCGTATTCTCTATTCCGACCGCATTGGCTCTGACGCGCAGCGGTGGTGCTTTTACTGGGATGAACAGGGACGGCTCTGGGCTTACAGCAGCGATACTGGCTATTTTCGTGTCATCACGTTCCGACCTGACGGCACGGTTTCAAAATCAGAGGTGGACAAGAACACCCAGATTCCCAAGCCTGTTTATGAGTTTTTACCCAGCAGCATGAAGCGGAACTGGAGTATCTGAGTCAGTGCAATCTCGACTAACCAGACGTTGCAGCAAACGCGAGCCGGCCGTGTTGCCTAAGAGACCGATGGTAATAAATCCGCTCCCCCCACCATCCGCCCAGTGGCCCGAAAATACCCTTGCAAATCGGCCACGCTTTGCTATAATGTACATTAGTTCATTATAGCTCCTTGGCAATTCGATCCAAAACCATTCTCGCTGCGTGGAAAATATGCGCCGCGAGGGTCGCCCGGCTCCCGCCGCTTTCGACGGGAAGGGACGGCCCCACAATAAAAAACGTGGATTTTTCCATTTTTGCTGTACAACGGCCTCCCCAAAAGAACCAAAAAAACCACCCGGCTGGGGACCCGACCGTGAATATTTCGACTTCTGATGACCAACTCCCCGTGCCGTCGATTTCCGATCAGTGTCGATCAGCGGAGATGAGTGTTCCTTTGCTTTTTGAAGAAAAGAACACGGATTACCGCTAATCTCCACGAATCAAAACCGTTCCCGCCGCGAATTGCCCGTTGAACACATTCGCTGACAACTGCCGATACCAAGACACCGAGGATTTGTTCAAATTCCGTAAGCGTTCCCGCCCGATTCACCGTGATATCACTCCCCTGCCGCAGGCTGGCCGGATCATCGGAAGATCCGCTCGAAGCGTTGCCGGGGACCCTTTCCTTGGGACTTCCGCTCTGCTATAAGTGGAGTCCCTTGTCACACCTATCTCAGGAGTTCTGCGAATGTACGACCGCGAGGCGCTCATCGCTCTGGTTCGGGTCAAGGCCTTGAAATTCGGGCGGTTCACCCTGACATCCGGAAAAAAGGCCAGCTATTACCTGGACGGCAAGCAGATTACGCTCGATCCGTTCGGGGCCAAACACGTGGCCGAGGGGATTTTGGACGTGCTGGCGGGCGACGAGATGCCCCAGGCCGTGGGGGGGATGTCGATCGGCGCCGATCCGATCATCGCGTCCGTGGTGGTGATGTCGGCCATCCGCGGCACGCCGCTGGTCGGCTTCCTCGTCCGCAGGGAACCCAAGAAACACGGCACCAACCAGTGTATCGAAGGACCGGTCAAGCCCGGCGATGCCGTGGTCATCGTCGAGGACGTGGTCACCACCGGCGGCTCCTCGCTGGCGGCCATCGAGCGGGCGGAGGCCTTCGGGCTGAAGGTCCAACGGATCATCGCGGTGATCGACCGCAAGGAGGGCGGCGCCGAAGAGTTCGCCCGCCGCGGCTACCGCTTCGACAGCCTGCTGACGATCGGCGATTTCGGCATCGAGCCGCCGGAGGACTGTGAGGATTGAAGCCGCTTGCGGCTTCGCAAAATGCCGAAGGACGAAATCCGAATGCAAAAAGAATGACAAATGTCAAATGACGAATGACAAAGAAACCAATTCCCAATCCCCAATCCCCAATCCCTCCTCGTCCGACGTCTCGCAGCGTCTGGAGGTCGCTCTCGACGCGGCCCGGCGGGCGGGAAACGTCACCCTTGAGTATTTCCGCAGCGACGATCTGGCCGTCGAGCGGAAGGACGACGACTCGCCGGTGACGATGGCCGACCGCCGGTCGGAAGAGACGCTCCGCGGCCGGATTGCGGAGGCCTTCCCGCAGGACGGCATCCTAGGCGAGGAATTTCCCGAGCAGCCGGGCAGCAGCGGCTACCGCTGGATCATCGATCCGATCGACGGAACGAAATCGTTCATCCACGGCGTGCCGCTCTACGGCGTGCTGATCGGCGTGGAGTACAAAGGCCGTTGCGTGCTGGGCGTAATCCGCATTCCCGCCCTGGACGAATGCGTTTATGCGGACCGGGGCGGCGGCGCTTGGTATCAAGCGGGTAATCAACCGCCAAGACCCGCCCGGGTCTCGAAGCGGGAGCCGCTTGCCAAGGCCCTGTTCGTGACCAGCGAGGTGGCCACTTTCGACGAGACCGGTAGCCGGCCGCTCTACGACCGTTTGCAGGCCGCCACACGACTAACCCGCACCTGGGGCGACTGCTACGGCTACCTGATGGTCGCCACCGGCCGGGCCGACCTGATGATCGACCCGGTGGTCAAGCCCTGGGACGCCGCCGCCCTGCTGCCGATCCTCGAAGAGGCCGGCGGCACGTTGACCGACTGGAACGGCCGGCCCGACATCTACACCGGCAACGCCGTGGCCACCAACGGGCTGATCTACACGGAGGTGATGCGGATCATGCAGGAACGATCCAATCCGACGAGATAAGGCGCGGAGTAGATGACGAATGACGAAGTCCGAATGACGAAAGGAGTCCGAATGTCAAATGACGAAATCCGACATGACTCCTCTTCCGGATATCATCTTTTTCATTTGTCATTAAATCATTTGGCATTCCTCCGTCATCCGTTCTTTCCTCACGCCAGCGTCCGGTCGTAGTTGAAGCGGAAGGGGCGGACGCCGGGCAACGGGACATTGCTCCAGTCGGCCAACGGATCGGCGGCCTCGGCCGGGTGCAGCGTCTGGTTCAGCTCAGAGCCGTCGGCGGTTTCACTTGTTTTCGGGCGGGTAGATGGTTTTCCAATCGCGCTGCATATCGACGACGGTCCAGCCTTTGGACCGGGCGGTGGCGAGGGCCTTTTCGGCGCCGCGGTCGTAGGCCCATTCGCGCTTGGCGTCGGTGTGGTGGACCAGGAGCGCCAGCCGCAGACCCGGCTCGGCGGCGGTCCACTCGAGCATCTGCAGGTCGCCGTCGGAGTTGCCGAAGGCGGCGATCGGGCGGCGGCCGACGTGCGCGTTGATGCCGATCGGTTTGCCGTCCCGATCGTCGATGAAGTCCAACCGCGGCAGACGGACCAGCACCGGCCGGCCGTCGCGGACTTCGTACCTGATCTGGACGCTGGTGCCGACGACTTGCTCGGGTGGGATGCCATACACGCGCTCGGTCCACGGCCGCATGAACTCGATGCCGCCGCCGGAGACGATGTACGTTTTGAAGCCGTGGGCGCGGAGAAAGGCGAGCACTTCGAGCATCGGCTGATAGACCATCTCGGTGAAGAGCCGATGCGTGACGGGATGTCGCGCTTGTGCAATCCAATCTTTGACGATCTGGTCGAACTCCTCGACGGTCATGCCCGTGTGGGTGGCCATGATGATTTTGAGTATGGCGAGTTTGCCCGCGGCAAGCGCGGTTTTCTCGTCGCCCCGGAGCAACGCGGCGAAGGGCTCCATCTGCTTCCATTCAGGATGCTGCGGCGCAAGCTGCTTAACGCGGTCGAGCGCAAAGTAGAGCTGAACGTACAGCGGTTTCTCGGCCCAGAGGGTGCCGTCGTTGTCGAACGCGGCGATCCGCCGGGCGGGCGGCACGAAGTCGGGCGAGCCGGGCGCGGTCGTCTTTTCGACGAACGTGATAATGGATTGCTTCGCGGCTGAATCGTTCCACGAGGGCAACGGATCGGCGGCGAGTAAAAAGGCGGCGCTCCATGCCGCCATGCCGACCAGCGCGACGGCGAAGAACCGCACAACACGGGGGATGTTCATGGTATGGTCCGCAATCGGAATCGTGCCGGGGCGTTAATTGCCCGTGGGAAGTGGAATGTTGACGCCTTCTTTCTTGAGTTGCTCGCGGATGAACTGGAAACGCTGATAATCGGAAATGGTGATCGGGCCGGTGTAGACTTCACTCTGAAGTTTGCGCGGCGGATATTTGATGTAGGTCTTCATCAAGTCTCCAATCGCCTCGTTGAAGGTGATCAGCGTCCAGGTGTGCTCGGTGTAGTTGTTCATGAAGACGTCGTAGCGTTCCTGGGGATCCTGCCAGAGGTCGAAGATCTGCGGGGTGGTGGCGACGTATTTGTTGGGGCCTTTCCAGCCGAGGTTGGAATCGACGGCCAGTCCGCCGGTGGCTTGTCCGTCGTCGCCGCGGAGGTTGAAAACGGCCTTGTAGTGGCCGACGCGGGCCGCGCCGGGAGTCAGTTCGTTTTCGGTGAAGTAGAACCAGGCGTTGCGGGGGCACTTGCCGGTGCCGCAGAGCACGGGCGTCATGTCGTAGCTGTCGAAATAAATGGGTTGGCCTTCGCGGTCCTTCTCCGGCAGCTTCAGTCCGGCGACGGAGGCGAAGGTGGCCATCAGGTCCAGCCCGCCGATGATGTCGTGGTTCTTCACGTCGGGCTTGATTTTGCCCGGCCAGACGGCGATGGCCGGCACGCGGTTGCCCCCTTCGCGGTCGGTCCCTTTCGTGCCGCGCAGGGGCGTGTAGCCGGCGTCGGGATAGACGTCCTGCCAGGCGCCGTTGACTTTCCAGTCTTCCTTCGCCGGTTGTCCCGCCAGGCCGGAGAGCGAACCTTTGGTCACCCGGTCGAACATGGCGCGGAGTTTGGGATCCATGTCGGGGAACCAATTCGGGTCGCCGTAGGTGTAGGCGTTCAGATGGTAGAGGAAGCAGTGCTCCATGACGTCGTAGCCATGGGCGTTGGGCAATGCGTAGTCGGCTTCGCCCAGATGCCACTTGCCGGTGAAGTAGGTCCGGTAGCCGGCCTTCTTGAGCACGGAGGCCAAGGTCCACTCGGCCGCAGGCAGGCCGCCGCCCTGGCCCTGAAAGGCGACGGTTGTCATGCCGCTACGGTTTGGAATGCGGCCGGTCTGCATGGCGGCGCGGCCGGGCGTGCAGCTCGGCTGGGCGTAGAAGGAGAAGAACGTCATCCCGTCGGCTGCCAGTCGATCGAAGTTGGGCGTCGGCATGCCGCGTCCTTCGCCGCCGCCGTAGGGGCCGAGGTCGCCCAGCCCCGTGTCGTCGGAGACGATAAACAGGATGTTGGGCTTGGCGCTTTGTTGGCCGAAAGCCGCCAGACCTCCCGGGAAAACAGGCACGAGCATCAGAATGCCGAAGAAAAGCCTCATCGTGTTACCCTCTTTTTGTTGGGATGATTGTCACCATCAACGATAAGATTTCCCGTCTACCATAAATGACCCATCCACCATGACAGGCGCACGCTATGCGTTAAATAATATAAGGAGAACCCAGGATGGGCAATCATACCCCGCGGCGGAAAGCGGTACTTGTCTGTGTCGGGCAGGCAACGGCAAGCTTTTACGGCAAAAGGACTTAGCACGGTTTGGTCGGCCCTTCGGTGATGACGTAATAGGCGTGGCTTCTATACTCGGCGAGGTCCACACTGACCTCGGGCGCATCGAAGAATTTGACCAGATGTTTTTCAATGGCCCGCCGGGCCTCGGCCGCCGTCATTCCTGCGATTTTCACGGTCCCGTATTGGCGGAGGTTGATCGACGAGAGTACCAACGGCATGAATTTGCAGCACGTCGTAGGTCTCAATCTTATACGGCGGCAGGGGGACCATTTTCAACATTTCGAGTATGACGACGTCGGGCGGCTCGATGTGGTAGTTAGGAAGCGATATCGACTTCCGCATTTTAGACGGCCCGCCTGCCGGGGCCGTCGCATTCTCTTGCCCATTGACTTGCGGCCTGTCCGCCGCTTCTTTCGTGGAATCTGCACCCAAAATCACACCGCCACCTGCCAACGCCATCCAGAGAAAGGCAACCGTTACCGCTTCTCCTACAACTTTTTCTAATCTGGTCATTTTCCGCCTCCTTCAAATTATGACGCCGATAGTTGTAGAAAATCCCTTTCGCAATCTCCCCCGCCGGCGATGGAATCCGGAGATGCAAACCGTCCAGGGGCGGCGCTACATTATCCCAAAGTACGTTTGAGAAATAGATTAGTTCGGGAAATTTTTGAAAGTCATGGTGGTTTCACGCACCCTACGAACTGGAGGCGACGTTTCACACTATGCCAGCGAGCGGTCGTAGTTGAAGCGGAACGGCTGGCCGCTCGGGATAGGGACATCGGACCAATCCCCGGTCGGGTCTACGGAGCTTGTCAGATCGACTTCCATGATGTTAAGGCATTTAATGCGGACAACATTGCAGCATTTCAAAGATTTTTCTCTTGTGCGTTTCCCGGAGGAGACAAGGAGAGCGTTGCCCAGAAAAACTCAAGTTATAACTTTCTATCTCAACAACTCTTCGGCCGATTGAGATAATACGATAGCATTCCACTTAGGGCATCGAAATAATTGATGGAATCGACCATCGGACCATTGCATAAAACCGAGTTGTTTGATAGACTTTTTTTCGTTTCCCAATCGTCTCACTCTTCAGATCATCGTTCTGAGAATTCGTAAGTTCTTTGTTTTTTCAAATTCCTTTTCTTCGTGCTCTTTCAGCCTCTTTTTTGTTTAAGGAGATATCCATGAACCACTCATTTCGCGTGGTCGCGCTGGTTTTGCCATGGTGCCTGGTGACGATTTCCAACATGACTTCCGAGGTCATTGCCGCGGAGAAACGCGCGACGCTTTGCACCAACGGTTCGGCGTCGCCGATCTACGACACCCAATTGCGCGCCATGCTGGACAAGCACATTCCGGCGGAAGCCAAGCAAATGCTGACGTTGACCCAATGTTACGGGGGCGATTGCGTAGACAACTTCAGTTCGGCCTCGAACACGACGGTCATTTCGGCGACGTCTCCCGGCCAGACGGCCAAGTACGGCGGGTATGACGACGACTCAGCCGACGCGCTGCGTCCGGGCTGGTGGCGAGACGCCGCCGACGTTCACAAAGCGGGGACGAAAGGCAAGCATTCCACGGAAACCCCGATGACGGGCGGCGGCTTAGCGCCCGGAGATTTCCCGCTCCGCCCCACTTCCTCGTGGATTCCCGGCACGCCGGACAGTCGGCACGTCGTCGTCTATGCCGGAGATCCCAACAACGCCGACGCCAAAATGCGCGATAAGATCAGTTCCAGTTTTTCCGGCGGCTATAATACCACCGTCACGACGGTCGGCGGAAACGGCAGCAGTTCTGGATGGGGTGCGCCCGGGACGCCGAAGGACCTGGAAGCCGCCATTAAAGCCGCAGGCGATGCCATTCGTTCTTCATCCAATCCGGCGAATGAACAGTTCCTTTTATACGTGACCGACCACGGCGACTTGCACAACGTGCAAACGGTGACAACGTCGATTCCCCCCACGACTTCCCATACCGTCAGTGCCTACACCACGTTCACCCCGGCCGATCTCAATCCGGCCGAATTGTCCTTGCCGGGATTCAGCCTGTTTGTCTCCGGCATGACGCACGTCATCGACGATTTGTACGAATACACGCCGTATTTCCAGCCGGGCGACTGGTCGATTTCTTTGACCGAGACGACGACGCATGAAAACATCATTTTCAATGATTTTCAAGAACTCTTTCTGGATTGGGACAACGACGTCGTGGAACCTATACCCGGCGAGGGTTTGAAACTCTTTTTCCCCTGCAACCCGACGATATTTGGGGATAGTTTTTTCGATACGGAATGGGACGTGGATATCTTCAATAACACCCCGGATCCGTACTTTCTCGAAGAATTCTCTCAGGACAGCGGGATGGTGGGAAAGCCTCCGTTGCCGCCCGCCTTGTATTGGGACGTCGATCCGACGCCCGGAATTCAAGGAGGGAATGGAACTTGGAGCAACGCCGGCGTCCCGACGTGGAATGACGATTTCGAGGGAGCCAATCCGCTCCAGACCTGGGATCCCGGCTGTCATGCGAGCTTCGTCGCCGTCGAACCCTCGCAAGTCACCATCGTCGATCCCGTCACTGTGGAATCGCTCACTATAAGCAGTCCCGGCTGCTCCTTCACCGGGGGATCGCTTGAGGTGAGCGCCGGAACGATTATGGCTGAATTTGACGTCACCATCGGTTCAAACCTCATCGGTTCCAATGGACTTATCAAGGGCGGCGAAGGCACGTTGACCTTGCTCGAGCCGGCCGTGGTCCTCGGCTCCACCTACGTGAGCAACGGAACCCTGGCCCTTGCCGGAAACGGACAACTCGACACGCCAATGGTGGAAACCGCCTCCGAGGCGAGTCTTCTTCTCCTCGCCGGCAACCACGAATTGCCTCAAATTTGCGGGGAAGGCATTACCGAGGTCGCTAGCGGGGCATCGCTGACCGTCGGTTCCATCCGTCAAGCTCAGCTCATTATCGGCAGCCTCCCGACTTCGGGAGTCGCCGCGGGCTCGCCCGTTCCCGAACCGAATAGTTTTCTCTTGGCCGGGATGTTTTTCAGCGCCGTCATTTTCTATTTCCTTCGTTCAACGCGCCGAAGCTAAATCGCCAAACAAGGGCGAACGAACGAGAATACCTGGGGCGTTTGCGGTTGATGGTTTACGCGAGCGTCCGATCGTAGTTGAACCGGAAGGGGCGGTCGCCGGGTAGCGGGACGTTGTTCCAGTCGGCCACGGGATCGGGGGAGCCGGTCAGATCGACGACGAGGTGCTTGACGCGGATCTTTTCGTTTGTACTGCCGCGCAGCTCGAACGGCTCGACGGGGCGGAAGACGGTCAGGCCGCGCTCGCGGCGGCCGAGCAGCCGGGCCCCGCGGCGGTCGGACAGTTCGACGTCCAGCAGGCGGTCGGGCATCTGCACCCGCGTGGTCAAAAGCGGAGGACGGCCGAAGACGATCAGACTGCACGGCACCGGGCACCGGGCGGTGACGGCCTCGAACTGCCGGCGGTCGGCCTCCGGGGAAAGCGTCACGCAACGGATCCCCAATTCTCCCAACTTTCTTGCCGCGAGGGAATTGAGCACCGGCAGGCCGGGACCGGCTTCCATCGTTACGCCGGCTGCCCGGGCGAGATGCCAGCCGCCCCAACTGTTGACCTCCACCGGGAGGCGGTGCGATTTGCAGGCCGTCAATAGCTTCCGCACCTCGGGGATGTCTTCCTCGAAGAAGACCGGCGGCAGGGCGATCACGACTTGGGTGCGCTTGCCCAGTTCCACCAATTGCGGCAGACGCCGGAGGGTAGCGCCTTCGACGACCAGGCCCTGCGACTGCACGTGTTTCAGGAAGGCGGCGGCTTGCCAGGCCTCGATCCGAACGCGGTCGGGTTTCTGCCCCAACGCCAGGCGATTGGCTGCGTGCGGCGTTACGGGCTCGATCCGCCGGCGGACTTCCGACGGTAGGTCGAGGCGGATGAACTCCTCCGGCGACTTCTGTGCGCGGCGGACCACCGCGACGATCCGGCCGACCAAGGCATTGACCGCCCGGGGGACCAGCAGAAAATTGGAATCGTTCGTCTCGCCCAGCCCCAATTGCAGGCCGTCGATCGCGCTCCGTTCCAGCCGCTCGAAAAACGCGCCGATGGAGACGGCCTTGTGCGCCCGCTTGACCACGGTCTTGGGGATCGTCCACTCTTCGGTCCGCGGGCCGCACGTGCAGCGGCAGACGATCCCCTTCGGTTCGAACGTCATCGTGAAGTCATAGTAATTGGTCCCCTCTCCCGACCAACCTTCGGTCGGTGCCCGGAAAGGATTAGGGTGAGGGCTGTTTGGATTATCGCTTCCACCCTCACCCTGGCCCTCTCCGGACACCACGCCGTGGTCGGGGAGAGGGGATGACATACGCCCCTCGGCCAGACCGGTAAGCCGATCGCGCCGGCCGTCGAGATAGTCGGCGGTCAGTAAGCGGCCGGTGTAGTCGCCCAGCGATTCGGCTTCCGCGCGGAGTTCATTCCCGCTCTCGCCATTCAGCGCGCGGCGGTAAAGCGTAACGGCCCGGCGGACCCAGGCGGCGTTCTTCAAGCGGCCTTCGATCTTCAACGCCGCGACGCCGGCGTTTTGGAGTTCGGTCAAACGGTCGATCGCGGTCAGATCGCGCATGGAAAAGGGCGTGTCGGTTGAGGTTTCCGACTCCGACCAGGGGACGCGGCAGGGGCTGGTGCAGGCGCCGCGGTTGCCGCTCCGGCCGCCGATCCAACTGCTGAGCAGACACCGGCCGGAGACCGAGTAGCAGAGCGCTCCCTGCACGAAGACCTCGGTGGCGACGCCGGGAGTAGCCGAGGCGGCCGTAATTTCGTCCAGGGTCATCTCCCGGGCCAGCACCACCCGGCCGGCGCCCAAGGCGGCAGCCGCGGCCACGTCGGCGCCATTGGCCGGGCACGATTGCGTGCTGAAGTGGAACTCCATCTCGGGATATTCCGGCCGGAGAGCCAGGAGGGCCGGATCGCGGACCAGCACGGCGTCCACGCCGCATTGCCGGGCGAACTCCAGGATGCGAGCCGCTTGGCCGAGCTCACGCTCCGTCAGATCGGTGTTCAGGGTCAGGTACGCCCGGGCAGAGCGGTCGTGGGCGGTTCGCACCGCTTGGGAGAATTCTTCCGGCGAGAAGTTTTTCGCTCTCCGCCGGGCATTGAGGAGTTTCAGGCCGAAGTAAACGGCATCCGCGCCGGCCTCCAAGGCCGCCTGGAGCGCCGCGGCGTCGCCGGCCGGGGCGAGCAATTCTAAAGAGCGTGGCATCATGGATTCATTGTAACGGCCGGAGCGTTTCTGCCCAAGGTTTGGAGAGAGGAGGTCTTCAAGGGGATTTTTCCCGGCGGCGGTATTTTCCCGGCGTCACGCCCACTTCCCTTTTGAAGACGCGGGACATGGTTTCCACGTGCATGAAGCCACACCGTCGTGCGATGGCGGCCAGCGAGTACGAAGTCGTCAGCAGCAATTCCTGGATGTGTTTCAAGCGGATCGAGAGGATTTCCGTATTGACCGAGTGGCCCAGGTGCTGTTGGAACCAGCGTTCCAGGGTGCTCCGCGAGAGCCGCAGGTCGCGGACGATTTTCGAAAAATCGAGCGGTTCCAGGGCGTGGCGCCGCACGTACTGAACGGCGGCGGCCGCCTCGGGTGCCTCGAAGGCCAGGACGTCGGTGGAGCGGCGGGCGACGACGCCCCGCGGCTGGAGGACAATCCGCCGGGCCGGTTTCGGGTGTCCTTGGATCAGGCGGTGCAGGAGGGCGGCCGCTTCGTAGCCGACTCCCGACGCGTTCGGATCGACGCTCGACAAGGGCGGATTGCTGAATTCGCACTCGATCGGATCGTTGTCCACTCCCAGGACCGCCACCTCTTCGGGAACGGCGATTCTCGAGTTGTTGCAGACGCTCAGGATTTGATAGGCGCGCATGTCGTTGCAGGCCATCAGGGCCACCGGTTTCGGCAGACCGCGGAGCCAGCGGGCCAGTTCGGAGGCGAACTTTTCGGCGTGGGCCTCCACGGCCGCCAGGCCCCGGTTGCCCTTCAGCGGAGGGTGACGATAGACGTGCGCCGAGATTCCTTTCCCCTTCAGTTGCCGTATAAAAACGGTCTCGCGGATCTCGGAAAACAACACCTGGGTAAATCCGCAGTAGGCGTAGTTCTGGAAACCCCGCTCCTGAAAATGCCGGATCGCCTGGTTTACGATTAGAGACTGATCGACCGTCACTCCCGGAATGTCCTGGGTTTCGTCCTCGTGGTAGAGATCGACCGTAGGGAGCCTGAGCGCACGGATCTGCCGGGTCAGCTTCTCGCCGGCCAACCGGGCCAGGATCCCGTCGGGGGCCCAACGCGTCAGGCTACGTGGTAGGGGATCGCCCAGCGCCCGCTCCTCGTGGAAGAATAACCACGGCCCGGCTTGGTGCGCATAGGCCGCGATCCCGCGCATCAGCTCCCGGCCGTAATTCCGGGAAGATTCGATCAATAAGGCAATCCGCAGCATAAAACGAGTATAGGTCCCATGATTGCGAATGTCAATAAATATGATATTCATTGTCATTGATCGGTTCCGACAAATCAAGGATAATAATGGAATGGAAGGCAAGTGTCTTTCCGAGAGCCTCTCGGGATTGATCTCGTCACGCCTGCCGTCCGACGAAGGTGGACGAGGCGGAGTTCACCGAAGGGGAGGACTTTTTCGGACGCTTATCAAATCATTTTTATCTCGTTCAATAGTAAAGCGGATTCCGGATGAAACGGGGAAAGAAACACAACCGGCGAGGAATGCCGCAGGCATTCACCTTAGTGGAACTGCTGGTGGTCATCGCGATCATCGGGATTTTGATCGCCTTGCTGTTGCCGGCGGTGCAGGCGGCCCGCGAGGCGGCGCGACGGAGCCAGTGCACGAACAACCTCAAGCAATTGGGATTGGCGGTTAATAATTACGTTCAGGCCCACACCACCTTCCCGGCGGGCCATGCGTCGTGGTCCTCGCCGGACGATCCCAAGGACGTTACCGCACCACCCACTTACACACAAACGGGAAAAGGCTGGATTGTCGACATCCTGCCGTACCTGGAGCGGATGGATTTGTACAAACGGTTCTTGAAAGCCAAGGGCTATGGCGGCATCTACAAGACCGAAGTCCTCCCGGCCTTGAGAGAGCAAACCCCCTTCCTGCACTGCCCTTCCGATACCACCTCGTTAAAACACTCCAACCATCAATACCAGTTCGCGGGGATCGAGGTGGAGGTGACCAATTACAAAGGCTCGATCGGCGATCCGCGGGTCGGCGACGAGTGGGGTTACTCCACGTCCAATGACGGCAGTTCCGACTGTCACGTCACAGCCGATTGTCCCGGCTTCTTCTGGCGGCACAGCTACATCGCCAAGATCACCGTGAAGCACGTCCGCGATGGGCTGAGCAATACGTTCTTGATCGGGGAAGACCTGCCGGAGCACAATTACCACAGCACCGCGTATTACTCCAATGGCGATTGGGCCAGTTGCAACGTGCCGATCAACTACCTCCCCAAACCGCCGAAGCCTGAAGAGTGGTACAGCGTGATGAGTTTTCGCAGCCGACACCCCGGGGGAGTGAACTTCTGCATGGCCGACGCTTCCGTCCACTTCGTCGCCGATACGATCGATCATAAGTTATATCGCGCCCTGAGTACGAAAAACCACTGCAGCACGAAACAACTGAAGGAATATAATCTTCGTCCGGATCCGGTGCTGAAAGAGTGGGAACTGAAGGCCCAGGTGCCGCACGATTAAGTAGGGAATTGCCATGACCGACAGGATTTTACGAACGTTTTTTTCCCTTCGCGGCGCCGCGGCGCTGGGCGGAATCGGTCTCTTCATCCTTGCTCTCGGCTGCGGTGAATCACTGGAATCATCGATCACCGGCACGGTCACGCTCGACGGCAAGCCCTTGCACATCGGCACCGTGACCTTGTATCCCGTCCAATCCGGCCCCCTGGCCTACGGCAGCATCCAGAGCGACGGAACCTACAAGATCGTCACCGGCGGGACGAAGGGGCTGAACTCGGGGGAATACAAGGTTGGCGTACTTGCCATCGACACGCCGGTCGGCACCCATCAGGGGAAGGGGCCTCCGCCGCTGGGCAAAATCCTCACGCCGCAGCGGTACCGCGATCCCGAAACTTCCGGGCTGAAAATCACCGTCACCTCGGGGAGCAACCGGTACGACATCGCCCTGCACTCCTCGGCCCAGCCAGCGGGAGAATAAGCGTTCTGCCGGCGTTTCCCCTTTGTTTCGGGGACATAACGAAGGGGCACAATCTCGTTTGGGCACCAAGCGGCCGAGATCCTTCGCCAACCATCTGTCGAGGCTCGGAACGACGGGAAAAGCGCGGTACTGACGGGGCGTCCGGATTACAGTTTTTTCCCCTGTCGCCGATATTCCCCGGGCGTCATGCCCACGTGTCTTTTAAAAAGGCGGGACATCGTTTCGACGTGGGGAAAACCGCAAAGTTGGGCGATGGTCTCCAGCGGATGCGTGGTCGAAAGCAGCAGTTGCTGGAGGTGCTTCACGCGGATCGAGCGGATTTCGTCGCTGACGGAGTGTCCCAGATACTGGTGGAACCAGCGTTCCAGCGTACTCCGCGAGAGCTGGAGATCGGCGAGGATGGCGGCGTAGGAGGGACGTTGCAGAGCCTGTTGCCGTACGTGCCGGATGGCGGCGGAGGCGTCGGGGTCGCCGACGGCCAGCACGTCGGTGGAACGGCGCGCGGCGACGCCCCGAGGCTCGATGAGAATTCGCCGGGACGGCTTCGGATCGCCCTGGATCAGGCGGTGCAGAAGAGCCGCCCCTTCGTAGCCGATCCGGGCCGCATTCGGATCAATGCTCGATAGGGTTGGATGGCTCAGTTCGCATTGGATCGGATCATTGTCCACCCCCAAAATCGCCACTTCCTCGGGCACGGAAATGCCCAGGGCGTTGCAGACGTTGAGTATTTGAAAGGCCCGCATATCGTTGCACGCCAACAGCGCCACGGGTTTGGGCAGGCCTTGCAGCCACTCCGCGAGCTTGGCGGCGAACCGCGTGGCATGGGCCTCGATGGCCGCCAAACGCCTCCCGCCCTTCATGGGCGGATGGTGAAACACGTGGGGCCGGATCCCCTGTTCCTGCAGTTTTGCGAGGAAATGCGCCTCGCGGTTCTCGGAGAAGAACACTTCCGGGTACCCGCAATACGCATAATTCTGAAATCCCCGCTCCTGAAAATGCCGGATCGCCTGATGTACCAAGGCCCGCTGATCGATGGTCACTCCCGGTATGTCGAAAATCTCCTCGTCGCGGTAGAGATCGACCGTGGGGAGTTGTAAATCGCGGACTTGACGGAGCAACTCGTCGCTGGCCAGCCGGACTAGGATTCCGTCGGGCGCCCAATGCTTCAGCATCGGCGGCAGGGGATCGGCCAGGGCGCGCTCCTCGACGAAAAACAACCACGGGCCGGCCTGGTGCGCATAGGCGGCAATCCCCCGGAGCAATTCCCGGCCGTACATCCGCGAGGACTCGATCAGTAAGGCGATGCGTAACATGATTGGTAGTGTTAAGCATAGGTTAATTCAGAGAAATAGTCAATAAAAATGACTATTTTGGTCATTGTGAGGATTTCTCGATGAGGAGAGAATAAGGGGAGTAAGCCTTTGTCTCCCATCAGTTGACTTATTGGTTGCTCCAAATGATTCGTAAGGGTCATCCTGAGTGTAGCGAAGGATCTCCATAACCTCCCAGATGACACAGGTTCTTCGTTACACTCAAAATGGCCTTTTCGACGCCTTGCCTGTGAATCTGCCAGGTCAAGCGGTTTTATCGTCCTTTTCAAAGAAAACGGGGGTCCAGATGCAAGGAATTCGACAATCCGGCGGAAAGGGGCGATCCAGGGCATTTACTTTGGTCGAACTGCTGGTGGTCATTGCGATCATCGGGATTTTAATTGCCTTGCTCCTGCCGGCGGTGCAGGCGGCCCGCGAGGCGGCGCGACAGACGCAGTGCGCAAACCATTTGAAACAATTGGGGACCGGTTGCCTTAATCACCTTGCAACCCAGAAGTTTTTTCCCAGCGGCGGCTGGGGCTGGTATTGGGTCGGCGATCCCGATCGGGGCTTCGGGAGAAATCAGCCCGGCGGTTGGACGTACAGTATTCTGCCGTACATCGAGATGTCCCAACTCTACAACTTGGGCAAGGGGCAGCCCTCCGCGTTGAAAAAGAAAGCAGCCAATCAAGTGACCCGAACGCCCCTGTCCGTGATGAACTGTCCCACCCGGCGTCCGGCGATGTGTTTCCCCAAGCCCGTGGCCGGCACGGGAGTGGCCTACAACGCCGATTCCAATTCGTCCTCGGACAACGTCGCGGCCCGATGCGACTATGCGGGCAATTCCGGCATGATGCGCTACGACGCCCGGACGCAAACGTACATCGATTCCTGGAATTACTGGTACTTCCCTTCGTCCTACACGGAGGCCATCAACTACAATTGGATCTGCGACAGCGGGCCGAATAGCCAGTTCTACGGGGTGATCTACCAGCGGAGCACCGTAAAAACGTCCCAGGTCACCGACGGGACCAGTCATACGATCATGCTGGGAGAGAAATATCTCAATCCGGACGGCTATCGGACCGGCTATGACGGCGCGGACAACGAGAGTATGTATTCGGGCTACAATAACGACAATCTGCGGACGACGTTTGATGGAATCAACCGCGACCGACCCGGTGACGCCAATGAGTACTTCGGCAGCGCCCATACGCAAGCCGCCCATTTCGTGTTCTGCGACGGCTCGGTCCATGGCATCGATTACAAAATCGATAAAACGATCTTCCTCTACCTCGGCGTTCGCAACGACAAGAAATCCACGGAGTGTGACGAGATCCAATAATCGCCGAAGCGGCCGACACCGGGAATCAACCGGCCCTGACTTGCCCTTGCTCTCTAAAGAAGAACATAATGAACGTGTTTAATCCCGGCGCTTCCGGGCCGACACGGCCCGGCTCTGTTAAAATATTAACCTTCGGGTAGTCTTTTTCCGAGATTCCCTGCACTTTCAGTCCTCCAGGAACTCATTTCGGAGAACCGTCATGAAAAAACCTCCCGTCGTCAGAGTTGCCCGCCTCGGACGTCAATTGCTTGGGATTGCGCTGGTCTGCGGCGTGGCGGCAACTGGCGGGGCGGCGGAAACCGTGCCCTTAAGTTCCCTGGACCTCGGCAAGATCCGCCAGGGGTATGGGCAACCACAGGCCAAAAAGTCTATCATCGGCGCGCCGCTTTCACTCGGCGGAGAGGTCTTTGCCGAAGGGGTGGGAACCCACGCTGAAAGCACTTTCTTCGTGAGGCTCCGCGGCGGAACGGAACGGCTGACCGCCAAGGTCGGCGTGGACGACGGCCGGAAGGGCCACGGCGGATCGGTCGAGTTCCGCGTCTACGGCGACGGCAAACTGCTCTACAAAAGCGGCGTGATGAAGCCGGGCGACGACCCCAAGCCGGTCGACGTCGATCTGCGGGGCGTCGAGCTGGCGCTATTGAAGGTGACCGGCGCCGGCGACGGCATCGCCCACGACCACGCCGACTGGGCCGACGCCGTGTTCCACGTCTTGGGCGCCCGACCCGAGGCGGCCGACGTCCCCGCCGAGCCGGCCGTGATCCTCACGCCCCAGCCCCCGCTGGAGCCGCGGATCAACGGACCGCGGATCTTCGGCGTCCGCCCCGGTTCGCCGTTCCTGTACACCGTTCCCGCCACCGGCGAACGACCGATGACCTTCGCCGTCGAGAATCTCCCGGAAGGCTTGAAAGTCGATCCGGAAACCGGCCAGATCACTGGCGCGCTGAAAACGCCGGGGGAGTACGAGGTTGCTTTCAAAGCGACGAACGTCAACGGCTCCGCGAAGCGGAAATTCAAAATCGTCTGCGGCGACACCCTGGCCCTGACGCCCCACATGGGCTGGAACAGTTGGTACGTCTGGGACATCCGCGTCTCGGACAAGATCATGCGCGAGGCCGCCGAGGCGATGGTCGAAACGGACATGATCAACCACGGCTATCAGTACGTCAACATCGACGACTGCTGGGCGGTCCGGCCCGGTGCGAACGATCCCAAGCTGGACGGCCCGCCGCGCGACGCCCAGGGCAAAATCAACGCCAACAAGCGCTTCCCCGACATGAAGGCCCTGACCGATTACATCCACCGCCTGGGACTAAAGGCCGGCATCTACACCTCGCCCGGACGCCTGACCTGTGCGGGATTCACCGGCGCCCTGCGCCACGAAAAACTCGACGCCGAGCGGTTCGCCGAGTGGGGATTCGATTTCCTGAAGTACGACTGGTGTTACTACAACGAGGAGGCCAAGGACAAGAGCCTGGCGGAATACCAAAAGCCCTACCGCCTGATGGGCGGCATCCTGAAGCAGCAAAAACGCGACATCGTGCTGAACATCTGCCAGTACGGCATGGGCGACGTCTGGAAGTGGGGCAAAGAGGTCGGCGGGCATAGCTGGCGGACCGCCGGCGACCTGGGCCACGACGTCGCCGGCAGCCTCTTCCGCGACGGTTTCGATCTCTACTCTCAGCGCGAGTTGCACAAGTACGGCGGGCCCGGCGGCTGGAACGATCCCGATTATCTGCTGATCGGCTACCTCAGCTCCAGTTTCTCGAAAAGCGCCGACGAGAAGACCGGCTACACCTCGCTGACGCCCAACGAACAGTACACGCACGTCTCGCTGTGGTGCCTGGTCGCCGCCCCGCTGATCTTCAGCGGCGACGTCACCCGGCTGGACAAGTTCACCGCGAACCTGCTGATGAACGACGAGGTGCTCGACGTCGATCAGGACCCCTTGGGCCGGCCCGGCCGGCGCATGGCCAAGGACGGCGACCTGGAAGTCTGGGCCAAGGACATGGAGGACGGCTCGAAGGCCGTGGGACTGTTCAACCGCGGCGAGATGGAAGCCCGGGTTACGGCCAAGTGGTCGGACCTCGGCCTGTCGGGCAAGCAGCGGGTCCGCGACCTCTGGCGGCAGAAGGACCTGGGCGAATTTCCCGATTCCTTCAGCGCCCCGGTTGGCCGCCACGGCGTGGTCCTGCTCCGCGTCTGGCCGGCGGAAGAGTGAGAAAGTACACGTCTCTTTTGGCTGTCATAGAGCACCGTTCGGCTGCTATCCGACCGCAAGGAGCCATAACACACTCATAAGGGGTAAAATGATAAAAAGGATCAAGAAGATCCATATCAAAACGGAAAACCGATATTTGACGTGGGGTGTCTGCTGGATGATCGCCTTGTATTCCGGTGTGAAGACGTACTGGCCTTTTTTCCGAAGCAGAAGCGAGAGGATATAGGCATTGATGAGCGTTCCTACGGGAAAGGCAAACAATCCGAGGGAGGAAAAGACGCCGGCTGCAATCCAGGCTGAACGCTTCAAGCGGCGCAGCCCGATTCCCACCCAAATACCCAGGGCGGCGAGCAGTGCGTAAAAACATACAAAGCCAAACAGCACCCAGAATCCCCGCGTGTCTATCCTCCGGACGATGGTCGCCGGGCCGTTTTCCGCGAAAGCGGCAAAAAGACCGATAATCCCGCCGACGATGATCGATCCGCTCCCGATAAAATACAGAGTGCCAATCGATTTGATGGAGGCCTCGACGGCGATATGGTTTCTCCGAATAACCTCCGCATCTGCTTCCTCGATCGGAGCGGTGGGTTGTGAAAAGACGTCTGTCTTCGGCGCCGCATAGGGATTTTGGGAATCGTTCATCTTCAGCCCTGGCGATGAAAAGTGTTCCCGGTTCGATTCCACCCATTTGCAGCTTGAAGGTTAGCAAGGGCGGTACTGCTTGTCAAATCGGGTAGTCTTGCGTCCACGGAGTTTGCCGGGGATAATGCGGACCTTGGCCATAACCTCCGCTTTACCATGGACGATCTCACCTCCGCCCTCGGATCGAAACGCAGTCACTTCCGCTGGGTCGTCTGCGGGCTGCTGTTCTTCACCATCACCCTGATTTACATGGACCGGCAGGTCCTGGGAATGCTGAAGCCGGGATTGATCGATCAATTCGGCTGGACGGAGAAGCAATACGGGTACATCGTCAGCGCCTTTTCGCTGGCCTACGCCTTCAGCTACGCAATGATGGGCCGGGTGATGGATTGGATCGGCGAGCGCAAGGGCTTTCTGCTGATCGTTTCCATTTGGAGCACGGCGGCGATGGCGCACGTCTTCATCAACCCGTTGGTCGATCACGGACTCCCCTGGCTGAAGTCGACTTTTTCGGGCGCTTTTTTTACGACGTTGACGCCGGCGGCCATTTCAGTGTTCGGTTTTTGCATCGTCCGGGGAATCCTCGGACTGGCCGAGGGGGGCAACTTTCCCGGCGCCATCAAGACGGTCGGACTGTGGCATCCCAAGAGCGAACGGGCCACGGCCACGGGCATTTTCAACGCCGGCAGCAACACGGGCATCATCTTGGCCGCCATCGCCGTGCCGATTATCGTGAAATCCATCGGCTTGGATTGGTCGGCCGCCTTCTTTTTCGTCGGGGCCTTGGGAGTCGTGTGGCTGGTCCTCTGGTGGAAGATCTACGATCGGCCGGAAAACATTTCGCGCGTGTCGAAGACGGAACTGGAATTCATTCAAAGCGATCCTCCCGATCCCCCGGTGCGGATTCCCTGGCTGAGCCTCCTCGGCCACCGTCAGACCTGGGCCTACACCGTGGGCATGTTTCTGTCCGCTCCGGTGTGGTGGTTCTATTTGTACTGGGTGCCGGGATTCCTTTACGACAAGTTTGACAAGAAAATTTTGGAGATGCTGCCGAACCTGATCACCATCTTTTTGATGGCCGACGTGGGGGGCATTGCCGGCGGGGGACTCTCGTCGTGGCTGATCCGCCGCGGCGCCAGCATCAATGCGGCACGAAAGACCGCTTTCCTCGCCTGCTCGCTGTGCGTTCTGCCCGTCATCTACGTCGCCCGGGCGGACAGCATCTGGGTGGCGACCGTGCTGATCGGCCTGGCCGCCGCCGCCCATCAGGGCTACGCCGCCAACCTGTTCACCATCGTCTCCGACACCGTCCCCCGCAAGGCGGTCAGCTCGGTCGTCGGCATCGGCGGGGCGGCCTCCGGCGTGGGCATGTTCATTTTCACCACGGTGATCACCACGATTCTCGATGCGACGAAAAAAGACACCGGCAACAAAGACTACCTGGTCCCCTTTATCATTGCCAGCTCGGTCTACCTGGTCGCCACGGCCGTCATCCACCTGCTGCTGCCGCGGTTGCAGCCGATGAAATTCGACGAGGCAAAGCAATAACGGCCCCTTGCTTTTTCCGCCGCGACGGGAGATAATGACTCTCCGGAATTGACGCGCTTCTTTGACGGTTCTTCTCTTGGTTTTGTTGAGGGTCAGAAGATCGATTCCGTTTAGCAGCCGCCGGCACGGCGGCTCGAAAATGCGAAAAAACCCGGGCCGCCATGCCGGCGGCCGCTAAACGGGACGACGTTATCCGCCTGATCCCCGACCGCGTCGCATCGGCTTCCCCCAATCTTGAAGGAGGGATGAAAATGGCCGTTTCTTCCGTGGCACCAGCGCCGGCCCGGCAAGGGCCGACTCTCCCGAAGACGCCCGCTCCGCTTCAAGTACGCCAAGGATCCCGGCTCGATCGGACGCTGCGGCGCCTGCTGCTGGGCCGGTTGGAAAAAATCCGCAGCGGGCGGATCGTCCTTCGGGAAGCCGGGCAGGAATGGACCTGCGGACGGCATTCGGTACTAAAAGGCCCTCACCCTAGCCCTCTCCCGGAGGGAGAGGAAATCCTCGTCGAGGTCCGCGATCCGCGGTTCTATCGGCGGGTGGCCTTCGGCGGGAGCCTGGGTGCGGCGGAGGCTTACATCGATGGTCTTTGGAACTGCGACGACCTGGTCGGCCTAGTGCGGATCCTCTGCCGCGACCTGGCCGTCCTGGAGGGCCTGGAGACCGGCTGGGCGAGATTGCTGGGTCCCTGGCGACGGCTGCGACATCGGCTGCGGCGGAATACGCTCGCCGGCAGCCGGCGGAACATCGCCGCGCACTACGACCTAGGCGACGATTTCTTCCGGCTCTTCCTCGACGAGACGATGGCCTATTCCTGCGCCTTCTTCCCCCGGCCCGAGAGTTCGCTGCACGAGGCGTCGCTGGCTAAGTTCGAGATGATCTGCCGCAAGCTGAAACTTCAGTCGGCTGATCGCCTGTTGGACGTCGGCGGCGGCTGGGGCGGGCTGGCCGTCTACGCCGCCACGCATTACGGCTGCCGCGTGACCGCCACCACCATCTCGCGGCGACAATACGACTACGCCCGGCGGCTGGTCGCCGAGCAGGGATTGACGGACCGCGTGCGGGTCCTCTGCGAAGACTACCGCAACGTGCTGGGGACCTACGACAAACTGGCCTCGGTGGGGATGATTGAGCACGTGGGCTGCGAGTATTACGGCGCGTACTTCCGCTCCTGCGCCGCGCGGCTCAAGCCGGGCGGGCGGATGCTCTTGCAGTCGATCCTGATGCCGGAGCAACTCTTCGAGGCCCATCGCCGCAGCGTCGATTTCATCCGCCGCTATATTTTTCCCGGTGGCTGCCTGCCGTCGCTGGGGGCGCTCTGCCGGGCCGTAGGCCGGGCCTCCGATTTCCAGGTCGCCCACTTGGAAGACCTCACGCCGCACTACGCCCGGACGCTGGCCGTCTGGCGGGAACGGTTTTGGCGGAATGAGGAGGCGGTCCGGGCGCTGGGCTTCGACGACGCCTTCCTGCGGTTGTGGAATTATTATCTCTGCACCTGCGAGGGCGGCTTCCGCGAACGGACCATCAACGTCGCCCAAATCCTGCTGCTCCGACCGTAGGAAGGCGGCGTTTCCGTCCGTTTATTGAGAATCAATTTGACAATAGCTGGCGGCGAACAGCCGCCGAGGATGAACTCACGTATCACTCGGCGGCTGTTAGCCGGCTATACTGTAATTCATTCAACGTGATGAATAACTTACTTGCCCCCGGAAGACTGGAAATAATCGTCAATCTTATCATCTTCGCAACCTCTTGCATACCATCGACTTACTGCACCGAGGCCGATTCGATCCAAGATTACCGCCTGTTGCACGAATTTCTTCTTGAGCTACATTCATGTAGGTAAAAAGGCCGAACACGGCTCTTCATATAGCCTTGCGATTCGCGCAAAAGGAGGAGGGCGATGGACCTGCTGTTTCTGATCTGTGCCGTCGGCGGCGGGACGGTGTTGGTGCTGCAATTTCTGCTGATGCTGGTCGGCCTCGGCGGCCAGGACATGGACGCCGATCACGACTTCGGCGGCGACTCCGACGTCGGGGATCTTCATGCCGGTCACGTGGACGCCTCCGCCGACGCGGGTCACGACGCCCATCAAATCGAGCATCACGGCACGATCGGGATCTTCAAAGTGCTGTCGTTCCGCGCGATCGTCGCAGCGCTGGCCTTTTTCGGACTGGGCGGAATGGCCGCCCGCTCGGCGCAGTGCTCCGAGATTGCCACTTTGGCCATCGCCGTGGGTTGTGCCGTCGCGGCAGTGTACCTGGTCTATTGGCTGATGAAACTCTTGTACTCGCTCAACGCCGAGGGGACCGTCCACATCCAACAAACCCTCGGCAAATTCGGCACCGTCTATCTCCGCATCCCGCCAAGCGATACAGGCAGCGGAAAGATCCAAATCAACCTGCAAAACCGAACTATGGAATACTTAGCCACCACCGCCGGGCCGGAGATTCCCACCGGCGCCACCGTCGAGGTCGTCGGCATTGTCTCCCCCACGACGTTGGCCGTCGCCCGGGCGGACGGTGCGGGTAAGAGTCTCTCATGAGCAATCTTTCTTTATACGCTGCGAATCCCGGATCAGGCCACTCCCAAATTATAGTCGGCATCGTTGTCGTCTTGTGCCTGCTTCTGTTTTTTACTTACGCGTTGGTGGCCCTCAAGCGCTACAAGCGTTGCCCTAGCAACCGTGTGCTGGTGATTTTTGGCAGAACAGGTCCCAAATCGATCGAATGTGTCCATGGCGGCTCTCGGTTCATCTGGCCGCTGGTCCAGGACTACGACTGGCTGAGTCTTGAACCGATACGGATCGAAATTCCGCTGGGAGAGACATTAAATACTGCAGCCGAAGCCCAATGCATCTTCACCGTGGCGATCGGCACGACTCCCGAATTGATGCAAAACGCCGCGATCCGCCTGCTGGGTCTTACCCAACTCGAGATCAAACAACAGGCCGAGGACATCATTTATGAGCATCTTCCCCAGATCATGGCCTCGATGCAGAATGAGGACACCGCTTTGAACCATGAGATGTTACGGGAGAACATTCAAAAAATACTCGAACCGGACCTGCAAAAGATCGGCCTGATGCTAATCAACATCAGAATCCCTTTTAACGCTTTTCACCCAACGGGCCGATAGCCCTGAAAGGAATAACCATGAGTAAGCTTCTTCTGTTGGCCGCGAACTCGGAGTGGGGCGATGTCTCCACGAATTCAGGACTGAGCAACACCCACATCATCGTGGGCATTATCATCGTCCTGCTAGTACTGATGGTGTTCACCATCTTCATGCTGGCCGCCAAACGCTACAAGCGTTGTCCCAGCAACCGCGTGCTGGTGATTTACGGCAAGACGGGCCACGAATCGGCCAAGTGCATCCACGGTGGTGCGAAATTCATCTGGCCGTTGATCCACGATTACGCCTGGCTGAGCCTGGAACCGATGCAGATCGAGATCCCGCTGCGCGGGGCGCTGTCGATGGAAAACATCCGGGTGAACGTGCCCAGCGTGTTCACGGTGGCCGTGGGCACGGCCCCCGACTTCATGCAGAACGCCGCCATCCGTCTGCTGGGTTTGACCAACCTGGAGATCAAGAAGCAGGCCGAGGACATGATCTTCGGCCAGTTGCGGCAGGTGATCGCCTCGATGCAGATCGATGACATCAACCGCGACCGCGACAAGTTCCTGGAGAACATCCAGAAATCGCTCGAACCGGAGCTGCGGAAGATCGGCTTGGTGCTGATCAACGTGAACATCACCGACATCACCGACGAGTCGGGCTACATCGAGGCGATCGGCAAGAAGGCGGCCTCGCAGGCGATCCAGAAGGCCCGGGGCGACGTGGCCGACAACGAAAAAATGGGTGAAATCCGCGTCGCCGACGCCGAACGCGAGAAGTGCGTCAGCGTGGCCAACGCCCACAAGGTCCGCGAGATCGGCACCCGCGAGGCGCTGCGCGACCAGGCCGTCCGCGTGGCGGAGCTGGACAAGGAACAGAAGGTCGGCGAGCAGACCGCCTCCTTCGAGCGCGAATCGCAGGTGAAAAACGCGGAGCGCGAGATGCGCGTCCGGGTGGCCGACGCCGAGGCGGGGGCCATCGAGGGCGAGAACGTGGCCAAGGCCACCATTGCCGCCTCGCAGGCCACGCTGCAAGTGAAAAAGGCCGAGGCCTATCAGACGGGCGAGACCCGCAAGGTCCAGGCCGAGGCGGCCGTGCTCGAGGCCGAGCACATCGCCCGGGCGAAGGCCGCATTGGCCGAGGCCCAGCGGATCGAGGCCGAGCGCCGGGCCGCGCTCGAAGCGCCGGCCAAGGCCGAGAAGGCGCGGATCGAAGTCGACGCCGCGGCCGAGGCCGCCAAGCGGCGGATCGAAGCCGAGGGTGAGGCGTCGGCCATCTTCGCCCGGCTCGAGGCCGAGGCCCGCGGCCAGTACGAAATCCTCGCCAAGAAGGGCGACGGCCTCCAGCGGATCATCGACGCCTGCGGCGGCTCCGAGCAGGCCTTCAAAATGATGATGCTCGAACACTTCGACAACCTCGTCGAGGCCTCGGCCCAGGCGATCTCGAACATCAAGTTCGACAAGGTCGTCGTCTGGGAAGGCGCCAACCAGAACGGCACCAGCGCCACGGCCAACTGGCTGCACAACATGGCCCGGACGCTGCCCCCGATGATGCAGGTCCTGAAGGACGTCGGCGGCGTGCAGATCCCCGAGACGCTGGCCGACCTGGCCGAGGGCAAACCGACCCCGGACGGCGAGCCGGTCGCCTCGGCCCCGGCCGTCCCGCGGTCCGCCGCCGGGACTACGAAATGAAAAAGTAAAAAACGGCGTTCGTCTCCAAGCGGAAACGTCGGGACGAGCGCCTCTTTTTTATTCTTGATCCCTGCATTGCCAATGAACCGTTCCACGATTAAAAGACCAGCAAACTCGGCTGGAACAGCCGTGTTTGCGGTTGAACAACGATCATTGGCTGCATCGGCATCAATAAGGACGAGAACCGCGGTGTACATCAAACGGAACGACAAACAGCGACTGATTCTTGTCGATTTCCCTTTTATGGTCGCCGTGGTCGGACAACTTCCGGCGGCCGCCCTCTTGTGCTTGGCGGTTGCGGGAAAACTCCAGCCTTCCCAAGAACCGGGGGCGGACACTTATTGGCTGGGATTGCTGTTCTTCATCCTTTTCGCCGTCGGCTGGGACGCCGTCATGCTGTGGTTCGCGAAGCTGAGCACCTTTGACTTCGACCTGGTCCACCGGCAGCTTTACTGGCGCCGGCGCAGCGTCTATCGGAAAAAAAGTGGAATCATACCCTTTGACCAAATTCGCGGCGCCTCGGTCGATATCTTGCCCTCCGGAAGCGGATCGTCGTATCGCCTGGTCTTATCCACCGTTCAGGGAACGGTCCCCGTGATGGATTACTATACGGGCGGGGGACGGTCCGATGCCAAGGAGTACGAACGGATCGCGGCCGTCGTCAACGCGGCCCTGAAAACCCATCCCGCCGCAGAAATGGAAGATCAGATCCTCGAATTACTGGCCGGCGGACACCGTCTGGCGGCCATTCAAATGGCGATGCAGCGCTACGGCTACGATCTCAATCAAGCGAGTCAATTTGTCGATTCCTTGACGCAACGATGAGCGAGCGGAGAGGGTGGGCATCCGGGCCGCGATTGCGGCGTCTGATAACGGTTTCTCACTTCTCCCCAGCCGTGACAAGTTGCTTTTCCGCGTTTCTCCGCACAACCGTCAATTTCGCGCACACCGGACGGCGGGGGCTGCTCCAGAAAAAGCTAAAGTAATAGCATGGAGAAGTCAGCGGTTGAAATCCGCTCCGGCGATAAGCCGTCGGAGGCTGATGGCGCTTATTCCCCCGGCAGCGTGCTGTTCGGCCGCTTTCGCGTGGAACGCGTCTTGAAGCGTGATCGGGACACGGAAACGTTCCTGGCGACGGAGCTGGAAAGCGGCCAGCCGGCGGTCATCAAAGCAATTCGCACCGGTGCGTTTCCGGCCGGCGCCTTGATGCGGTTGGAACACAAGGCCTTGCGGCTGCGCCACGTCCGCAGCCCCTGGCTGACCCCGTTGCTGGACGTCCGCCGCGAAAAGGATTGGCTGCTGCTGGCGGCGAAATACATACCCGGGGTCCCCCTCCGAGAGCGGCTCGATCAAGGGGCGCTTGACCTCGAAGAGGCGTTGGTCCTCGGCTGGGCGATCTTTTCCGCGCTCCGCGAGATGCATCGGCTTCACGTGCTGCATCGCGCCGTCCGACCTTCCAACCTGATTGTCAATCCACGGGGACCGGTGACCGAGACCACGCTGGTCGATTATGGCCCGGTGCGGTCGTTTCAGACGGAGGCCCAGCAACGAGAGCGTTCCTTGGACGTCGCGGTCTATGCTTCCCCGGAACAGGCCGGCTCGATCGATCAGGACGTGTCCGAGCCTTCGGATCTATACACGGCGGGAATCGTATTGTTTGAGTGCCTGGCGGGCCGGCCGCCCTTCCAGGGCGAAAACATCGGTACGTTGCTGTTGGCGCACATGACGGTCCGCCCGCCCGAGTTGCGGAGTTTGGGGATTGCGGTCCCCCGCGCCGTGGATGAACTGATCGGGCGATTGCTCCGCAAGGACCCGCGAAACCGTTACCAGTCCGCCGGGGCCGTGCTGGCGGATCTGGAGGCGATTATCGAGCGGATCCGGCAGGGCGAGGCGGATCCGGCCGTGGTCATCGGCGCCCACGACCGGCGAGGCACGCTGACGGATCCGGCGTTCGTCGCCCGGACAAGCGAGTTGGCGGCCCTGGACGAACAAATTCGGCGGGCGCGGCGGGGACAAGCAGGACTGGTCCTGGTGGAAGGCGAATCGGGCAGCGGCAAGACCCGGCTGATGGTGGAAGTCGCTCAACGCGCGGCGCGCGACGGCTTTCGGGTGTTCCGCGGGCAGGGATCGACCGAAGTGGCCCAGCAGCCCTTTCACCTGCTGCAAGGAATCGTCGACGGCTTTGTCTCGGCGGGCGCGTCCAGCCGGGAGTTCGCCGAATCGGTGCGCGGCCGGTTGGAGGGCTACCAAGACACCCTGGTCGCCGCCCTGCCGGACCTGGCCAAGATCCTCGACTGCCAACCGTCACAACTTTCGGGACCGGAGGATTTCGGCGAAGTGCGGACGACCCGGGCGCTCGCCAAATTTCTTGATGCGCTGGGCTGCCCGGAATATCCCGCCTTGATCCTGCTGGACGACTGCCAGTGGGCCGACGACCTGACTTACAAACTCCTCCGACACTGGCAAACGGCCCTTGGAGAATCGGCCGCCGGCGGGCGGTACGTGCTGGTGGCGGCATCGTTCCGCACGGAAGAAGTTCCCGAAGGGCACTTGCTGCGGCGGATGCGGCCGGCGTGCCATCTCCCGCTCTCGCCCTTCCGCCCGGAGGAGGTGAGGCAGTTGGCGGAATCGATGGCCGGTCCGCTGCCCGAGGAGGCCCTCGAGGCCGTCACGCGGCTGGCCGAAGGGAGTCCCTTTATGGCCTCCGCCGTGCTCTGGGGACTGGCGGAATCCGGCGCCCTAGTTGCCGAGGGGAGCGGTTGGCGGATTGAGCCGCGGGCCATGGCCGACGTCAGTTCCTCCAGCCACGTGGCCGCTTTTCTCGCCCGACGGATCGAGCGGCTCTCTCCGGAGGTCCTCCAGATCCTTTCGGTAGGCGCTATTTTAGGAAAAGAATTCGACCTGGAAGTGGTGGCCCGTCTCACCCGGCTGACGCCGGAACAGGTCCTGACCGCATTGGATGACGCCCGGCGTCGGCGTCTGCTCTGGTCGCGTCCCGACGGGGCACAGTGCATCTTCGTTCACGACCAAATCCGCTTCGCACTCCTGACGCGGCTGACCACCGGGCAGCGGCAGGAACTCCACCGCCGGGCGGCGCTTTTTTTCCAGGAACACACGCCGGATTGCATTTCCGAGATCGCCTACCACTTCGATGCCGCAGGGGACAGCCGGTCAGCGCTGCCTTACGCGTTCCAGGCGGCGGAACACGCCCGCTCCGCACACGCCTTGGAAAACGCCGAACAGCAGTATTGCATCGCCCAGCGCGGCGCCGCCGCGGCGGACCCGGCGACCCGCTTCCGGATTGCAGAGGGGCTGGGCGATGTGCTTATGCTCCGCGGGCGCTACGACGCGGCAGGGGAGCAGTTTGAATCGGCAGTTGCCCTGGCCGAGGGCGCCCTGGCACAGGCCCAAATCCGCGGAAGATTGAGCGAATTGGCATTCAAGCGCGGTGACATGGAAAACGCCATCCGCTCCGTGGAAGAAGCCCTCCGTCTGTTGGGAAGAATCATCCCGCGACGAAAAAGCGTCTTCTTCGCATGGACGATTTGGGAAATCCTGATCCAGGTGCTCCACACCTACTTTCCCAAAGTGTTTGTCGGACGTTGCCAGACGGCGCCTTCCGAGGAATTTTTATTGGGATGCCATCTTTACAGCCGCCTGGCATACGGATCCTGGTTTGCCCGGGGGAAACTGCAAACGTTTTGGGCCGTGCTCCACGAGTTGAATCTGATTGAGCGTTATCCCCTCACCCCCGGTCTAGCGCGAGCCTACGGCGAGCAACCACCGGTCATGGCCCTGATCGGGCATTTCTCTCGAGGAATCGCCTACGGAAATAAATCCTTGCAGATGTGGAAGGAGTTGGGCGATTTGTGGGGCCAGGGACTGACGTTGCAATACCTGGGGGATACGTTGTATGCGGCCTCGCGCTACCACGAGTGCATTGATAAATGCCGCGAGGCCGTCCGGCTTCTCGAGCGGACGGGCGACTTCTGGCAGGTCCACATCGGCCGATACCAAGTGGCGGCGGCGCTGTATCATTTAGGCGATCTTCAAGGCGCGGTGGAAGAATCGCAGATCAATTACCGATCCGGCCTGGAATTGGGCGACAAGCAGGCTACGGGTATTATTCTCGACATCTGGGCGAGAGCCACCTGCGGCGCCGTCCCCGAACCGATCCTCCGCCAAGAACTTGACCGCCCGCGCGACGACGTTCAAGGTTCCGCACAACTTGCACTCGCTGAAGGCGTCTGCCTGCTGGGATCGGGAAATGCCATCCGTGCCGCCGAAGTCTTGGAAAAGGCCCTCCGTACTGCGGATCGGGCGGGAGTTAAAAATGTCTATACTTTCCCCTTGTTGACTTGGCTGGCCACGGCGTACCGTTGCCAAGCGGAACAAACGCCGGAGTTCCTCCCGCGCCGCCGGAAACAATTATTGCGCCGCGCCGGCGCCGCCGTACGCCGCGCCGTGCGGTGGTCCCGGCTCTGTAAAAACGATCTTCCCCAGGCGCTCCGCGAAAGTGCGTTGATCGAGGCCATGCGGGGAAAGGTCCGCAAGGCCCGGGCCTTGTTCGAGAAAAGCCTGGCGGTTGCCCGGCAACTGGGTCAGCGGTATCAATATGCCCTAACGCTCTCAGCCCAGGCCCGGATGGGCTGCGAGTTGGGCTGGCCGGACGCCGAAATGCAGGCCGTGGAGGCCCAAGCCGCCCTCGACGAATTCCTCGCGTTTTCTCGTCCCGCCGTTCGTTCCGATCCGGGGAAAGAGAAATCCGTCAGTCTCTCGCTGATCGACCGGTTCAGCGCCGTGCTCGAATCGGGCCGCCGGATCGCTTTGGCCCTCTCGCCGGAGGCGATCTACGACGAGGTCCGCTCGGCGGCCGCCCGGCTGCTCCGCGCCGAGCAATGCCTCGTACTGCAGGTTGATGAAACCCGGAACCCGCCCCGCGTGACCTTGGCCGCCGGCGGAAAAGACGCAGAAGTCAACAAACCGATGGTGCTCCAAGCACTCCAGGCCGGGCGGACCGTCACCGCGGTCGAACCGCGGGTACACTCCGCCAGCGATAGCGCCGCCCATTACGGCCAGCGCTCCGTCTTGTGTGCGCCGATCTCGCTGCGCGGCCGCAACGTCGCCTGCCTTTACGCGGTCCACGAGCACGTGCACGGGCTGTTCGGCCCCGACGAAGAACAACTGGCCAACTTCATTGCCGTGATCGCCGGGGCGGCGCTGGAAAACGCCGAAGGCTTCTCCCAGTTGCAACACTTGAACGAAGCCCTGGAACAACGGATCGTGGAACGGGAACGGGTGCAGAAGGAACTGCTGGCCGCCAAGCAGTCCGCCGAGGCCGCCAACGTCGCGAAGAGCCGTTTCCTGGCCAATATCAGCCACGAGATCCGCACCCCCCTGAACGCCATCCTGGGTTTCACCGAACTTTTGCGCGTGGGCGCCGATGAGGGCAACGAGGCCGAACGCCAGGACTTTCTGCAGACCATCGGCGCCAACGGCCAGCACCTCTTGAGCCTGATCAACGACATCCTGGACCTCTCCAAAATCGACGCCGATCGGCTGGAAGTGGAGTACACCACCTGCGATCCGCAGCAAATCATTTCCGAGGTGATCTCGGCATTTCGGGCCCGCGCCCTGGAAAAAGGACTGTCGCTGGAAAGCCACGGGGAAGGGGCGGAACCGCGGCGGATCCGCAGCGATCCCCACCGCTTGCGCCAAGTGCTGATGAATCTAGTCGGCAACGCCCTGAAATTCACCCAGACCGGCGGCGTGCGGATCGTGGCGGAGTTGTACGCCAATCCACCTGAGCCGATGCTGAAACTCCAGGTGATCGACACGGGCATCGGCATCCCCGCCGAGAAGCTCGAGGCGATCTTCGAGCCGTTCGTGCAGGCCGACGGTTCCGTGACGCGGCAGTTTGGCGGCACCGGACTGGGCCTGACCATCAGCCGGCGGATCGCCGAGGCGCTGGGCGGCGCGCTCCACGTCGAAAGCGCCGTGGGCGAGGGGAGCACCTTCACCCTCTCGATCCCCGCCGGCCCGCGGGAAGAAATTGTCTTCGGCGCTCCTGTTCCCTCCGCCGCCCTGTCGCCAACCCCGGAAATCTCCCCGGAATCCGTGCCGTCGCGTTGATTGTAAGTCGGCCGATTCGTCCCCTCTCCCTTGGGGAGCGAGGAGAGTTTCTCGTTGTACGCTGCAAATTGGAGGCAATCATTCCGGCCAGCGGTGCCGGATTGGTAGAGGTGTTTGCGGTTCAAACTTTGATATAATGTGAAAACACCTGGATTTGAAATCATCGCGGCAAGTTCTTCTTCTCGTTCCGAAACTCCGGTTTCGGAACGAGTTTTTAACAGCGACGACGATGCCCACCCACGCTCGTGTGAATAGTCCCGGAAGTGGCACATGAACAGCACCGATCATTTCATCGAATTCGTGAGACATCTTTGTGAAAAGCGATGCATGTATGTCTGCGGTGGATCGTTTTATGAAGTCTGCGCCTTCCTTACAGGATACGCCCATGCATCGCCCGATTGCCCGCTTAGCGGTGAAGGAGGGAAGGCGTTTAACCACTTTGTATAAATCACATTCAGATTCCCAAGAAATTACTATTGGCCTGGCGTGCTGAAGCGTTGTACGCGAGATGATTATGAAGCGATCGCGAGATTGCAAAACCTCGTGGCGGAATTCTTTGAAAAAACCAAGAACCAGTCCTACGAACAAATTATTCAGGAACGGATATCATGGGTGCAAAGTCAAGAAGCAAGTGAACCCGAGACGGCTTGGCGGAGGTTTTCACATGCTCTCCACTTCAGAAACGGAGATGAGATCGAAAACCTCATTCTCGAACACACGGAAGCAGCAATCCTGTGGTCTGGGACTAACTGCCCCGGTGTGGAAATTTTGCTGAATCACTTCGGGGAGGAATACTTCATGAGCCGTATTTCCGAATCCGGGGATGAAGGGGAGGCAACCTTCATCACCCCCTTTTATGGTCCCATCGTAATGAAGAAGATCGAGGGAAACTGGAAAATTGATGCATCGAAGTTAATCGAGCACTGTAAAGTCTAGAAGAACACGTTGTTTCAGCAGGCTTCTGAGACGATTGGGCAGTACAACTGAGAAGAATGGCATGTACATAGTCTCCGCACAATGCCCTTTTCCAACTAAGCGCTTTGTAGCATTTTGAGAATATGCTTGGCGAGATTTTCGTTGATCTCTTTATGTCGGGGAACGGGTTGGGAAACGCCCGTTTGGGGATTGGTGTACCAATCGTGTCTCGCTCCGTGGCGAACCAAGACACATCCCAGCTTTTCGAGACGTTGGATCAACTCAACGCGCTTCACGGGACGGTCAACTCCTCGACCTTGCGCACGCCGGGGATCTGACCGCTGGTGATATCAACGTAGAGGTCGCGAAGATGTTCTTGCAGTTCATCGAACGACTCCCCTTGGGTGCGGTAATCCGGGTAATCCTGAAGATACCCTAAATACCAACCTTCCTCTTCCCAGTAAACAAACTTCACTGAATTCATAGCTGTCTTGAAAAAAGAACTGCTTTATGGGTGTCCCCTTAATTCCAATATTACCATGAAAAAACCGGTAAATCAAGATTCCCTCTTGGTTGCCTCTCCACAAGGCCCTCACCTCCTGCCCCTCTCGCATGACAAAGCAGCCGTGGGCGGAGAATCCTTCAGCGGGCAGCCGCAGGGCGGGCAGCGATAGAACTGCCCCAGGACGGGCCAGCAAAACCGGGGCATCGGTTTGGGGCAGTAGCAATTGCAACTGCTGGGAATCTTGCAACAAGAGACGCATGGCGCCGGTTTGGGGCAGTAGCAGTTGCAACTGCAGGGAATCTTGATGCACGTGACGCAAGGCATCGGCTTGCGGCAGTAGGCGTCGGGACAGCAGCAGGGAACGGCGGCGCTGCGCGTGCATTGCAGCTCCCGGCCCAAAGAACCTTGGCAACGCTCGACGGCGTCCGAGGATTCCACGAAATAAAGAAAAGACAATGATCCCAGCAACCAAAGAAATCGGTTCATGTTCCGGACCTCAAGGATCAGGTGATGAATGTTGCAAAGTTTAGCGGCCGCCGGCACGGCGGCCCCGGCCTTTCCCGCGTTACGGCTGCGTGTTCGACGGAGGCGTCGGGATCGGGGGGAGCACCGCCGGTTGGGGCGCCGGGCCGGCTGGCTCGGGCGGTCCCGGCGCCGGCAGGGGCTGGGCCGCGGGGGGACTTAAGCGGATTTGCCACCCGCCGCCCAGGGCGCGGTACAGTTGAATCAGGTTCTGGGCCACCGAGCCTTCGACGACCGCCAATTGGTCCTGCTGCTGGGTCAGGAACTGCTGGACGTTGAACACCCGGTTGAAATCGACGATCCCCTCGCGGTATTGGTGCATGACCATATCCACCGACTGACGGGCGGCGTCGGCGCTTTGGGCCAACGAGCGGGCCTGCTGCTGCGACTTGAGGAAGGCGACCAGGGCGTTCTCGGCCTCGGCGTTGGCTTGCAGCACGGTGTTCTGGTACTGGACCGCCAGTTGCTGGAAGCGCGCTTCCTGGACGCGGACGTTGTTGTTCAATCGCCCGTAGTTGAGGACGTTCCAGTAGAAGGAAGGACCGACGCTGCCGGCGATGGAGTCCGCGTCGAACAGGTCCTCGAACTTCGTGGCGTCCAGATAGATCGTGCCGCCGATCGAGAAGTGGGGATACAACTCGGAGGCGGCCACGCCGATCAGGGCGCTCTGGGCGGCGACCTCCCGCTCCGCCCGGCGGACGTCCGGACGGCGGCGGAGCAACTCCGCCGGAATGCCCACGGCCACCCGGGCGGGAATCCGGGGGATGCCGTGATGGTTGGCCAACATCCCGTCGATGTTCTGGGGCGGCATGCCCAGGAGAATGCACAGTTGATTGACGGCCTGCCGCCGCGCGGACTCCAACTGCGGAATGGCGGCCTCGGTGTTCGCCAGATCGGACTGGGCTTGCGTCACGTCGAGCTTCGTGACGACTTGCTCACGGAAGCGGTCCTCGGCGATCCGCAGGCTGCCCTGCTGGATCTTGACGTTCTCCCGGGCGTAAGCCAGCCGCCGTTCGGCGATTCGGACGTTGGTGTAGCTCTGGGCCACGTCGGACAGTAGCAGCACCAGGACGTTATCGTAATTCTCCACCGAGGCGTCGAGCCTGGCGTCGGCCACCTCGACTGCCCGACGGAACCGGCCCCAGAAATCCAGCTCCCAGGCGAGGTTGGTCCCCAGCGTGAACTCGTCGTAGAAACGCAACGGAATGAAGGCCCCGGCCAGGCTGTTCTTGCTGATGCCGGTGCGGGTATAGTCGCCGGTGACCTGCTGCTGCTGCGGGAACAGCTCACCGGCGGCGATGGCCCGCAAGGCCCGGGCCTCGAGAATCCGCAGCCCGGCGATGCGCACCGAAAGGTTCTGACGATAGGCCGTGTCGATCAGCGAATCGAGCACCGGATCGTCGAAGGTCCGCCACCAGGCGGCGTCGGCGACCCGGCTGGTATCGAGGACGGGGTTTCCCGCGTCGATCCATTGATCGGCCACCGGCGCGGACGGCGTGCAGTAGTTCGGACCGACCTTAAAGCCGTTGGCAATGTAGTCCCGAAAGCTCGTACACCCGGTCGAAAGCGCGAGGAGGACCATCGCCGGAAGGAGCAGCCGGCCGGCGGAAACCGACCGTCCGCGGGCGCTTTCGGATGAGGGAAACATTCGTTTTCGCAAGGCTGTTGAACGCATTCTGGGGGCCTCTTCTCCGATACAATCCATCTAAGATGCTTTATGGGTGTGATCGTCATTTTGCGTTCAAGTGAACCGAATAACGCAAGCCACCCGCAGATCTTACGTAACCAGACCGAGCATCCAAGCCGATTGGGGGGGCGAGGGGTTCCAATCCGATTCACCCAGACTGGCACATCCGGTAAAGTCGCCAGCTAAGTGGAACCGTTAAATGAGTCCGTAGGGTGCGTGAAACGCACCGGCTCATTGCTGCATGGTGCGTTTCACGCACCCTACAGAAATCACAAGACCGGCTGCCGCGGTTCTTTGGAGAAGAATCGCGAGACCAGGACGAAGAACAAGGGGATGAAAATCAGATCGATAAAGGTGGCGGAGAGCATGCCGCCGGTCACTGCAGTTCCGATGGCGTTCATGGCCCCGGCCCCGGCGCCGGTGGCCAGGGCCAAAGGCAAGGTTCCGAAGAAGAAGGCCAGCGAGGTCATAATGACGGGACGGAACCGGATCCGCACGGCGGCCAGCGTCGCCGGAACGACGCCTTCTCCGTGCCGCCGCTGTTCCTTGATGAACTGGATGATGAGGATCGCGTTCTTGGTGGAAAGCCCGAGGGTGGTCAAAAAACCGATTTGAAAGTACACGTCGTTCGACAGCCCGCGGTAGTAGGTGGCCGCCAGGGCGCCGAAGACGCCCAGGGGGAGCATCAGGAGGTTGACGAAGGGGATCGTCCAGCTTTCGTACAGCGCGGCCACGCAGAGGAAGATCACGAGCACGGAAAAGGCGTACAGCAGCGGCGCCTGGTTGGTGGCCATCCTTTCCTGGTAGGAAATGCCGGTCCAGTCGTAGCCGACGCCGGCGGGCAATCGCGAGGCGATCTCTTCCATCGCCTGCATGGCTTCGCCCGTGCTCCGGCCGGGGGCCGGCTCGGCCGTGATGTTCATCGAGGGAAATCCGTTGTAACGTTCAAGCCGGGGGGAGTTGGTGGTCCAGTGGGCCGAGGCGAACGAGGCGTAGGGGACCATTTTGCCGGCGTTGTTGCGGACGTACAGCCTTTTCAGGTCCTGGGGCAACATGCGGTAGGGGGCGTCGGCCTGGACGAAGACCCGCTTGACGCGGCCCCCCTGAATGAAGTCGTTGACGTAGGCGCTGCCGAAGGCGGCGGAGAGAGTCGTATGGATGGCATTGATGGGGATGTCTTGGGCACCGGCCTCTTCCCAGTCCACGTCCACGCGATATTCGGGGACGTCCTCCAGTCCGTTGGGACGGACGTTCACCAGCTGTTCCTTGTCCTGCATGGCCATGCCGAGGAGCATATTGCGGGCGTTCGTCAGGGCCTCGTGGCCGACGCCTCCCCGATCGACTAATTGGAAATCAACTCCGCGAGTCATACCCAACTCAACGACGGCGGGCGGCGGAGTGACAAAGATCATCGCGTCGGGAATTCCGGAAAGCGCCATTGTGCCCCGGCCGGCGACGGCCGTGGCTTTCAAGTCGGGCCGGTCGCGCAGCTCCCAATCCTTCAACTTGACGAACGCCATGGCGTTGTTCTGGGCCCGGCCGGAAAAACCCATGCCGGCGATCGTCATCACCGACTCGACCGCGTCCTTTTCGTGTTCCTCGAAATATTTCCGGACGATGTCCGCCACCTCCTGGGTCCGCTCCAGCGTCGTGCCGGTCTTCATCATGATCACGCACATCAAGACCCCTTGATCTTCGTCGGGCAGATAGGCGCTGCGGAGCCGGACGTACAAAAAAGCCACCGTGTACACAATGGCCGCGTAGCCGATCAGGAAGAAGATTTTCCGCTTCAGCGAGAATCCGACCAACCCCACGTAGCGGTCCCGGATCCAGAAAAAGACGCGATCGAACCGGCGGAAGAAGGGGCGGAAGAGGAAGAAGGCGTTTTCGGACGGTTCGTGTCCCGGGGGCACCGGCCGGAGCAGGGTCGCACAGAGGACCGGCGTGAGGATCAAGGCAACCACCACCGAGAGCAGCATCGAGGCGATGATCGTGACGGAAAACTGGCGGTAAATGACCCCCGTCGAGCCGGGAAAAAAGATCATCGGACCGAAAACGGCGGCCAGCACCAGGCCGATGCCGATCAGGGCGCTGGTGATCTGGTCCATCGACTTGGCCGTCGCCTCACGGGGCGAAAGCCCCTCCTCGGTCATGATCCGCTCGACGTTTTCCACCACCACAATCGCGTCGTCCACCAACAGCCCGATGGCCAGCACCATGGCAAACATGGTCAGCATGTTGATCGAAAATCCGAACAGTCCCAGCGTGGCGAAGGTACCCAACAGCACCACCGGCACGGCGATCGTGGGAATCAGCGTGGCGCGGATGTTCCCCATGAACAACCACATCACCAGGAAGACCAATCCGACCGCCTCGAACAGCGTTTTAACCACTTCCCAGATGGCCACCTTCACGAAGGGAGTCGTGTCGAAGGGATAAACCACCTTCAGGCCCTTCGGGAAATACGGGGCCATCTCTTTCAGTTTATCTTTGACGGCCTGGGCCGTGTCCAGCGCGTTGGCGCCCGGCGCCTGGCGGATGGCCAATCCGGCGCTGGGCTTGCCGTTGTGGAAGCTCTCGATGTCGTACGATTCGGCCCCCAGCTCGGTCCGCCCCACGTCCTTGATCCGCACGATCGAGCCGTCCGGATTGGCGCGGACGGGGATGTCGGCGAACTGCTCGGGGGTTTCCAGCAGGTTCTGCACCACGATCGAGACGTTCAGTTGCTGTCCCTTCACGGCCGGCGCCCCGCCGAATTGGCCAGCGGAGACCTCCACATTGTAGCTCCGCAGGGCCTGGATCACATCGGGGATAGTCAAGTTGTATTCGGTCAGCTTGTCGGGATTGAGCCAGACCCGCATGGCGTATTGCGCGCCGAAGGAGTTGACCTCGCCGACGCCGGGGATCCGCGCCAGGACCTTTTCCAGCGTGGAGAGCGCGTAATCGCGCAGGTCGTTGCCGTCCATGCTGCCGTCTTCGGAGACCAAGCCCACGATCAACAGATAGTTCCGCGTCGATTTGCTCACCTTCACGCCGGAACGCTGGACCACCTCGGGCAGGCTGGTCATGGCCAACTGGAGCTTGTTCTGCACCTTGGCCCAGGCTAGGTCCGGATCGGTTCCCGCCTTGAAGGTCAATTCGATCCGCGACATGCCGGCCGAATCGCTCGTGCCTGAAAGATACAACAAGTCGTCAAAGCCCGTCATCTTCTGCTCGATGATCTGGGTGACGCTGTTTTCCACCGTCTCGGCCGAGGCCCCCGGATAAAAGGACTCGATGGCGATCGACGGGGGCGCGATCAGCGGATACTGCGAGATGGGCAGGTTGCAAATGGCCAACCCCCCCAGCACCATCAGCATGATGGCGATGACCCAGGCGAATACCGGACGGTCGAGAAAGAATCGGGAGAGCATCGGAAGCCTTTATCGGGGGTGTCGGATCAACGCTGCGGGGCCTGCGCCGTACGCTCGGATCTCGCTGCGGGAGTCTTCTCGATCCCGAAGGGGACGGCTTTCACGGGCGTTCCGGGCGGCGTCTTCATCATGTGGCTTCGGACGATCACCCGATCGCCCGAGGCCAGGCCCGAGGAAACCAGCCATTGATCGCCGACGGCGCGGTCGGTCGCCAGCGGGCGCGGCTCCACGATCCCCTTGGCGTTGACGAGCATGACCATCGGATTCCCCTTCGAATCACGGGAGACGGCCTCTTGCGGAACGAGAATCGCCCGGTCGTTGATCCCTTCCTGAACCCGCGCCTTGACGAACATGCCGGGCAGCAGGATCCCGTCGGGATTGGGAACGACGATCCGCAGGATGACCGACCCGGTCGTCGGATCGACCGTCACGTCGCGGAACTTGAACGACCCTTCCTCCGCATACTCGGTGCCGTCTTCCAGGATGATCTTGACCTTGTCGGTCTCGATGTTTTTCAACTGGCCACTGGCCAGGCGACGCTTCAAACGGCTGATCTCCGTGGTCGATTGCGGCACGTCGACGAAAATCGGATCGAATTTCTGAATGGTCGCCAGGGGCATCGGCTGGTAGGCCGTGACGATGGCCCCCTCGGTGATGGCGGATCGGCCGATGCGGCCGGAAATCGGCGCGATGATCTTCGTGTAGCCGAGATTGATCCGGGCCGTCTCGACCGCGGCCTCGGCCTGCTGGATGGCCGCCAGGGCCACGTTGACCGCCTCCTGGTCGCTGTCGATCTGAGCCTGTGCCACCTTCAGCGCCGAGTCGGCCACCCGGACGTCGGCGGCGGCCTGATCGCGCTGCATCGCCGAGGCGGCGTTGGTCTTCAGCAGGTTCTCGTACCGGCGGAGATTCGTCTTCGCCAATTCCAGGATGGCCTCGTGCCGCTCCAGGCTGGCCTTGCTCGCCTGCACCGTAGCCTCCGCCCGGTCGGCGCTCTCCCGCGCGGCGGTGAGGTTCGCAACGGCGTTATGGTACGCCGCTTGATAAGGAGCCGGATCGATCTGGTAGAGAACGTCGCCGGCCTTCACGTCGGCGCCTTCCGTAAACAACCGTTTTTGGAGCAGACCGTTCACCTGGGGCCGGATTTCCGCCACCAGGTAGCCGGCGGTCCGCCCCGGCAACTCCGAAGTCAACGTCACCGTCTGAGGTTGGACCGTGAGCACGCCCACCTCCGGAGTAGGCATTTTCGGCGGTCCCTGCCGGCCGTTGCAGCCCACAAGGCACGGAATTGCGGCCAAGACCCCCGCCAGCAACGGTTTCCAAAGATGCCGGTTCATGGTGATGCTCTCCGAGGCAAAGCGTCTGTCGATCATGAACTCCCTCTCCTCTTCCGCTCGGCATCGCTGAGGATGCCGTGAAACGTGATGTCAAGAATGTCCCGGGCCTGGTCCTCCGGACGATGCTGCCGCTCGTCAAGGTAGTTCGAAAACATCGTGCCGTGGAGCAAGTCGCACAGCACGTCGGTGATCCGTTCGACGGGCACGTCGCGGACCCGGCCCGCCGCAATCAAGTCGCGGAAAAGCTCCTTCCAGGGTTGAAGGTACTTCTCCCGACGCTCCAGGGCAACGTCCTTGTAATACGCCCGCTCTTGAACCGATAACTCGACGAATTCCGGATGGTCGGCAAATAATTTCAAATACATTTCAACCGCCCGGGCGAACCGCTGCAAGGGATCCTTCACGCCAGCGATGGCCGCCTGCATCGCCTCGTGAAACTGCTCCACCTGCCGGTCAACCGCCGCCAGGAACAACTCCCGCTTGGACGCGAAGTACCGGTACAACGTCCCCTTGCCCACGCCCAGCCGATCGGCCAACGCCTGGGTGTCCGCATTGGCGTACCCCTGCTCGGCGAACAGCGTCGTGGCGGCCGCAAGGATCTCCTCCTCGCGCCGGGACTTAATGTCGTTGGACACCGATTTGCCGTCGGATGTTCGGGCGGAAAGGGTCATAGATTTTGGATCGGCTGAGTTGCAAGAACGCCAATGCGGACTGACCAGTCAGTCAGTCTATTACAATCCTACCATTTTCACAAGAGCAAGTAAATTGCCAATAAGGAATAAAGACTGTATGTTGTTTATTGACAAGATGTTACATAATTGAATTCCAATTTGCCCAAAACCCAAATCTGCCATTATCCGTACCGTTTGCACAGAGAACGTCTTTCCTCACGGGCGTCCGTCTTCTGCATGAAAAGCAGGAGCAATGCCTCCTTCTGTCAGTTTCTCCAGAGTGGCGTCCTGGGTTAGATGAACGAGGCCCTATTGGGGCGATTAATGATTTGGATAGAATCAATGTCGGGAAAGGGCGCCCGACACGCCGGCCGCAAGCGGCCGGGCTAAACGAGGTGTACGACGTCGGCAACTTGGCAATCGAGAAGACATTTTTTTCCTCCATGACGACACCCCAACCTGATCCGCGGCGATTGGTTGACGAGTATGCGGAGATTGCGCAGCTTGCTGGGGGCTTGGCGCACGAGATCAAGAATCCGCTCTCGACGATCCGGATGAACATGGAGCTGCTGGCCGAGGATCTGCGGGAGAGCGATTCGCCGGCCGACCGCCGGGCGCTGCGGAAGGTGGAGTTGGTGGACCGCGAGTGCCTGCGGCTGCAAGAACTGCTGGATAATTTTTTGAGTTACGCCAAGGCCCATCGGCTGCGGCGGGAGCCGAGCAATTTGAACAACGTGGTCCGCGGGGTGCTGGACCTCTACCGGCCGAAGGCGGACGAGGCGAAGATCGAGATCCTCGAATTCCTGGCCGGTGATCTGCCCCGGGTGTTGCTGGACGCCGAGGCCTTCCACGGGGCGCTGCTGAACCTGATCCTGAACGCCGAGCAGGCGATGCCCGCGGGGGGGCAACTGGTGGTCCGCAGCTACGACACGCCCAACGGAGTGGCCCTGGACCTGATCGACACGGGCTGCGGGATGGACGAAAAAACGCTGTCGCACATCTTCAAGACGTTCTACTCAACCAAGAGCGGCGGCTCGGGCCTGGGGCTGCCGACCGCCCGGCGGATCATCGAGGGCCTGGGCGGGCAGATCGAGCTGCAAAGCGCCGTCGGCCGGGGCACGCAGGTGACAATTACGCTGCCCACTCCTGCCCGACTGCCCGGGGAAAAAGAGGCCTCTTGCAGGGAATAGGATTTTTTCCCCTGCGCGCCCGGCATAAGTGCCGGGGCAAACACTTTCTTCCTTGCAGGTTGCTTTTTCGTTACAAACCGACCGGCGCCCGATTTGACCGTCCCGCGGGGAAAAAGCTAGGTTTATGATGAGGTTGACCATGTCGCAGGAGACGGAGAATCTATTGGCGCGTTTGGCGGGGGCAGGCCCGTCCGAGGCGGGTGCCGATCCCTGGGCGGAGGTGGCGGCGACTCAGCCGGATCATGATGCGACCGAGGAGAAGGATCAGAAGATCGAGTCGCTCCTGAACCGGATCCGGCACCTGACGCAGACCGCCGCCGCGACGGCCGAAGTGCCGGCGTCCGCCGAGCAGGAACGGGTCGAAGGAAACGGCTTCGTGCCCCGCGAGCCGGAATCGCTCAAGGAGGCCTCACTGACGGAGACCGAGTTGGAGTCCTTGATCTTAAAATTCCTGCTGGCCCACGGCGAAGGTTCCGGCCACGAGATCGCCGATCAGGTCAAACTTCCCTTCGTTCTGGTCAATCAATTGCTCGGCGATTTGAAAAACCAGCAATTGCTTGCCCATCGCGGTTCGGCGCCGCTGAACGACTTTATCTACCTGCTGACCGACGTGGGCCGGGAGCGCGCCCGTCGGTATTCGCAGCACGGCACCTACTTCGGGTCCGCGCCGGTGTCGCTGAAGGATTATATCGAGAGCGTTCACGCCCAGTCGCTGACGCAGCAGCATCCGAGCGTCGACGATCTCCACCGGGCCTTTGCCGACCTGCTGCTGAACAAGACGATGCTCGACCGGCTGGGGCCGGCGATCAACTCGGGTCGGGGACTGTTTCTGTTCGGCCCGCCGGGCAACGGGAAGACGAGCATTGCCGAGCGGGTGACGGCCGCCTTCGGTCAGGAGATCTGGGTTCCCCGGGCCTTGGGGATCGGCGGGGTGATTCTCCGCGTCTATGATCCCACCTGCCACGAGGAGCTTCCTTTGCCCGCCAACAGCGGGCTGATCGATTCCCGGAAGGTCGACCGCCGCTGGATCCGCATTCGCCGCCCGACGATCATCGCCGGGGGCGAGCTGACGATGTCGCAGTTGGAAATCACGGTGAATCCGGTGACGGGCATCTGCGAGGCCCCGCTGCAAATGAAGAGCAACTGCGGCACGCTGGTGATCGACGATTTCGGCCGGCAGCGGATCCGGATCGACGAACTGCTGAACCGCTGGATCGTCCCCTTGGAAAAGCGCGTCGACTTTTTGAACCTTCCCAACGGCAAGAAGATCAAGGTTCCCTTCGATCAGTTGATTATCTTTTCCACGAACCTGGAGCCGCGGGATTTGGTGGACGAGGCTTTTCTGCGGCGGATTCCATATAAGATCGAGGTCGCCGATCCGGTCGAAGCGGAATTCCGCCGACTGTTTGAGATCCTGGCGCCGGATTTTGGCTTGAAATATCACGCGCCGGCCATCGATTATCTGATCGATAAATACTACCGCCAGACCGGCCGGCCCTTCCGCTTTTGTCAACCCCGCGACCTGTTGTTGCAGGTGCGAAATTACTGCCGGTATTTTCACCGGTCCCCGGCGCTAACCGAGGAGTATTTCGATCGCGCGGCGGAAATCTATTTTGCCATTATGTAATATTTCCGGCTTTTCTTGGTTTTACGGGCTTGCATCTTTTTAAATACCTGCTATAAATCGTGGTTTAATCGGCAATGTGCGGGGCACTGATCCTGAATTTTAATCCTTGTTCAGGACCGATTGTTTGTCGGATAAGTCACCATTTTCCCTTGATTTGAGGAGAGTCTTTTATGGCTAAGAAGCGCGGCACCCCCAGTAAAAAGTGCCCCCATTGCGGGAAAACCGTTCACGCCCGATCGGTACTTTGCAAGTTCTGCAAAAAAGAAATCATTAAAAAGTCCTCTTCCATGTCGAAAAAGGCCCGGTCGGAAACCGCCGGCATGTTGCGGAAAATCAAGAGTCTCGGCGGCGTCGAAAACGTAGCCCAGTCGTTGAAGGCTTATAAGCAGTCGGCCGAGACCGTCAAGACCCTCGGCGGCTATGAAAAGGCTCTGGAAGTGATCGCCGCCTTGAAGCAATTAAAGGACTGAAAACCATTCTCCCTCCGATAAGAAAAGCCCCCGACCCCGGTTTACGGGGAGGGGGTTTTTTATCGTTTGATAGAGTGGGGGAGCCGTTGCCCAGAGCGTGAATCATACGAACGATTCCTCGTCAAGGAATGAAATAGAACGTGAAGAACCGGAAGTTTAAGCCCGGCACTGGTGCCGGAAGTAGGGCATTATCTTATGCACACCCGGCACAAGCGTCGGGGCTATTGAGACTCAGATTAATAATGTCCTATGAACGCCCCGGGACGGCGGTCCCGGGGGTGGAAGCAGGCTCCGTTTTAGCCCCGCGACTGCCGTCGCGGGGCGTTTGCTGATGGGATAATTCTTTTCTGAGTCTCAATAAACGCTTGGGATCTCCCCTGTTTTTATGGAGCATTTTACAACTCGTCGGCCCATATGATGGCCTTATGTTCGGGGAAACCGCAGCAAAGAACTACGGTTGATCTTTTTCACCGGCGGCGGGGTTGAGTTCTTGGAAGAGGAGGCTGGGTTGGATGTCGGTGTTGTTCTGGTATTTGTCGCTGCGGTATTCTTCAAACGCGCCGCGGATATCGTGATAGAAAATCTGGCAAATGGCCACGCCGGCGCAGACGCGGATCGGCTGCACGGCGAACATCTCCAGGGTCCAGTAGCCGCAGAAGCCGACGTCGCCGAATCCCGCCGTCACGTGGACGAAAAGCCCCAACCGGCCGATCGAGGAGCGGCCCTCGATCATCGGCACCAGGTTGTGGGTCTCGGTCCGCTCGGCGGTCCGGCCGAGGTACAGTCGGCCGGGTTGGAGCACCAGGCCCTCGGACGGAATCCGCAGTCGGCGAACCCGGTTGGGCCTCCGCATCTCGAGGATTCGATCCTCGTAGACCATCAACTCATCATGCAATGTGAGGTTGTAGCTGTTCGGATTCAGCCGCGCCGGGTCGAACGGCTCGATGAGGATGTTCGTTCCCAACTGCCGCCGGATCTCGTGCCCGGAAAGGACCATGATTACTCCTCGGGAATTGCCCTCCGGCATCGTAGCAGAAAAACTTGTTCCTGACCACCGACTGTATGAGGTGGCTCCTGCCGCCGATACCGGCTTTTCCCGATCCCTCGGCGGCAGGAGCCGCCTCCTACATCCTAGTGATAAAGTTTCGGGTCTTTCCGCCAATCCTTGTCCTTGTCGTGGCCGTATTGTTCGACGCGGGGGCGGCGCTCGCGGAGGCGGATGGACTCCAGGCCGAGCAGATGGCCAGCCGACCGCTGATTCTTGCCCACGCACTCCAGAGACAAGGTGTACGCGCCGGGCTCCGGCCAGAAGTCCAAGAGGGGGAATTCCCCGGCGGTCACGTTCCCGGCGTAGAAGTCCAGCGGCCTTCCCAGCTTCACGCCGTTGAGGAAGACTTGGTATCGGCCGTAGTCGGGAGCGCGGGTGGCGCAGAGGATCAGCCGCAGCGGCTCCTTGCGCTGCACGTCGAAGGGGATCTCGATCCAGGCGTCGTCGGCCCGCTTGGGTCGATAGAGCAGTTGTGCTTGGCGGTAGAGGCCCGGCAGCGATTGCGCTTGGGCCGGGCCGGGGCCGTGATGCTCTCTCGCAGTAAAGTCCTTGGCGCACACGACGGAGCGGTCGAGGCTGGGCAGTCGGCGTTGCCGGGCGTGCGGGGCCCGGGCGGCGAAGGTCGGTTCACCCGTCTGATACCAGAAGGCCACGCTGGAATAATCGTCCTCCCGTTCGTTCCAGCTTATCGCTTGATACTTGGGGTTTTCGTCGGGCGACATCCAGCCCCAGTGTTCGACGGCGACCTTGATCCTTTTATTGAAGACCAGGGGATCGTGGACGTGCCAGCGGTAGGCGCTGGTGCGGCCTCCGATGCCGCGGCAATCGAAATAGGGGACGCCGAAGTAGGGCGTGGAGCAGGTCTTCAGTCCCCAGGCCGAGAGGAAGTAATCCTCGGTGCCGGTGCCCCAGATCGAAGGCTGCTTCTCGCCGTCGATGGAGATTTTCTCGTCCCCTTCGCCGAACCAGGAGGGACTTCGGGTCCGCACCGAAAGGACCGTCCCCACGTAGTGCCCTTTGCCCTTGGTGTCGAGGATTACGTAATCCTTGCCGTTTTGCACGGGGTATTCCTGCCGGTACTGGGCGTAGAAGTAGGGCGTGTCCTCGGGAAGCGCGTCGAGCCGGATCCAGTCGATGTTGTGGTACAGTCCGACGAGCGGTTTCTCGCTCTGGTTGACGACCTCGATCCGCGCCGCTTTGCGGAAGGGCATCCGCCAGTAGCCGTTGTAGGAATCGGCGTCTTCGACGACGACGGGCATGCTGATTACTTCGCTGCGGATGCCGAAGGCGTTGGCGAAGAAGTCGCCCAGCGGGGCCTCGACGGCCGGCCGCTGTTGATCGTCCCAATACATCCGCAGGAGCATTTCCTGGTGATCGGCGGCCCCCTGGGGGGCTGCGCGGGAAGGTTCCGGGCCGCGGAAGGTGAACCAGATGTGGGTGATGACGCCTGGGCCTTTCACGTCCAGGACGACTTGGGTTTCGCCCGGCGGCACCAGGCGGGCGTCGCCGTTGCTGAGGGGATCGGTGCTGCCTAAAGGCTCCGCCTGGGGATCGTATTTCCCGTCGGCTCCCTTACGAAACGTGGAGGACGAGCGCATGCTCCGGCCCTCGAGGGGCCGCGCCAAAGTGTCCAGCGGATCGCCGGCGGCCGCGGTGAGGGAAAAAGCAAGGGCTGAAAAGACGCACCACGCCCCGGTGAATCCTCTTTGAAGTACGGCGCGCATGATGGTGAAGATGTTCATACGGGACTCCCAGGTGTTAGGATTATTCATGTTGCCGTGAAGAGCGGCCGTGATTTTATTGTAGGAGGCGGCTCCTGCCGCCGATTGCTCGTCAGGAAACACGCTAAAAATCGGCGGCAGGAGCCGCCTCCTACAACCGTTTATGATAATCGTAGTCTCCGGGCAGGGGAACAAGTTATTGGTTCAGCCGGGGTTCCTTTCGCCAGTTGCGGTCTTTTTCGTGGCCGTATTTTTCGACGCGGGGACGGCGCTCGCGCAGCCGGACCGATTCCACGCCGAGGTTCACGCCGTCGGAGAGTTTGTTCTTGCCGACGCACTCCAGTTGCAGCGTATAGACGCCCGGCTCGGGCCAGAAGTCCATTAAGGGGAATTCCTTGCTGACGACCTCGGGGGCGTAGCAGTCCAGCGGGGCGGCCAGCTTGACGCCGTCGAGGGTCGCTTGGTACGTGCCGCAGTCGGGGCCGCAGGTGGCCACGACAATCAGCCGCAGCGGCTCCTTGCGTTTCACTTCAATGGGGATCTCAATCCAGGCGTCCTCGGCCGACTTGGGCTTGTAGGTGAGCTGCGGCTGATCGTACAACTTGGGCAGTTCCTGCTCGCCGGCCAGCCCGGGACCGTGGTGCTTCGAGTCCTTATAATCCTTGGCGAAGACGATCGTCCGTTCGAGGCTCGGCAGGCGGCGCTCCTTGGCGCTCGGCGCCCGGGCGGTGAAGGTCGGCTCGCCCGTCTGATACCAGTAGGCCACGCTCGAAAAGTCGTCCTCCCGCTCGTTCCAGTTGATCTGCTTGTAATCCGGATTTTCATCCTTCGAGATCCAGCCGTAGTGCTCGAAAGTCACCTTGATGCTTTTCTTGAAGGCGATCGGATCAGCGATATGCCAGCGGTACGAGCAGATGTGGCTGCCGATGAGCCGATAATACTGGTCGTAGTAGGCGGTGCCGAAAAAGGGCGTCATGTCTTTCCGCAATCCCCAGGCCTGGAGGAAGTAGTCCTCGGTGCCGGTGCCCCAGATCGTCGGTTTCTCCTCGCCGTCGATGGTGATCTTTTCGTCGCCTTCGCCGAACCAGTTCGGGCTGCGGGTCCGCACCGAGAGGACCGTCCCGACGAAATGCCCGTGGCCCTGGGTGTCCAGGATGACGTAATCCGTGCCGTTTTTCAGCGGATACTCCTGGCGGTACTGGGCGTAGAAGTACGGGGTGTTCTCGGGCAGGGCGTCGAGTTGGATCCAATCGACGTTGTAGTACAGCAGGTTGATCGGTTTATCGCCCTGGTTGACGACCTCGATTCGGGCTGACTTGCGGAAGGGCATGTACCAATAGCAGTTGTACGAACCGGACTCGCCCACGACCACGGGCAGGCTCGTAACGGCGTAGCGCTTGCCGAAGGCGTTGCAGAAGAAGTCGCCCAGCGGGGCCTCGACGCCGGGTTTTTTCTGATCGTCCCAATACATCCGCAGCAGCATGTCCTGGTTCGTCGCGGAACCCTTGGGCGCCCACTCATGCGGCTCGGGCGGGAAGAACGTGAACCAGATGTGCGTGATCGCGCCCGGCCCTTTCGCGTCGAGCACGACGTGCGTCTTGCCCGGCTCGATCCAGAAACAGTCCTCGTTGCTCAACTCCGTATCGTCGCCCAGCGGCGCCGCCTTCCGATCATACTTCCCATCCGCCCCCTTCCGAAACGCCGAGGTCGCCCGTCGGCTGCGGCCCTCGATAGGTTTTGCCAGTTCCTTGAAGATCGCCTGGGCGGAAAGGAGGCCCTGATCGGTTGCAATCAGGAGGAAGCACACGAAGGGGACAAGCAGTTTCAACGAAGGCCACTTTCGCGGGGTCATGGGAGGCTCCTGTTGTATTAGAGGATGGTCGGCGGAATGGCCGGGTCTTGGGGCTTAAATGAACGGGAAAATGTTAGCGTTATTATAGCGGATGATTAGCGTGCCGTTTGTCTGTGTTAGAGTTGTTAAATTATAGCATGGAACCGCTCCGTTTGCTTGACTTGTTTCTCCGGACTTTTATAAAGGGGATACTTGTGGAGATGATCCACGTTATTTTCACTCCCTCCATGATTGAGGTAGCGGTTTCTCGCGAGAATGCCATCCGGAATCAGGCACATTGAACGGAATTTGCCGCAGACGGACGGTATCTTTTTTAACGCCGCGCCCTTTCCCGGATCAGGCCGGCGTTAAAGCCCGTGTTTTGTTTTCCCAGTGTGCCGACATTTTTCACCTTGAGGAGAATTTCTTATGAAACGAGTACTTGCAACCCTAAGTGTCTTGTTGTTTTTTGCCTCCGCCGCCCAAGCGGGAATGGTGATTACGGAGTGGATGTATTCGGGAAATAGCGGTGAGTATATCGAATTCACCAACACCGGCACTTCGGATGTCGACATGACCGGGTGGAGTTTCGATGACGACAGCCAAACTGCAGGAACCGTAGATCTGAGCGCTTACGGTATCGTTACACCGGGCAAATCGGTCCTTTTGATCGAACCAACAGACACTGACGCCTTCCGTACGGCGTGGAGCCTGCCTTCAACTGTGAAAATCATCGGAGGCAATGGGGCTAATCTCGGACGCAATGACATGATCAACCTTTATGATAGTAGCTCAACGTTGGTCGATTTCCTCAGTTACGGAGACCAGACTTATCCCGGCTCGATTCGGACGCAGAATACAAGTGGAATTCCGATTCCTATGAGCAACATCGGAACGCATGACGTCTACGATTGGAATTTTGCCGTTTCAGGAGATGTTTATGGATCTCATACGTCCTCCGGCGGCGACGTCGGCAACCCGGGCATTTTCGTGCCCGAGCCGGCGACGATCTGGACGCTGTTTTGCGGACTGATCGCGGCCGGGGTTTTCGCGCGGCTCCGCCGCCGTTAAGCATTCCCCGCCAGCAGCCGCTCAAGGGGAACCGGGAAGAACCGAAAGTGTTGAGTTCCGGCACTTGCGCCGTGAGCAAGGCGCTGAACCACGTACACCGGGCGTAAGTGCCGGAACTCAACACTTTCGGCCTGAGAGGTTCTGATTGAGTTGACCGCATTCTAACCATCCACTAACCGAGAGGCGATAAAAATTTTTTTCCGAAAAGGATTCCGGAGAGATATAGAAGGCAAAATCCTGCATGAGATGGACGGAACGGGTGCGCGGTTTTACGTTGGTCGAGCTGTTGGTGGTGATCGCCATCATCGGGATCCTGATCGCCTTGCTGTTGCCGGCGATCCAGGCCGCCCGGGAGGCGGCCCGGCGGACGCAGTGCGCCAACAATCTCGTGCAGACGTCGAAGGCCGTGCTGTTGTACACGGAGACGAACAAGACCTTTCCGCCGGCCTGCCGGGTGAGCACGGTGGTCGGCACGCCGACGGAGTACGACACCTGGGCGGAGGCGCTGAGCACCGCGGTGGACGCCAACAAGCACGGCACCAGTTGGATGCTGCTGATCCTCCCCTACATGGAACAGAATTTTGTGTTTAAGAGCTGGGATTTCCATCGCAGCGTCCGCGGCAACGCCAAGGTGGCGAACACCGACATCGCCGCGTTCTACTGCCCGACCCGGCGGACGGGCCTCCGGCCGGGCGAATCGCAGTACATGCTGCTGAGCGGTTTTACGGCCGGCGGGAACGACTACGGCGCCTGCGTCGGCCGCTGGAACGCCTGGGAGAACCACCTCGAATGGCATCACCATTTCGACGACATGGACAAGATCGAGATCTCCTTCGGACCCCGCAAGCGGTTTCTCGGCATATTCCTGCCCAACTCCGCCACGAAATTCAAGGACATCACCGACGGGACCTCGCACACGCTGATGCTGGGCGAGCTGCAGCGGCTGCGTCCGCGGAGCAGCGACAGCCTGGTCGAGCGGGCGGAGACCAGCTACGACGGCTGGGCCTTGGGCGGCGTGGCCACGCTCTTCGACACGACCACCGATCCCGCCCACAACAATCCCGGCGGGATGAACAACTGGTTCTTCGAGTCGCCGGGGAGCATGCACCGCGGTGGGGCGCAGTTTTCGATGGCCGACGGCTCAGTGCGGTTTATCAGCGAAAACATCGATTCGGCGACCAACGACTCGCTGTTCCCGCGGCTGGGCAGCATGGCCGACGGCCGGCCCGAGCCGATCCCGGAGTGATTTCCATGCGGCAACCGATCTCCCACTGTAAACCTCTTCGCGGAAGGCGGCGCGGCGGACTCCGCTTCGCGTGGCTGGTGGTCCTGTTGCCGCTGTGGTTAGGCTGTTCGCACGACGACCGGCCGGAACTGGGTTTGGTTCGCGGCCGGGTCACGCTCGACGGGAAACCGCTGGCCGGCGAGGTGGTCAGTTTCCGGCCCGTCGAGGGCGGGCGGCAATCGAGCAGGAAAACCGACGAGCAGGGCCATTACGAATTGATTTATCTGCGGGACATCCGCGGGGCGAAGGTCGGCAAACATCGCGTCACCATCGGCGCGTCCGACCTGGTCGCCAAGCGGGTGCCCGACCGGTACAACTTGAAAACCACGCTGACGGCCGAAGTCCATCCCGGCGACAACCAATGCGATTTCGACCTTCGCAGCGATTGAGCCGGCACGGCATCCGACTCCACAACTTGATTTTGCTGACCTCCCAATTCTTCCGACCTGAACCGCTTGTTAAAAGGAGCGCACCATGCACCGACGTGAAAATGACGGGATCCGAAAAATCTTGGCCTTCTCGTTGGGCGTTGCTCTGACGGGTTTGGTCCTCTCCCCTGCTGGAGCAGTGGTCATCACCCGATGGAACTTCAACGATGAAAACACTCTGCCGGATATCGGCTCCGGCACTTTCGCCATGATCGGCGGCGTGGTCCAGGACGCGGAACTATGGAAAGATGGATCGAGCACCGATCCAGGTTCCCCCAACAAGGCGATTAACACAACCAACTATCCCGCCCAGGGGACCGGCAATAAAACCGCCGGCATTGAGATCGCGGTGGACACCACGGCTTACGACAACATCTCCGTCACATTCGATCTCCGGACCAGCAACACGTCTTCCCGGTACTATCGGGCCCAATATTCCCTGGACGGGTCGTCCTGGACCGACAGCACGCTTTTTACCTCCGCCGGCGGCGATGAATGGAACAACCTGAACACCATCGATCTTTCGTCGATCAGCGGCGCGAACGACAATCCCAACTTCAAGTTCCGCGTCGTCAGCGAGTTCGCCCCGGGCACTTCGGCATACCAACACGCCCAATGGGATAATCCAAGTAAACAGTATCAAACCACCGGGAAATATCGCTTCGACATGATCACCGTCTGGACCGACGAAGTCGTCGCACCGGGGGCCGAAGTGATCTGGAACACGACCAGCGGCAATTGGAACACGACCGAGAATAATTGGATCGGCGGGGATCCCGACCCTAATAAATTTCGCAACTACGACCAGGTCTATTTCAACGATATCGCCACTGACAGCATCATTACCATCGATGCCGGCGGCGTGAACCCCTATTCGACCAGCGTCAGCAACGTCGCCAACACCTACACCTTCACCGGGGGAGCGATCACCGGCGGCTCGTTGACCAAATCGAGCACCGGCACGCTCGTGCTGGCCGCCGCCAACGCCTATCCCGGCGGGACGACCGTCAACGGCGGATTGCTGATCGTCCAGGGGGGCGACAACCGTCTCGGCTCGGCCGGCGGCTCGCTGACCCTCAACGGCGGGACCCTCCAGACCAACGCCACGGGCCTGACCTCCGCCCGCCCGATCAACATCGGCGGCAACGGCGGCACCTTCAACACCAACGGTTTCGATTCCTCGACCACCGCACACACCGACATCAACGGCACGCTTACAAAAACCGGCGCCGGAAACCTCGCCCTAAATGAAACGGTCTCCTTCGACAACTCGGGAAGGCTGATCATTGAGAGCGGCGGATCGGTCACCTTCGGCGGGGTAAACGACAAAATCTCCATGTGGAACGGCGGCGTCTTCAACGGGGACCTGATCCTCGCCTTGAGCGCCTCGGTCCCTCCCGATCTCGACGACCTCCCGCGGCTGAACTTCGACGCCGACGAAAGCGCTGTCCCCTTCACCGGAACCGGTGCGATCAAAGTCCAAAATCCCGGCATCACCCTGAGCAACGACAACGACAACAGTTATCTGCACCCCATCCACGTGTACGTCGATATCCACTTGAACAGCTTGGGCCAGACCTTCACCAAAACCGACGTCACCAGGGAAGATCCGCTGGCCGTGGCCAATCCGTTCGTCACCATGATGGGCGGCACGAGGGATAAAAACGCCGGGGGAGAGTCCGTCCCCAACAACCTGCACTACCACAACCCCATCGCCGGCGACTCCGACGTCCATCTCGCCAACGATCCCGCGGGATTGGGCAGCGGCAACGTCTATTTCGACGCCCAGAACACCTATACCGGGGCCACGATGCTCAACGGCGACCATTCGGCCACGCTTTTTCTCGGCGTCGATGACGCCCTGCCCGTAACGACCGACGTGATCTTCGGCACCGGCAGCGCGGTCAAGTCCTCCTGCGCCCCGCAAATCGACCTCAACGGCCACAACCAGCAGATCAATTCGCTCTCGCACGGCCCCTATGAGTACGCCTCCAAGATGGGCACCTTTGGGATCACCAACAGCGGCTCCGACGACTCCGTCCTCAAAGTCAGCGGCTCGACCACACCCTACAACTCCTTCGGCGGCGTCATCAGCGACGGGACGACGCACACGGTCAGTCTGGAAAAAGACGGCGCGAGCACGCTGAGCCTGAGCAACGTCAACACCTACACCGGCCCGACCGTGGTCCACGAGGGCGTCCTCGAATTGGCCCGCTGGATCGATCCGGATTTTGGCGGCATCCATTCCACCGGCGGGATCTCCCTCGATTCGCCCGTCTCCACCGACGCGGCCGGAACCTTCCAGATCCGGGAAGACATCGTCACCGAAGTGGGAACGATCTCCGGGACGGGCACAACGAATGTCCTCGACAATGCCCAATTGACGGTCGCCGCCATCACCCAAGGCGCCGTCTTCACGGGCGACGGGGCCGGCCTCATTATCAACGGTGAGACCAACTCTGTGGACGCGATCACGGGAACCGGCTCGACGACGCTGCAAAGCGGCACGCTCACGGCCGCCTCGATCGTCCAAGGCAGCCTGACCATCGGCGGAGGTCCCGCCGCCGCCGCCCAGCCCGTGCCGGAACCCGGCGTGTGGACGCTCATCACCCTGGCGGCGGGAATGTGGGGATGGCTGCGGCGACGTCGTTAATAATATGCTAATATAGTGTGCGTTGATGATCCTTCATCCCTAAGCAGCAGAGATCCTCACCCATGAATCGGCACTTCACAAGCATCAGGCGGTCTCGACAGTTCCTCATCGCCGTCACCTGGGGATTGTTCCTCGGGGCGGTGTTCTACGCCGTGTCGGCCTCGGCCGAGCCGTGGCGGTTCGGCGTGATGGGCGATACGCAGTGGAAAGGAGACGCCGACGGCCGGAATTCGGTTGCCACCGGAGTGATCGAAAAGCTCAACGCGGAATTCATCGCCGCCAAGGTGAAATTCGTGATCCAGGTCGGCGACCTGGTGGACCAATATCCCTCGAAGACCAGCAACAGCATGGACACCCGCGCCGAGGCGGCGCAGCCCCTCTATGCCGCGGGGATCGGCTTCTTTCCGCTACGCGGCAACCACGAGAAGCAGCCCGAGGCCGCTGCCCGGTTCGTGCAGGATTTTCCCCAGACGCAAGGGGCCGTCAACCGGTTCGGCGCCGTGAATTTCAGCAGTCCCGGCCAGGCGAACGGGCTGAGCTACGCCTTCGATTATCAAAACGCCCGGTTCGTGTTGCTCGATCAATTCGCGGCGCCCATCAAGGACCAGCAGACCTGGATCGGTCCGATCCTCAAGGCCAAGCCGCCCGGCGGCCACGCCTTTGTTTTCGCCCACAAGGGATTGATCACCGAGAGACACAAGGACACCCTGTTCGGTAAAGATCCGGCCGACGATCCCGAGGCACAAAACGCCTTCATGCGGAGCCTGCACGAGGCGGGCGTCCGGTACTTCTTCGGCGGGCACGACCATCTCCACCACCGCGCCCTGGTGAAGAGTCCCAACCGGCTCTTTCAAATTCACGCAATCGTCTGCGCGGGCAACAGTTTCAAGTTTTACGGCCCCGCCGTTCCGCCGCCCGACTTGCAGGTCAACCGCCCGCCCCGCGAGACGCCGCTGGCCCAGGAACTCAACACGCTGGGCTACTACCTGGTGACGATCGACGGGCCCCGGGTCACGGTGGACTATTACTCCGCCAGCCCGACCGTCGATCGAGCGCCCCCCGCCTGTGGCTCGCTTACTATCAAGAAACTGCCTGAGAATGTCACCTTCGTCAAGAAAGAGTCCTTCGGCTACAGCCTCAACGGCCGGCAATTTCTCGTCGGGCAGGGCGGCTCCTACGGCGTCGTCGCCGATCGCTTCGGCAGCACCTCCGCCCGGATCCTCAGCGGCGTCAATGGGAGCGTGTTCAAGGACGGCAGCGGCCGGCCGCTCTGCAAGGAAATCACCACCGGTTGGACCGTCCGTTCGGAATCGGCCCATTCCGACGCGCTGCGCAGCGACGTGTTCCATCTCTGGGGTATGAACGATCTCGGCGCCGACCACACCGATCCCTTCGTCCTGCAAATGGGCTACGATACCCGGGGGCTGACGGACGAGGAACTCGACGGCGGCGCGTTCGGACTCTGCACCAACGCCGACGGCCGGTGGATCCTCGCCGTGGAGGCCAACGTCGGCGGGAAGAAGTGTTTCGTCGGCAACCGGCCCGCCGTAACGGCGGGCCGGGAGACGCTGGGCATGTACGGCTACGACAGCGCCGCGGGCACGGTCTGGGCGGTCGTCAATTACCCGGGCCGGTTCGCGGCGGGAAAAAAGCTGGCCGCGGCCGGTTGATGCTCTGCCGGCAATGTCAACAAGAACGCGGCGCGCGGCGTATAGAAGCGCCTCTCCTGCCCGTCGAAGAGCCAATCCGGCTATGCCGCGGGGGCTGACTTCCATTCTTGCGGTGAAAGGCTTTCAGCCGGGCGGTTCCCCTGGGGCCAACGTTCATCGCTCCACTTCGCGGGGGACTTTGCCTCCGACGCTCCAGTTGGTCGGATGGGCGCTGAGGGCCTCGTCGCAGAGGGCCTCGAACTCGTGCGTGGTTTCCTGGGCATTCCGGCGAAGTTCTTGCAGGAATTGTTTTTCGCGCTCGCGGACGTGACCGTCGGAGTAGAGCATTTTGAGCAGATAGAATTGCTCGTCCATGCCGATCCGCCCGTCGGCCAGGAGCACGTCTTTCAGGATGGGGAAGAACAGCTCGTCGAACGACGGCGCGACCTCCCGGGCGTTGCTGAGCAACTCGACCAGGAATTTGACGTCCTCGATGTCGAGTTTTCCCTCGCCCTGGAGGTAACCGCGAATGACGACGACGTCCTGGTCGGTGATCTTTCCATCCTGGAGGAGTTGGCTTTGGAGTTCGTAAAGACGACCCATGGATCGATGACCTCCCGAAGATAAAAAGTGTGATAACATACTATACGTTTCATCTTCGAGTGGTGCGCATTGAATGTTGGTATGAATCAATCGTAGTGATTATAGGGATTGAGCCGGGATTGTTCTATACATACAATATCTATTCCAAATCAGGCGTTGGAGCGACTGGAACCATGCAATCAACGCTGTAAAGGAGAATCCGATGAAATGCCGTAGGTTTAGCTACTTGTTCGCAGTAACAGTGATTCTTGCATTTTCGATGGTCTTGATCTCCAAAGTGGCTGGCGATTCCATGAAAAACACTACCGTCGGTGTGGGAACGTCTGTCCGGCATGCCCGGTTGATCTTTTCCAAATTCGGCGTTAAGGAAATAGGACCGGGAGATTATGCGTATGTCAAAGGCATTTCAGCCCTGAATTATATGTTGTCATCCGAAAGTTATTTGGTTTTGAATGTATCGGAACGGTTCAAATCCAGAGAATGCCCGCAAACCAGGTCCTTAACCCTCTCCCGGAGGAACAAGGGACTTCTCGACGCGGCCGGTGAAGGACAAGACCTCGTAGCGAAAATCGGTAAAAGCGCCGAAGCCCTGGCCTTTCTTGACCGCCAGGCGGATTTTCAGTTCCGACTTGCCACGGGTCAGGGCGGCGGGCAGATCGTAATCGGAATCGTACCAGCGGAGGTGGGGATTCTGATCGGCGTGGTACCACGTGCCGGCGAACTGGTCATCCACGTAAACGTCGGCGGCCTGGCGCGGCGAGTTCTGGTCGAGGCGGCGGCGGAGCCGGACGCCGGCGTTGCTCGGATCGGTCGCCACGGTAAACGTGATTTCGCCGCCGGGATGGCTCCGGCCGCTGTCGCGGATGAGCGTCCCCATGGCGTTGCCTTCGTAAGACGTTTCCAACTGGCCGGTCAGCGTCGAGCCGGCCGCCTGATAGTCGTGCTGCCGCTCGCTTACCACGTCGGCCACGTCGATGAAATCGGTCTGCCGCAACACCGGCCGGCGGCGGAGATAGCAGAAACCCAGGCTGCGGTACTGCGAGACGATGTTGCTCATGCCCCCGTGTTGGATCCGGGCGTCGAGCGCGGAATAGAACGGGATGGGCGCTTCGAGGTGGAACCGGTAGTAGCAGGCCGGGCCGGGGATCTTCGTGATGTCGCCCACGCAGCCGGCAAACGGGAGGTTGAAGTTCGGATTGGGCCAGAGGCAGGCGAGGTAGTAGTCTTCGCTCCCGGTGCCGTGGACCTGCGGTGAACCGGCGCCGTCCAGCGCGAACCGCTCGTTCCCTTCGCAATAGTGCTCGCCGTGCATGGTCTGGACCACGCCTAAGAACCGGCCCGTGCCGCCGGCGTCGAAGAACAGCCAATCGCGGGCCATCTCGGTCCGGCCCTCGCGGTAGAGGGCGCAGAAATGGCCGCTCTCCATCTCGGGATAGCGGTTGGGGATCAGCGAGGCCTCGATCGTGATCGGTCCGATCGGCTTGGCCGGTTCGACGGGACGATACAGCATCGAGATCTCGGCGTTGTGCCAGAACGGCATCCGGAAGTAGCTGGTCATCCTCATCCGGCCCTCGGGGAGCAGTTCGACCTTGACGGGCATGGCCCGGACCGCTTCGGGGCGGACTGCGGGGCCGAAAAATATGCCCAGCGGCGCGATGACATCGAGCCGGGGCGTCGCGTCCCAGTGCATGGCGATCTCCACGCGGCGGACAAACTCTTCGGTGGCGGGACCTTCGACCACAAGCCGGGCAATCGTGCCCGGCTTGTCCAAGCTCACGAGCTCCTGCGGCTCGAACGGTTTCAGCTCGACCGACTCGCGACGGATGCTTTTCGCGTCGGCCGGCGGCGAAAGATCCTCACCCCGCTTCTCGAACGCCCGGAGCAGGTAGCCGCGGTCCTCCTTGCCGGTGAAGGTCGTCACGGGCGTGCCGTAGGGATAGCGCTCATAGAGAAAATGATAAAAGGCGACCTTTCCCTGGATGCTGACCCTCAGGGATTTTTGGAAGGGGATCGGCACAAAGCAGTTGCCGGCATAGTCGCCGCCGGCGTAGTAACCACGTTTTTCAAACGAGACCAGAGGCGCCGGGAAAAGCGGATTCTTGCCACGGTAGAAATCGTAGGTGGGAATCGCATAGCGGGGCTTCGCCTCGCCGTCGAAATAGAATTTCAGGACCTGGTCCTTGGGGAGGCACGTCTGCCAGATGCTGCGGACGCAACCGGGGCCCGTGGCGTCGAAGACGACCGCATCGCCCGCCGCGTCCTTGTACAAGTGCCAATCGGCGTCCATGTTGACCCCCTGCTTGTTGTGGCTGGAGAACTGATGAACGCTGACGTCGCGGGGCAGCAACGGGAGATCGTCGAGCGTCGCCGGAGCACACGGCGGCCCGGCGGAAACGTTGGGCAGACCCACCCCCGCGAGAATGCCGCAAACAGAAAACAGAAGCCCTAGGGATGTGCCAAGGAATCGAATCATGTTGCTCTCCGGTATCTGGAATTTTATACTGTTTATAATATCCTCTTTCCCCCGGAGTTCAATCCTTATGTGGTTTCGCAGTTTTCTTCTGCCAGTGATTGTCTGCGCGGCGGCGTGGACTGTTCCCGCGGCGGCCCGCGAGGTGATGGCCCGCGAGGTGATGGCCCGCGAAGTGACGGTCCACTCGCCGGACGGAAAAAACACGCTGACGGTGGAGTGCCCCCCCGCCGCCGATGCCCGGCCGGTGACCTTCCGCGTGACACGGTCGGGGCAAACGATCCTTGATCCTTCGCCGATAAAAATCACGCTGGCCGGCCGGGGACAACTTGCCGCGGGCGCCCGGCTGCTGGATTTCGAGGCGAGGGGAATCGACGAGACTTTCCGGCTGCCCTGGGGAAAGTGCCGCGAGGTCCGCAATTCGTTCTGTCAGGTCCGGCTCCGTTTCCAGTCTCCCGGCGGCGTCCGCTGGGACCTGGAACTGCGGGCCTACGACGACGGCATCGCCTTCCGCTACGTGTTGCCCGAGCAGGAATCGCTCCGGGAATTCGTGCTGGAGAGCGAAGCGACGGAGTATCGCTTCGCGGACGATCCGACGCTGTTGCTGATGACCGTGCCGAACTTCGCCGTCTCCGAGAATATTTACCGGCGGACGCCCCTGGCCGAAGTTCCGGTAAAGACGTTGATCAGCCCGCCGCTGCTGGCCGTGTGGCCGGGCGGAGGCTCGGCCGCGGTGCTGGAGGGACGGCTCCGCGATTTCGCCCGGATGGATCTCCAGCGGGATTCCGACGCCAAGCCGCCGGTGTTGCGCTGCCGGCTTTCGCCCTTGCACGGGCGGAAGGACGCCTGCGTGACCGGCCGGACGCCGCGGGCCAGTCCCTGGCGGACGGTGCTCCTGGCCGACCGGGCCGGCACGCTTTTGGAAAGCAACCTGCTGCTGTGCCTGAACGATCCACCGCAGGGCGACTACTCGTGGGCAAAGCCCGGCAAGACCACTTGGCACTGGTGGAACGGCGGCGGCGGGAAAGGACTTCCCTTTACCTATGGGATGAATTACGAAACGCATAAGCATTACATCGACTTCTGCGCCCGGCACGGCATCGCGTATCACGCCGTCGTGGGCATCGACCGTCCCTGGTACGTCCAGTCCCGACCCGGTCTGCTCCCCGGTCCTGATACCGACATCCTCAAACCGGTTCCCGAACTGGAACTGCCCAAGCTCCTCGACTATGCCAAACAGCGCGGCGTGGGCATTCGGTTGTGGGTCCATTGGCAGCCCCTCGATAAGCGGCTGGAAGAGGCCTTTGCGCAGTACGAGGCGTGGGGCATCAAGGGCCTGATGGTCGATTTCCTCGACCGAAGCGATCAGGAGATGGTCGAGTTCTGCGACCGGGTGCTGGAGTCGGCGGCCCGGCACAAACTGCACATCCAGTTCCACGGCGTCTATCCGCCCAGCGGCCAGCAGCGGACGTTTCCGAACCTGTTTAACCACGAGGCCGCCCTGAATCTGGAGTATCTGAAATGGACCGACCGCTGTTCGCCGCAGCACAACCTCAACGTGGTCTACACCCGGGCGCTGGCCGGCCCGACGGACTATCACCTCGGCGGCTTCCGCTCGGTTAGCCGCGCCAAATTCAAGCCCCGCGAAGACGATCCAGACGTGCTGGGCACCCGCTGCCACCACTTGGCGCTGTACGTCGTCCTCGAGAACCCGCTGCCGCAGGTCTGCGACAAGCCGGCCGCCTACGAGGGCCAGACGGGTTTCGACTTCCTGGAACAAGTGCCGACCACCTGGGACGAGACCCGGTTCCTGCTGGGCGAGCCGGGCGAGTACGTCGTGCTGGCTCGGCGGAAGGACCGGACCTGGTATCTCGGCGGGATGACGAACTGGACGGCCCGGGAGCTTAATGTTCCGCTGAGCTTTTTGGGACCGGGAAAATATCAGGCCGAGTTGTACGTGGACGGTTCGCTGGACGAAGCGCAGCCGAACGCCCTCCGGCGGGAGGAGCAAGCAGTAACGGCCAACGCTATCCTGAAAATCTCGCTGGCTCCCGGCGGCGGCTTCGTCGGCACGATTCGGCCGGGGAAGTAGTTCTGCGAGGCGAAAGACGACAGACTTTGGCGCGCCGTGTTTCGATCTTTTTTTCGTGATTAGTTTTTGCTCCTTTTGAAGAAAATGCCTTCAAAATCAAGAATCACCTGCCGGCGGAGACCATCGGGGCGGCGCCGCTGGCACCGAGGACGGCGTCGTCGGGAGAGAGACCGGCGGCCACCTGGCCGGCATCGTTGGCGAAGATGTCGTCGCCGGTGGCCGGGGTCTTGGTGGTGGAGAGGAACCGCACGTGGCCGTCCTCGAAGAGCACGTTCTGACCCCGCCCGCCGTGGTTGAGGCTCTGCCGCCCCGAGGCATCAAGGTTGGGGGCGTCGGCGAGAATCGCATAGTTCGGCCGGTAGAGATTTTTGGTGGGTTGGTACGCGCCGTTGTGGACGTAGCCCAGATTGTATCCGTAGCTGCCGCCCATCGTCGGCCGGAAGCGGGCCAGCGTGACCGGCGGGCTCAGTTCCAACTCGCGATAGGTGGGAACGTGGAAACTGCTCCGCTGGGCGGCCAACTGCGAGCCGGGACAGACGACCTGGGAGACGTCGTGAAGCAACTGGTTCTGCAAGAGGACGGGGGCGTAGATGCCGGCCGCCGCCAAGCGGCCGCGGGGATTGATCCGGGGAAAGTAACCCCCGTTCAATTGGCTGTACTGCGTCAGGGCCTTGCCCAACTCGTGGAGATTCTCCTGGCAGGCGGTCTTCTGCGCCAGGAACCGGCCGTTCTGCAAGGCCGGGAAAATGAGGAATCCCGCCGTCACCGCCACCGTGGCCGCCATCACCATGTCCAGGCGGGTGAAGCGGTGTTTGCCGACCGGCGGGGCCACGGCCGCGGGAAGCGGCTTGGGCGGTTCCGTCGCGGCCGGCCGGGCGGCGTGCTCGAACACGAAGCGGCAGGTCCGCTCCGCCAAACCCGGCGGGGGCGGCTCCGCCCGACGCAACGCCGCCAGGGAAACCACCTGACGGCTCAGCCGCGTCAACTCCCGGCGGCTCTCCGGATCGTTCTCCAAACGCCTTTCCACTTCCGCCTGCTCTTCATCCTCCAGCGCACCCAACAGGTGGCCGAGCAACAGTTCTTGCGTGGAGTCGGTCATGGGGAACAATTCCGGAAAAAGAAAACAACGTCGAAGGCTATATCATGGCAAGGCGAGAGGAAAAGGGCAAGAGGGAAATGACGAATGACGAAACTCGAATGCCGAAAGAAATCCGAATGTTACAATGACGAATAACGACGGGGTGGTCACCCTTCCTGCGTTGCACGTCCTTAGGCATTCGTCATCAGTCATTCTTTCGTCATTCGGACTTCGAATTTCGTCATTTCTTAGTCAACTCCTCCTCACTCTCACCTCGAGTCATTTTTGCGGGACGGCGCCGGGCCGTCCCTTACCTTAGGAAGTAAAGCCACGCGGCAGAACGCCTGCCGCAATGGAAAATACGCATTGGGGAAATAGGGATATCAAGGGTCGGGGATGAACGGGAAATGATTCCGTACCGGCGGAGGCCGGCGGGAGAATATTACAGGAAAGATTTTTTTGCAATGTTTTAGTTTTAATCGGGCAACTGCAAGTGGGCCAGCAATTCGCTCAGTTTTTGGATGGCCGTGTGCAGCCGGCTCTTGACGGTTCCGACCGGGATTCCCAGGATGTCGGCGGCCTCGCGGTACTTCAGGCCTTGGAAATAAACCAGCGTCACGACTTGCCGCGTCATCTCGGGAAGCTCGTCCACGGCACGGCGGAGCTGCTCGACCTGCTCGGCAGCCTCGGCTTCCGCGCCGGGGCCGTCTTCCGAGTCGCCCAGCATCTCGATCAGCGCTCCCGACTCACCCTTCACGTCGCGTGCCGACCTCCGATCGAGGCTCGCCGCCCGATGGCGGCGGTTGCGGCGTTGATAGTCGATTGCCTGGTTCGTAGCCACCGTGTACAGCCACGGTCGAACCTTTCGGCCCTCCTCGAACTGATCGCATTTCAGATGGACCTGGAGAAACGTCTGTTGGAAGACGTCCTCGGCCATCTCCGCGTCGCCGAGGTAATGCCGCAAATACCCGAATAACTCCTTTTCGAACCGCCGCACCAGTTCCCCAAAGGCCTGCCGATCGCCACCGGAGCGATACGCCAGTAACAGGTCTTCGTCGGATCGGGCGGCCGAGCCACTAGGGTCGGAGGCACGCTTCGGGAGGTGTTCCATCGTGCCGTATAACATTGCTACGTCCTGTGCAGAAAAGGGTTCGATCCCCGCCGGAAAAAAAGGCGTTTTTTCGTCCGAATTCCCACGCGGATCCTTCTCTGCCCTGTCGATTCTGCGGAAATGTTCAAAATGAACCGCAAACTACTACTTTTAGTGGGGCAAGGATTGCGTCGTCTTTCGGATAAACAATACAAAAAGGGAAGCAACTCCCGTGCCTAATCGCCGGTAAAAACGGAAAAATCGAGCGCCCAGCTTCTGGCGATAACCACAATCCCTTGCAATTTCTATGCTTAAGAGTAGTTGCCGCCGTCAAGGTTTTCTTATCCCCCACTAAGCGTGTATTCGTCGAGTTCTTGTAACTCTTGCCAACCGTTGCAAGACCAACGAGGACAAAATCAAACATGGGGGATTAGAGAAACACGAGTGACTGCCGGAATGGCAGACCAGAATGGCATAGCCATTGGCAACTGCTTGTAGGTTCACAAAAACTCTGGATTTTAGCCGCTACTCCGAAACCCGTGATACCGACTTGATAGGAATTCGGAACCGAACCATACCCTCCCCATTATAATTCTCACAGGGTAATTCCAGTTCCAAATAGGTCGCTGTATCGAGTGGTACTTCGAACACAAGCACGTCGGACACTGTTTTGTTTGGATAGATTGATTCAGACCTTTCGATTGCCCCAACAGGGATCGTGCTAACTCCGAAGTTGATCCGTTTGTAATTATTGCCAAAATTGTCCTTAAGTGTAGCGTAGTCTCGCTCGAACGATATATCCTTACCCGACCAAGATTGGTACTCTACTTTCTTCTGTTGGTTCATGTTGGTGAGTTCCAGATTAACCATTAGTAGGTTGTTCTGGGAAATACCGCCATCGCTGAAAATATCCTTCAGCGGCACTTTGCCAATTACTACCTTGATAATGCGGACTTGTAGGTCGCCCTGCCGAACAGCCTTCTCGGGCGTTGTCCAAGCTGGTTCTAATGGCTGTTTCAAATGGGAAGGATTCGTCGCATTCTTACCAAACACTTCCTGCTGCGGGAAATGGTTTTCATTTTTCACTGATGCGACAGTCGACTGGGTGGTCTCATGTTTCGATGGAGGTCCTGGATTGACAAAGAATGCCAGTAGGATACCAAGGATACACGAAAGCCCCTGCGTGACGTAATATGGTTTAAACTTACCAGATGTGATTAAGTGGCATACGGCAACGAAACCAAGGGCACCAGCAACAATAATGCCACCGATTAGACCCAGATACAGACCAGCTCCTGGACTGATTTGTGATGCGAACAACGCAGCAAACGGATTATCCTTAATCTCTGACGAATTGAGGATAGAGCCTACTTTCCAAATCAATGCTCCCATCCAGAAAACAGTCAATGTCCCCCAAGCCTGGACGCTGAGAATGACTGGCATCAGCCACTTCTGCTTGATTACTGCCGTAATGTAAACAGACATGGCTAATATAGTTATTCCCAGTAAAATCTTGCCGTCTCCAGACAATCCTATGAGGCCTCCTGTTGCGAAGTTTATCCATCTGAATAACGGTGATAAGCCCAAGAGAAGTAATCCAGCGCCAGCAATCCATGCGGCGATCAATATACTTTGTGAGTCGTACAAGTTTTGAGACACCGTGTTGCGATTAAAAATTGCCTTCCCTACGGAGGAAGGATGAGGTGTGGAAGAAGTAAAATCAAAATCGTGTCCTTGCACAACAGGTGGAGGAGGAGGCTGTAAATTGGATGGAAGGATTGGAGGTTCGGCGCGTTTGACAGGTGGCGGTACAGCCATTGTGACTGATGGGTTCTGGACCGTCATAGTTGGAAGGAAAACTTCGACAGTTGCACCACATTTTGGGCACTTGGCTTTACAACCAGCCAAGTTCTCTGGGGCATGCAGTTTCATGCCACATGACGAACAGACGACTGGTATTGACATTGAACTACCTCGATAAGAAATATCGGTTATGAAAAGTGCGCGATTTACCCGAGGCAAACAATCTCTACTTTCGTGATTGTAATCCGCCGAATAATACACCACAAGTGAGGCGATATCTTTTTCGTTACGAACACCACCCCCAAATCCTAATTTATAAGCTGTTTAGGTTTGAGAAAAAACAAACGAAACGCAGATGTCAAAAAACTCCCGGCTGGTCCGTTTTCCAATCAAACCGTATAATACCGGCCATGGAGCAGAAACCTCGCGAACGAAGTAGCCGCTACGACGTTTCCGGCAACGTGGAGGCCGAGTACGTCGATGCCGGGCAAGTGGTGCTCGTCAATAAAAAAGGAATTACCGATTTGCAGAGCTTGCAGCGCATCGAGGAAGAGGCTCTGGCCCAAGCCTATGAGTTGCTTCTGTCCGAGGTTCGAGTGGCTACACCCATGACATGTGATCTACTGCGCCACATTCACACGCGCATCTTCGGTGAGTTGTATGATTGGGCCGGCCGATGGCGGACCGTATGGATCAGCAAACCGGGCATTACCTGGCCTGCGCCGGATTTTTTAGAACGCAATATGGCCGTTTTCGAGAAGGACGTTCTTCTCAAATTTCCCGCCCGCGTTTTGAAAGAAGACGACGCCTTTAGCGAGGCCGCGGGAGAGATCCAAGGCGAGTTTCTGGTAATCCACCCTTTTCGAGAAGGAAACGCCCGAACAATTAAACTGTTGACCGATCTGCTGGCCGTACAGACGGGTCGCCCGCTGCTGATCTATGATGAAAGTGAAGCCAGCAGGGCAGAATACATCGCCGCCGCCAAAGCAGCTTTCAAAAGGCAGTTCGCGCCTATGAGAACCATTATTCAGCAGGCGCTGGCGCGCGCTCGGCGAGAGCGATAAGACGCTCTCGAATCCGCCGTCGCGTTTCTTCCTGCAAGGGAGGCAAACCCTCGATCATGCTGTTGATTTCCGTAACCGTAAGAATCCGGTCAATCCGGGCGTTATCGTCTTGAAGCCAGGGAAAAGCCTCTTTCAGAGTTGGACCATTGCCAAAATCTCTCATAAATCTATTGTATCATTTTTTCCCGGCCACGGCCAGCTTTTTATTGATCTTTTGTTGAATTGTTGTTTTAAGCGAAATGATCTTGGATAATATTCTGTACCTCTCGCAACCAAGCGGCGCGTTGTCCGGGGGTGCTGAGGATGATCGGCTCGAAGTTGCGGCGGTGGAAGTTTTTGACGCCGCACAAGCCGAAGATGCAGTTCTTCCAGAGGTTTTCCAGCGGATCGCCGTAGAGGCGGAGTTCATCGTCGCGGGGCGTGTTCGAGGTGGTCAGGACCACGGCCCGCCTGCCCGCCAGGAGTTGCTCGACGCCCGTAGGGCCGAACTGATAGGCCACGCCCTGCCGGAAGACGCGGTCGATCCAGCCCTTCAGCACCGCCGGGGGCATCGCCCACCAGTTGGGATGCACGATCACGTAGCCGTCGGCCGCCCGCAACTCGTCGCAGTGCCGCTCGACGACCGGATCGATCTTCGCCTCTTTGGGAATCTCTTCGTGAGGGAGGATGGGATTGAACTTTTCGGCGTAGAGATCGTGGAAGACCACCTCATGCCCGGCTGAAAGCAAGGTTTCCCGCGCCGTATTGGCGATGGCGTGGCAGAAGCTGCCGGATTTTTGATGGCCGAGGATGAGCAACACTTTCATCGGAGTTCGATTTTCCCTTGGCAAAAGTCAATCTTTAGAATTTTGCCCCGCAGAAAATCCAATCCCAGCAAGCCGTCAATGTTAGAACTCGGGGGCAAAGTATGCACCAAGACGGGAAAATCCGTTCGTGTTAATCCCAACGCCCGAATCTCGCTGATTCGAACACGAGCGACATATTCCACGCTGCTTCCCGTGGTCACTTGAACGCGGTCGGACACCAAGGCAGGATCATAACCGAGGGTTGTCAACAAAGCGGCATTGGCTAAAGTGCCGGTAGCGCCGGTATCCAGTGCAAATCGGGCGACCAACATTCCTGACGGCCCGGATAATACCGCCGATACTAGGATCGGACCTTCAAGAGGATCAAATGAATGCATCACAGGACAAGTTCCGTTCCTTCAGGCATTCCGCCGGTGTAAAGGACGGCACTGCGTTGGGGGCGCAACGCGACCATTCTGCGATACACCTCATCCCGATCTTTGCTGTGGTGCAATACTGTACCGCCGAGGACCTGGAGGGTTTCATCGGTTTGCGGATCGGAAAGCAGGACCCACTCCGATTGAAACCGCGACTCGATTTCGTCGATGGTCATCATTTCCGGCATAATTGCCTCCTCCATTAATTATCGCCTTCGGCGGTGGCTGTGTCAATCAATTTAGCGGGCGTTCATTTCGCAGCTTACGCCGCCGGCGGCGTAGAGGTAGGTCTTGTGGACGTAGTCGGCGACCATCCGGTCGGCGCTGAACCGCCAGGCCAACGAGCTGATGGAGTTCATCATCCGCTTGATCCAATGCCGGGGCAGACCGTCGATGTCGTGGTCGTAGTAGGTGGGGATGACTTCTTCCGTGAGCACGCGCTGCAGGTCGGCGAAGTCGCGGGCGTCGGTCATGCGGTCGTCGACGTGGGTGGTGCCCTTGCTGATGGCGAAGCCGTTGCTGCCGTCGTAGGCCTCGGCCCACCAGCCGTCGAGGATCGAGAGGTTCAGCACGCCGTTGAGCACGGCCTTTTGGCCGCTGGTGCCGGAGGCCTCCTGGGGGCGGCGGGGCGTGTTCAGCCAGACGTCGACGCCCTGGATCAGGTGCCGGCAGACGTTGATGTCGTAATCCTCGACGAAGGCGATCCGCCCGGCGAAGCGGGGATCGTGCCGCAGGTTGGCCAGCCGCTGGATGAGCTGTTTGCCAGGCTCGTCGGCCGGATGGGCCTTGCCGGCGAAGATCATCTGCATCGGCCGCTGGGGATCGTTGATGATCGAGGCCAGCCAATCGAGATCGGTCAGGATCAGGGTGGCCCGTTTGTAGGTGGCAAACCGCCGGGCGAAACCGATGGTCAGGACGTTGGGATCGAGGATGCTGCGGGCGGCTTCGACCGCTTCGTCGCTTTCGCCGCGGCGGCGGCACTGGCGGCTGACGCGGCGGCGGACGAACGCCAGGAGCAGGTTCTTCATGGCGTAATGGGTTTCCCACAGTTCGCCGGGATCGATGCCGTAGATCGTCTGCCAGACCTCCGGCTCGCCCATCCGGTTCATCCATCCGGCGGGGAAATAGCGGTCGTAGAGCTGCTGCATCTGCAGGGCGAGCCAGCTTTGGATGTGCACGCCGTTGGTGATGTGCCCGATGGGGATTTCCTCCTCGACCCGCCAGGGCCAGAGATGGGCCCACATCCGCCGGGTGACGTGCCCGTGTAGGTTGCTCACCGCGTTGGCCCGTCGTGAAAGTTTCAAGCCCAGGACGGTCATGCAGAAAGGTTCATGGTCGTTTTGCGGCTCGACCCGGCCCAGGCCCATCAGTTGGTCCAGGGAGATGCCCAGCTCTTCGCGCAGCGGACCGTGATGCTCTTCCATGAGATTCTTGTCAAACCGGTCGTGTCCGGCGGGGACGGGGGTGTGCGTGGTGAAGACGGTATGCTGCGCCACGTCCCGCAAGGCGGCGTCAAAGGTCATCCCGTCGTCCTTCATCCGCTCGCGGATGGCGTCGAGGATGGCGAAGGCGCTGTGGCCTTCGTTGAGGTGGTAGACGCCGGGCGTGATGCCCATCGCCCGCAAGGCCCGGATACCGCCCACGCCGGCGACCAGTTCCTGGCGGATGCGGGTGCGGAGGTCGCCGCCGTAGAGCCGGCTGGTCAACTCGCGGTCCTCGGGCTGGTTGCCTGGGACGTCGCTGTCCAACAAGTACAACCGCGTCCGGCCCACGCGCATCAGCCAGACCTTGGCCAGGAGCCTGCCGCTACGGGTATTGATCTGCACCGTCAGCGGCTGGCCGTCCAGTCCCAAGGCGGGTTCCATGGGCAGGTTTTCGACCTTGGTGTTGATGTACTCTTCATGCTGCCAGCCGTTGAGATCCAATTGCTGTTTGAAATACCCCTGGTCGTAAAACAGGCCGATGGCCACCAACGGCACGCCCAGGCCGCTGGCGCTTTTGATGTGGTCGCCGGAAAGGACGCCCAGCCCCCCGGAATAAATGGGGACCGATTCGTGGACCCCGAATTCAAGCGAAAAATAGGCCACGGGCTTGGAACCCAAAACGCCGGCGTGGGTTTTCCCCCAGGGGGGGATCTCGGCAAGGTACTCCTTCAGCCGGCGATAGGCCTGGTTGATCCGGCTGTACAAGACCAGTTCCGCCGCCCGAAGCTCCAGCCGTTCGGGAGTAAACTCCGAAAGCAAGGCGATCGGATTGTGATCCAATTGCCGCCAGCGGATGGGATCCAAATCACGGAACAGGTTAATCACCTCCGGCTGCCAACTCCACCACAAGTTTTTCGCCAAGGACAAACATTTCTCGTACAACGTCTCCGCCGAAAAACCCATGAAGTACGGCGATTGCTGCGGTTGATGGGAAACCATTTCGAGTTGACTCATGGAAATCCGCGCTCCGATACTTTCAATAATCGTAAGTCTTTTGTCGCCCGGTGGTTATTGCTCCAGGCTGATGGCCGGCGACCAATTCGCCCACATTATAGTCATCGCCGGAAATTGTTGCGACCCCACTCGGGTACTAAAAAACCAGGGGGAGAATCGTCATTTCATAGGCAAAGGTAGTTGCATTTCGCGTCAAACATTTTTATGATCCAGTTTTCTGCATTTATTGTAGAGCCGCGACAACTGGTCGCCATGCGAAAACGCTTTCTCCAATAACCGTGGCCGCTGGTCGCGGCTTTACAACGCCGGAATAGTAATCCCCCTGCCCCCCATCGAGGATCCACCCATGCCGGAAGAGAATTCCATTCAAGTCCATTGGCACGAACACGCGGTAACCCGGGAAGAACGGGAAAACCTTAACGGACAACGAGGGTGCGTCCTCTGGCTGACCGGACTGAGCGCCTGCGGAAAAAGCACGATTGCCAACCTCGTGGACCATAAACTGCACTCGCGCGGTCTGAAAAGCTTTGTGCTGGACGGCGACAACATCCGCCACGGCCTGAACGCCGGACCGGCCCTGCTGAAACCGCGGCACGGCGAGGAATTTGCCAAACGGTTTGGACTGGGATTCTCGGCCCAGGACCGGGAAGAGAACATCCGCCGGATCGGCGCCGTGGCCCAACTCTTCTGCGAGGCGGGGATCATCGCCATCACGGCGTTTATCAGCCCCTATCGGGTGGACCGCGATCGGGTCCGGCAGTCGCTCAAACCAGGCGATTTTATCGAAATTTTCGTCCACGCGCCCCTGGAAGTCTGCGAGGTCCGGGATCCCAAAGGGCTTTACAAAAAGGCCCGCGCCGGCGAACTGAAAGGCTTCACGGGCATCGACGATCCCTACGAACCCCCGCTCAGTCCCGAACTGGTTCTTGACTCGGCCGCCCAGTCTTCCCAAGCTCTCTCGGATGAGGTCATCGCTTATCTGCTAGCAACCCAAAAAATTTCTTGAAAAATTGGGATTGACGCGATCTTACCTTCGAGGCTAGATTAAGGTAACGTTCTCATAATAGGCACCTCGTCGGGATGGAATAATTTTTAATTTTTTGCGCGGGGTGGAAAACCGGGCCGTATCGGTTTGCGTACACCGGAGAGTAAGATCTCGGCACTCCGGGCTCCTCCCGGACTTGCAGTTGGTAGCATTCGAACCGATCCCGTCGGTTCCTCCCCGAAGAGGACGAATTCCAGTTTCTATCACAAACAATTAGCCCAGGAGCTTGTCCGCTCCGTCTGCCAAGGGATCGCGTTGATCAACGCGATCCGGGTGGTTAGGGATGACGAGACCCGCCGATTTCACGTCTAACGCCGCAGGCGCCGGCGGAGCGATGACCGATAAGAGGAAATACCGGGGGAGCAAGGAAGTTCCCGGTGTGGATTTACCGCCGCGACGGACCAAAAGGAAGCAAGGCGGCGGGCGAAGGAGTTTTTCCATGGAAGATCTATTTCGAGGCAAGCCCTGGACCTTCCCCAAGCGGCGCGAGTACCTTCCCGAGACCCTGGAAGAGGCCGAGGCCCTGGCGGCTTCCATCGAACGGGCGGTACAGGAGGAAACCGGCCACGGCGTGCGCAACCTGCACGTGACGGTCGAGCAGGACAGCGTCACCCTCCACGGCCGCTGCGAGTCCTACTATTGCAAGCAGCTTGCCCAGCACGCCGCCATGGGCCGCGCCCAAGGCGAACAACTCATCAACGGCATCGAGGTCTCCTGACCCGCCCCGCCGGGGAAGACCTCCTTGGAGAGCGGCCTCAATCTTCCCGGCTGCCCAGGAGGTCTTTCTCGATCTCTTCCAGGCTTTTTCCTTTCGTCTCCGTGAGACGGAACAAGACGAAGAAAAATCCGATAAGGCAGATCCCGGCATAGATCCAGAAGGTCCTCGGGGCGCCCTCGCCGTTTTCACCCCAAAGCAGAGGAAAGGTTTCGGTGAGGAGGAAGTTCGCAATCCACAAGCCCATCACGGCCACCGACATCGCTGCGCCCCGGATGCGGTTGGGAAAGATTTCGGCGATCAGCACCCAAACGACCGGGGCAAGGGTCATGGCGTAGCAGGCCAGGGCGATCAAGACCAGCGTCAGGACCAACAGGCCGTGGATTGCTTGGGCGAAACAGCCTCCCAAGATCACCCAGAGGATCGTCAGTCCCCCGAAACCCAGCAGCATCAAGGGCCGGCGCCCGACGCGATCCACGATGCCCAAGGCCACGAGAGTGAAGAGGAGGTTGACGCTGCCCAGATAAACGATGTTGACGAAGATGGCGTCGATCGGATACCCGGCGTCCTGGAAGACGTTTTTCGCGTAATAAAAGATTACGTTGATGCCGCAAAACTGCTGAAGGACCGCCAGCCCGACGCCAAGCACCAGGACCGTGAGCATCCGGGGTTCAAGCAATTCGCGGTAATTGACCTTGCCGACCTCGTTTCGCAAGGAGGCCTCGATCTCGGCCGCGGCGTCGGCGGCGTATCGGGATCCGCCCAGCTTGGCCAGAATATTCTTGGCCTGATCGGTTCGGCCGCTTTTGATCAGCCACCGGGGCGTCTCCGGCACGAAAAACATTCCCAGGAAAAACAACATCGCCGGCGCCGCCGTAACGGCGAACATCCAACGCCAGCCGATTTGTCCCGGCCAGGAAGCGGCGATCAGCGCCGTCTTTTCGGCGGCGTTCTCCGGCCCAGCCAGCGCGGAAAGATCCGGCAGCGGATGGAGCGAGGCGATTTGCCAATTCACAAACTGGGCCAACAGGATGCCGATCACGATGGTCAGTTGATTCAGTCCCACCAGTCGGCCTCGAGTTTGGGCGGGCGCGACTTCGGCGATGTACATCGGCGAGAGATTCGACGCCAGGCCGATGGCCATTCCGCCCATGATGCGCCAAAAAACGAACCAGAAAAACGTGGAAGTCAGTCCCGTCGCCACCGCCGAGACGCCGAACAGCAGGGCGGAGAAGATCAAGAGCCGTTTCCGGCCGAAACGGTCGCTGAGCGCCCCCGCCGTAATGGCGCCGAGCAGACAGCCGAAAATCGCACAGCTTTTCGCCCAGCCGATGATCCAGGATACGGTGAGATTGAAATAGGCCTCATAGAAAATGTCCGTTCCGCTGATGACGATCCAATCGTAGCCGAAGAGCAATCCTCCCATCGCCGCCACCAGGGAGATCGTCCAGACATAGACCCTGCGGTATTCCGCTTTACGGTCGCTGCCCCCCGCGTCCAGGATTCCGTGCATCAGCAGGCCTCACGACTAAAAAGAACACGCCTTATACGAGAAAACAGAAAATCAAAAGTGCTGGAACTTCCGGTCCTTCGTCTTCCTTTTTTAGGGAAACGGTTGCGCGCCTACAGCGTTAGTGTATCGGGAAGAGGGGCGGCGCAATAGGGGATCGAAAAGGGAGAAGGAGCCGTTCTTTTAAAAAACAGGTCTTGCGCCGCCCGCGCTTGACGAATTGATTCAGGAGAAGCGACGTTCTTGTGTTTTGAATGATCCGCGATCACTCAATCGATCCCTCTTCGCCTTGTTCCAGCTCCCCGGCCGATGCGGGTTTTTCTTCGCCGGAGGCGGAGAGGATCTGCCACTCGGGATCGGCGTCGGGACCGTGATGCCGTCCCAGATGGAGGACCGCGAAGAAGGTTTTTTTCCCCCCGGCGTCCTCGAACGTGACGGCATAGCGCTGCAGCACGCTGTCCAGAAAGCCCTCGTGGTCGTGCCGGAGGGTTCCCCAATAGCGGACCCGGGCCGATTCGCCCAGGGCGAGGAGGGTTCGGACCAGCCGCGGCGATTCGCCTTTCGGGGCAGGCTCGGTGAACTGCTCCAACTTGAGCCGCCACTCCGGAGCGCCGCGATAGTATTGCCACAGCCGGTCGTCGAGCGGTTGGCGAAGTTTCGGCGAGAGGGTGAGTTGATAGGCCCTTTCGGGCTGCTCCCGGGCCAACAGCTCGAACCAGAGCTTGGCGAATTGCCGGGCCTCCTTCTCGATCCGCCACCGCGTAACGAACCAGTCGGCCGGTCCCGCCGCGGCGAAAACCAGAGAGAGCGCCAATCCCCACAGCGCCACGGCGCGGCCCGTTACAATCGTCGCCTGACGGCGGATCCTCCACAAGGACCAAAGGCTGACGAGCACGCCGGTCAAGGGAAAACCCCACAGTAAAGGAGCCGCCAACGCCAGGGGAGAAAGCAGCCCCAACACCAAGCCGACCACTGCCGAAACGCTCAGCGTGCGATACTCGGCGAGCGATTTGTCCGGGCAAGTTTCGAAATCCGTCATAACTTCTCAACGACGCAAACCGCCGCCGGAGCGGCGGTACGAGGAAAGTTGATCCGCCGGGCCAGGCAAGCTTCCTGATTATTTTTGGACGCGGGTGGTGCCGAACTCCTTGACTTGTTTGGCGACGCCGCTGCGCCGGGTGGTGTATTTCGGCATGAATTCCCCCTTCGGATCGAAGAGCTTTGCTTCCCGTTTCCGGTCCGCTTCGCTCACGGACCGGGCGTAGGGACCCCGCGACGTCCATTGGGTAAAGGCCAGCCATTGCCGGTCGGGGGCCAGTCCCATGACCATCCGCTCCTCGGGCTTGAAACCATTGTCCTTGCCCATGAAGTTCCGCGCCAGCGGCGCGGTGTGCAAGCTGGTCATCGTAAAACAGACCATCACCCAGCCGATCCACAGGGCCAGTATCATGCTGCCGATGCGATCGATGATCTTCAGAAACCGGACTTTCACCCGGGAGAGAAGGTCCGTCAGCACCCGAAAGATTACGGAAAAGATCACGAACAAACCCCACAACGACAGAAAATCCCAATAGTAGGTGTAGGTTGGTTGTTTGGCGTCGAGCCAGGCGGCCAACGGCTCGAAATAGTTCATGGCCAGCAGCGCCGCCGTAACCACGTTGATCAGCCGGATGGCGTTGCTCCACAGGCCGTCAGCGTAGAGCGTGGCGAGGCAGGCGAACAGGATGACGAACATCAAAAGGGTGACGTACATGGGGGAGGACGGGATTTGGGGATTTGGGGATTTGGGGATTTGGGGAGCATGGAATTGATGAAATCCCTAAATCCCCAAATCCCAAAATCCCTTTCTCTCATTGTTTCAACACACGCATCAATTCCGGTAGCGAGGTGACGCCCTTGGCCACCAGGAGAATGCCTTCTTCCTGGAGGTTTTTCATGCCGTCTTTTCGGGCGGCGGCGCGGAGGTAATCGGGCTGGGGGGTGTTTTGCAACACCTTCCGCACGTTCTCGCCGACAGGCATCAACTCGAAGATGGCGGTTCGGCCGTAGTACCCGATGCCGAAGCAGGTCTTGCAGATTTCCTTGGGATTCTCGGGATCGGCGGGCCGGGGGCGATAAAAGGCCTGGACCCGACCCTCGGGAATGCCCAACTGGCTGAGCACCTGGGGCGTCGGCTGATAGGCCTCCTTGCAGGAGTCGCACAGCTTCCGAATCAAGCGGACGCTGAGGACGCCGCCAAGCACCTTGGCCAGTTGCGGCGCCGGCACGCCGAGCGACGCGATCCGCAGGATCGCCTCCGCGCCGTCCTTGGCCCGGATCGTACTCAGGACCAGCCGGGGTTCGAGCAGCATGTCCTCGATCAGCATGTTGACCGTCTTGGCGTTGACCAGGTCGCGGATGACGATCACGTTGGGCAGCGTGCGGAAGACCTTGGGGAGGATGTCGGCGGGCGTTTGTCCGTCGGCGGCCTTATAGGTCGTGACCGGCACGTTCTCCACGGCCTCGTAGCGGCGGGTTTCCTCCTCCACGGCGGTGAATTCCCGGGTCAGCCGGTCGGTGCAGTGGAGGGTGACGTCCACCATGCTTCGCAGTCCGTTGGCCGGGGGGGCGGCGAAGAGTAAAAATCCCTGGTCGCCGCCCAGCAAGCGGCGGAGGTCTTCTTCCATCTTCGGCCGCATGCCGAGTTCCTGGAACGTTTTGAAGTGGATTTTTTTCTGCTCGAACTGGATCATCGCCCGCTCGCCCTTGGCCGTACCCTGGGTGGCCAGCGTAGCCTGGAGGCGGTTGTCATCGTACTCCGCGAGGAACGGTCCCTGCTGCCGGCTTTGCCGGTCCTGCGGATTCAACCCGCCGAGGGCCTTCAAGGCCTCGAGGGCCGGATCGGCCGTGTCCCGTTCCAGCGCCTCCCGCTGAATCCACACGCCATCGATCATCAAATTCACCGCCACAGCGGAAGCGCCGAAATCGAGCATGATCGCCGAGGCCCGATTGGAGACGGCGTCGTAGAGGACTTCGCGGGCGGCCAGCAGTCCCGGCATCTGCCGGGCGGTCAGCAGCCGGGCCGTGGCGGTGCGCTCGTCGGGATGACTGGCGGAGAGCATCAGGGGGGGGCCTGCCCGGTGCGGGTCGCGCTTCTCGTAGGCGACCTTGATTCCTACCTTGTTGGCAGCGACCGCGAAACAATAGCGGAGATGCTCCGGGGTGAGCACCCGCTCGTTGTTGGGCACTTTCGCATTGCGGGAAATGACGTACACCGCCAGCGGCGCCACGTAGGCGATGACCAACAGCGCGAAGGCAAGCCAGAAATACGGGATGATCCACGTCAGCAGAAAGGTCCCGAAAAACGTGCCGAAAACGATCGGATTCCAGCGCCGATAATCCAGAACGTCGATGGCTTGGAGATCGATATTGATCCAGTTGGTGGTCCGCACCCAGCACAAAAACAGCAGCCAACAGAGGAAGATTTTCCACCAACTGAGATAGAAGCCTGCGCCGCGCCACTGGGGGACGGACTTGAGGGGATATTCCGGCCACGTTTCGGCCCGCAGGAGGCCGGCGGAGAGGAAAACGACGCCAACCAAAACCGCCGGCACGATCAACGACCGTCGCGCGAGAGACCTTCGCAGGAGCAATGCAACCATAGTGTTTCTGATTCCTTCCCCCGTTAGAGAATCCCGGCGTCGCGGAATTCGATTCCCTTCAGGAGCATCTTCAAGGCCTCGGGATTGGGGGCCGCCTCGAAGGCCGTGGCCCGGTCGATCAATTCCCGGTCCACCAGATCTTTCAGACTCATCGCGAAATCCTGCATCCCGTCGTCCTTGGAAATCCGGATCACGTCGGCCAGCTTGTTGTCCATCTCTTCCAGCAGCAGTTTGCGGACCATCGGCGAGAAGGTCATGATTTCGCAGGTGGGCACCCGGCCGACGTTCTCCTTGATCGAGGCCAGGAGCTTCTGGGCGATGATCGCCCGCATGTTGAAGGCCAAGGCGCTGCGGATGGCTTGGTGCATGTTTTGCGGGAACAAGTCGAGGATCCGGCTGATGGTGCTGGCCGCCGTGGAGGCGTGGATCGTGCCGAAGACCAAATGGCCGGTCTCCGCCGCCTGGATGGCCGTCTCGAACGTCTCCCGGTCGCGCATTTCGCCCACCAGGATCACGTCCGGGTCCTCGCGGACGGCGTGCTTCATGCCGATCATGAAATCCTTCACGTCCATCCCGATCTCCCGCTGGTTGATCAGGCACTTGTCCTCGGTGAAGGTGTATTCGATCGGGTCCTCCAGCGTCAGGACGTGGCGGCGGTAATGGCGGTTGATGTAGTCGATCATCGAGGCGATGGTGGTGCTCTTGCCCGATCCCGTCACCCCGGCCAGCAGCACCATCCCCTGGCTGAATTTGCATAATTCATCCAAGGTCGGCGGCAAATTCAGGTTCTCGAAGGTGGGGATGAAATTTTTCACGCACCGCGCGACCAAGCCGATGTAGCCCATCTGCTGCAAGACGTTCACGCGGAACCGCCACTTCTTGCCGTCCACCGGCAACTGGTAGGCGAAGTCCACGCCGCCGTCCTCGTCGAAGATCCGCTTTCGCCGCTCCTCCTTGTCCAGCATCGGGAAAATCAGGCGAATCATCTCCTCGTCGCTGACCGGTTCCCGGTTCAGCGGACGCAGCGTACCGTCGATCCGCACGTACGGCGGCAGGCCGACCTTCAGGTGCAAATCGCTCCCCTTGTTCTTCACGACGAAGCGAAAGAGCTTGTCGATTTCCAACTCGTCGTGATGCCCGAGGAACCGTCCGGCCTCGAGCTTGCTGCCCGACGACGAAAGCATGTGAGAGGAATGAGAGGTAACTGAACTGGTCATGGATGAGTCAGGGGCTGAGTGGGCAGTGGACAGTGGACAGTGAAGAACGCCAAGAGGCAGATCACTGTCCACTGCCCACTATCCACCGATCACTATTCTTCCGCCGCACCGGGACTCCCCGGGCGGCCATGATGCGTTTGGTTTCCTCGATCGTATATTCGCCGTAATGGAAAATGCTGGCGGCCAGGGCGGCCTCGGCGCCGCCCCGGAGGATGGCGTCGGCCAGATGCTCTGGACATCCCGCCCCCCCGCTGGCAACCACCGGAATCCGCACCGCGTGGGTCACCGCGCGAAGCATTTCTATATCATAACCGTCTTTCGTGCCGTCGGCATCCATCGAGGTGAGTACGATTTCGCCGGCACCCAGTTCCTCGACCCTTTTCGCCCAAGCCACGGCCTCCAAACCGGTGGGTATTCTCCCCCCATTAATGAATACCTCCCACACGATCCGGCCGTCTCGGCTGACCCGTTTCGGGTCGATGTTGACCACAATACACTGACTTCCGAACCGCCGTGCCGCCCGGCGTACAAATTCCGGGTCGCGGCAGGCCGCCGAGTTGATCGAGACCTTATCGGATCCGGCGCCCAGCAAGTCGCGGATGTCGTCGATCGTCCGGATCCCTCCGCCGACGGTCAGCGGCATGAAAATCACCTCCGCCGTCCGGCGGACCACGTCCATCAGGATCTCCCGGCCTTCGTGGCTGGCAGTAATGTCGAGGAACACCAGTTCGTCGGCGCCCTCCGCCTCGTAACGCGCCGCCACCTCGACCGGGTCCCCCGCGTCGCGGAGGTTCAGGAAATTCGTCCCCTTGACGACCCGACCCCGGTTCACGTCGAGGCAGGGAATGATCCGCTTGGCAAGCATCTCTTATTATAAACCACAAAAAAACACAACCTAAACTATCTAATCTAGTTGCCCATTTTCTCCCGGTCAACTCCCCCGCGAGAGAGGTATGCGCAGGGAATGCGAACCGCTTGCAGCATCGCCTGCCGGCATGGAACTAACCCCCAACTTTCCGCAACAGGTACTTCTTTTACCGCCTTAAAATTCTCTGCTGCTCGGCGGCGTTCCGTTTGATCACCGACTCGACGCAACGGAAGAAATCCGTGATGCACGTGCAGCGGAGCCGGTACCAGATTTGCGTGCCGCGTTTCTCCACGTCCACCAGGCCCGCGTTTTTCAGAAGCGAAAGATGTTTGGAAACCGTGGACATATCGGCCCCGATCAGCTCGGTCAGTTCGCAGACGCATCGCTCATTCCGTCGGGCCAGCTCGTCGAGGATCAACAGCCGGCTAGGGTGCGCCATCGCTTTGACGATTTTTGCCCGGGCTTCATACCGAGCGCGGGTTCTGGCGTCCATAGTATTCTCTTGGTAGGTTATGCTTCAGCATAACAAGATGTTTTTCTTTTCCATGTTATGCTGAAGCATAACCTACGGGATTTCTTTGTCCAAGATCTCGGGGAGGTTTTCGACGAACGCCCGGATCTCGTCCCGCACGCGGCGGAAGGGCGTCATCCGCTCCTCCTCCGACCAAGCCCGGGCCGCCAGGGTAGGCGGATCGTCGAAGCCGACGTGCAGGACCCGTGTTCCGCCGGGAAACGCCGGACAACGCGCCTGGGCATTGCCGCAGAGCGTGACCACCAGGTCGAACTGCTGTCCCTGGAACTCGCCGACCGCTTTCGACCGCTGCCGGGAGATATCCACTCCCGCCTCGGCCATCACCGCCACGGCATCTTCGTTCAGGCCATAGGCGATGATCCCCGCCGAATGCGCCTCGATCCGTTCGTCCCACAGCGACCGCGCCCACCCCTCCGCCATCTGGCTGCGGCACGAGTTGCCGGTGCATAGGAACAGGACTTTCGGTTTGCGCTTTTCCATGTTGACCGATCCGGAGGCTGCCGTTTCGTAGAATACCCGATTCTCCGAGCCCGGGAAAGCCGGCCCGTTGTCCGAGGCAACCGCCCGAGGGAAAGCCGAAAACCGATTATCTTATTCGATTCACCGGATATTCAGGAACAACCCCGGGGAGAAACGATTGACACCCAAAACGGCCCACTTCTATCATAAAAGAGGGATTCAACGGTCTTCGCTCGTTATTCCCCGTGCAATTGACTGAAGAGTCCGGTCTTAAGCCGTTTCCGCCCCTTCCCCCGAAACCGAGAAAGTCATGTTGATCTACCGAAACGGGCGTCATTTCCATTGGGGAGTCGTCGCGGTCTTCGCTTCCGCGCTGCTTGTTTCCCCGTCGGCCGGGGCGGCGGATTCTCTCCGCACCCTGGTCCGGCCGATTCCGCCGGAGGTGCTGGCGCCCCCGTCCCCCTCGCAAGCCTCCGCCGAGTTGATTCAGGCCTATTACGACTCGATCCTTCAATGGGGCCGAGTCGTCGCCCGGCAGGTGCGTCCCGTGCCCGGGCGACAAGGGGAGTCTTATCTCGGATTGCCACAGAACGTCGAGGACGACGTGCGGCCGACGGCCTACGCCGCCATGGTGCTCGGCTTTCTGGCCGAGTATCGGCCGCCGCGACCGGGAGTGGAGCCTTCCCAACGTCAAGCGTGGCGGGCGTCGGCGATCGGCCTGTTGCGTTATTTGACGGCAAGCCACGTTTCGAGCGGCGGCGCTTGTCTCAATGGCAAACCGTGGGGCAACCAATGGCAGTCGGCCATGTGGGCCAGGGCGGCCGGCATGGCCGGCTGGTTCTTGTGGGACGACCTGGACCAGGACCTCCAAGCGGCCGTCGCCCGGCTGATCGAATTCGAGGCCGACCGCTTTCCTAAGAAGGAGCCGAAGAGCAGTCTCCGCAACGACACCGGCGCGGAAGAGAACGCCTGGAACTCGCAAATCACCGCGCTGGCGTGCAACATGATGCCCGCGCATCCCCACGCCAAGGCCTGGGAGGAAGCGTCACTCCGCTACATGTACAACTCCTTTTCGGTCGCTGCCGACGCCCGGGACGCCACGCCCGGCGACGGGGGGCGGCCGCTGAAGGACTGGGTCACCACGGTCAACGCCCACGACGACTTCACCGTGGAAAATCACGGCATCGTACACATGGGATACTTGAAAACCACGGCGTCGGAGCTCCAGGAAAACGTGCTCCCCTGGTTGCTGACGGGGCGAAACACGCCGGCAGCGTGCATGCACCACGTTCCCGAAGCCTTGGAACTGCTGATCCACTGCATGGCCTGGGACGGCGCGCCGGTCTATTTTTCCGGAACGGACTGGAAGTCCTACCATGAGCAATCCTGCGAGATCGTCCTCTACACGATGCAAAGCCTCCTGAAGGGCGACCGCCGGGCAGCGTTTCTCGAACAAACGGCGCTGAAATGGCTCGCCCGGCAACAGCGGGCGGAAAAGGGCTTCTACAACGTTCGCCGCGATCTGGAATACGGCGGCCTGTGCGCCACTCGATTGATCGCCTGCTGCCTGGCGCACGGGATCATCGACGCACCGCCGAAACCGATCTCCGCCGACGAATTCGACCGCTTGGCCGCCGGAACGCGCCACCTGATCGCGGGCAAAACCGTGGTGCATCGCACGCCGAACAAGTTCGCCTCTTTCACCTGGGCCCAGAAACGCATGGCCCTGGCGCTGCCGCGCAACGGCACCTGGGTGCTCTGGCCGCATTTCGACTCATATCTCGGGATCCTCGACGGCCGGGATTCGTCGCATCGCAACGCCCGGCTGGAAAAAATCGACGTGGACGTGCGGCCGAACGGCTTCACCGTCTCCGGCAGGCTGCTGCGCTGCAAGGGAAAACTAGTCCAGGATTTTTTCTACGCCTCGCCGCCGGGCGACTTCACGGTGTACATCGAGCGGCTGCAACCCGCCAAGGACTTTCGCCCCGGCTCGCGGGAAACGGGCGTGATCGGCCTGGCCTATCCGCTCGGTTCCAATGAGCGCACCCTGTACGGCCCTTGGGATTCGTTGCAGACCAGGGGTTACGGCGGCCGGGCCGCGATCCACTGCCTGGCCGGCGACTGGCTGAACATTGACAACCGCGCCGGCTACGTGGTCCGCCGCACCGACGGCCGGCGGAACGTGATCCGCTACCACGACGAGAGCCGGGGGTTCGGCCGCGTGCCGCAGTTGCAGGAGTGGATCAGCCTCGTGGGCGATGCGGATCCCCTGCCCTCGGCCGCCCCAACCTGGGCCTGCGTGGTGACCTTTTTAAACCAATCGGCGCAGGACACGAAGCAATGGTCCTCGCGCGTGCAGTTTTCCGCTGAAGATCGGCAAGCGACATGCACGGTCGGCAAGGAGACCTTTACCGCCGACTTCTCGCCGAACCAGGAGCCGGAAAAAAAGTGATAAAAAGAACGCCGGAAATCGAAAGCGTTTAGCCTCAGATTGTCAATGATGCCTAGCCGGCGGCTAACAGTCGCCGAGAGCTTCGGGAATGACCCGCGGCGGCTGTTAGCCTTAAGTTTACCCACATTTTTGCTATGATAGGAGCCGGCGGAAAGGATTACTGCCGTTGGCCTTAAGCA
>JAFGPV010000084.1 GCA_016936015.1 Pirellulales bacterium
CAGTTCCTCGAAGAACTACACCTTCAGCGGCGACGGCAAGATCTCCAGCGGCGCCAGCCTCGTCAAGAGCGGCGCCGGCACGCTGACGATCGCCAATGCCGGCAACGATTTCACCGGTACGGTGACGATCACCGGCGGCACGCTGACGGTCGGCAATCCGACCGCCCTGGGAAGTACGCTCGGAAAGACGAATGTCGACGGCGGCGCGCTCAATCTGGGCGGTCAAGACGTGGGCCGAGAACCAATCGAGGTTACGACCAACGGCGGCGCCATCGTCAATGAAGGCAGTGAAACCACCCTTTACGACGTAACGCTCGCGGGTCCCGCCACCTTCGGCGGCACCGAAAGTTGGACCGTCAGCGGCCTGGTGCCGCAAAACGGCTGGCAGGCCGGGCAGCTCGTCGGCGGCGGACAGACCCTGACCAAGACCGGCGCCAACCAGGTCACCTTGAGCGACTTGGGCTCGACCGGCCTGGGCAACATCAACGTCAACGAGGGAACGTTGACTGTCTCCGGCAGCACGAATTTGGGTTCCTCGGCGATCAACCTCTCGGGCGGCGCCACCTTGAGGCTCATCGACCTCGTCGATCCCATCGCTAAAACTCTCAACGTCGCCGCCGACGGCGGCACGGTTTACAGCGACAGCGGCGACAACGTGATCGACGGGAATGGCGGCACCTTGACCGGCACGCTGTATATGCTGACCGACGCGGATGCCACCATGACCTTGGCCAACGCCCTGGACGGCGCCGGCGGCTTGACGTTGCAAGACCAGGGCCGGCTGATCCTCAGCGGAGAGAACACCTATACCGGCCCCACCGACGTCAGCATCGGGACGCTGGAACTGGTCACCGGCGGTCAGATCGACACCGATTCGTTGATTACCAACCATTCGGCCATCGAAGTCACCAGCGGTGCCCATACCGTGGGCGTGATCGCAGGCTCGGGCACGACCACGGTGGTCGGCGGAGCCAGCCTCACGGCCACCTCGATTACGCAAGGAACGTTGACCATCGGCAGCGTAACCCCCGCAAGCGGCGCGGCCGCGGCGCCGGTCCCCGAACCGGGAACGTGGTTGCTGCTGTTGGTCGGCCTGCTCGGCGTCGCCGGTCGGCGGACCCTCCGCAGCCGAAGATAATCCTCGCCGGAACAGAGAGGAGTTTTTCATCTCGCCGCGGCGGCCGGGCAGCAAAAGCTCTCCCCGCCCGCCCGGCGGGATGGTTGAGGACCAGAAAAGGAGGCAGGAATTTGTCATATAGCCGGCGGCTAACAGCCGCCGCGGGGAATCCAGGTGCCTCTCTGCGGCTGTTAGCCGCCGGCTCGTGGAGCATTTTGAAAATGGGATGGACCCAAAACCAAGCTGAAAACCGTCCGAAGAGCGGCTTCACCCTGGTGGAGTTGCTGGTGGTCATCGCCATTATCGGCATCCTGATCGCGCTTTTGCTGCCGGCGATCCAGGCCGCCCGCGAAGCCGCGCGGCGCGCCCAGTGCGAGAACAATCTAAAACAGTTCGGCATCGCCTACGCGAATTACGAAGGTAGCTATAAGAAATACCCTCCCGGTCGCTGGGGGTGTGACGATAGCTATTACAAAACGTGCCCGCCGCCCGGCCGTCCTGACAGTTCATCCGGCGTCAGTTCTTTTGTATTAATATTGCCGTATCTCGAACTCCAACAGCTCTACAAAGAGTGTCAGTTTCCCCCAATTAAGTTTGACGGTTCCATCAATCCCAAACATGATTGGGTGGTTGCTCAACGGCCGCCCGTCTTCGTTTGCCCCTCCGACACCGCCCAGCCAATTCGCGAAGGACAAATTAAGGCGACCGCCAGCTACGCCATGATGTCCGGAACTCATGGGCCTCCCGGTCACGGCACGTCCGTCAAATACGAAAACAATGGAATGTTTATGTATTGTACGGCGATCCGCGCCAAGGAAGTCAAAGACGGATTGAGCAACACCATCTTTCTTGGCGAGGTGTATGACGGCCATTTGATCATGGTCAATAACGTGTGGGTCCAAGGGACGCGTCACAGCGAGCTGCGTTCAGCGGTCAATTCCATCAACACTCCTCCGGGTAAGGGAATTTGCGACACCGCGGGCAGTTATGACCAGAACGGCGCCTTTGCCAGCCGGCATCGCGGAGGGGCCAATTTCCTCTTCGGCGACGGCCGCGTGGAGTTCGTCAATGAGGATATCGATCTCGACGCCTATCGGGCGCTTTCCACCCGGTACGGCCGTGACAGTATTAGTAATTGGTCAAGGTGAGAATTCAGACCATGAAAAGCCTCTTGAAAAAAACGCATCGGATGTCCGCCGGGATATTCGTGTTGGGATTGTTGCTTTTCGGGTCGTTGGCATCCGGTTGCAGCGACGGCCGCCCGAAACGCGTCCCTGTCTCCGGCCGCGTGCTGATCGACGGCAAACCGCTGGAGGTCGGATTCCTCCAGGTGCTCGTGAAGGGAAACCGTTCCGCTTCCGCCAAGTTGGGTCCCGACGGCCGTTTCACCCTGACCACCTTTGATGAAAATGACGGTTGCATCATGGGAACGCATCGCGTTGCCGTGATTGCCGGGAAAAGTCTAAACGATACGGAATTCAAGTGGTTCGCACCCCCGAAATACGCAAACGCAAAGACCTCCGGCTTGCAGATCGAAGTCTCCGGGCCATGTGACGACATCGAACTCCGACTCAGTTGGCAAGGCAGTGGACACGATAAACCCTTTGTGGAAAAACAGTGAATAGAGAAAACACCATGAGATTTCGCCTCACCGGATTGACCGCCGCCACGCATACTCCTTTCGACGCCGCGGGAGAATTAAACCTTTCCGTCGTGGAAAAACAGGCCGAGCACCTGATGTGCAACGGTATCCACGTTGCCTTTATCGGCGGGACGACGGGAGAATGCCACTCCCTGAGTCTCGAAGAACGCCTGGCGCTGACGGAACGCTGGATGGCCGTCGCCCGGGGAACGCCCCTCTGGGTCATTGTCCACGCCGGCTCAAACTGCCTCAGCGATGCAAAAGCCCTGGCGGCCCAGGCCCAAAAACTGGGGGCCTGCGCCATCGCTTCCCTGCCCCCGTGTTATTTCAAGCCCAAGACCATGGAAACCGTGGTGGCCTGCAGCGCAGAAGTCGCCGCCGCGGCCCCCGGACTCCCGTTTTATTACTACGATATCCCGGCCCTGAGCACCGTCAACTTTTCGATGGTGGATTATCTCGAAATCGCCGCCGAGAAGATCCCCAACTTCGGAGGCGTGAAGTTTTCCAATGCGGACCTGGTCGCCTATCAGCGGTGCCTCCACTCCCAGAACGGCCGATTCGATCTCCCCTGGGGCGTCGACGAGTTGCTGCTGGCGGCGCTCGCCTTCGGCGCGGCCGGGGCGGTGGGCAGCAGTTATAACTTCATGGCCGCCCGCTATCACCGGCTGATGGCCGCCTTCAACAGCGGCGACCTCGTCACTGCCCGGAAGGAGCAACTCTTCACCGTCGAAATCATCTTCTTGTTGATCCGGTACGGTTACATCGCCGCCGCGAAAGCGGTAATGGAGATGCTCGGCGTCCCCGTCGGCCCCGCACGCCTCCCTCAGCGGAACCTCACGCCCGGACAAATTCAGGAACTCCGCGAGGAATTGGAAACGTTGGGATTCTTTAACTAGAGCGCGTCGCGGATAACTGGAGCGCTTTGGGTGCCATGCCCACGCTTGTCGTGGGCATGTTTTTACCAGGATTTACACCGCATGGCTACGTGAACGTGGCCATGGCGCCCGCGACACTTCAATGCGATACGCCCTAGGGCTAAAGTGTCGAGTTGGGTGCCACTGCTGGCTTGTCCAGCAGTGCGGAAAACACGGTTGGACAAGCCAACCGTGGCACCCGACATTTTTACTGTGTCGGACTACTAGGCCCTGTTGACATTAACCCGGCGGACTATCCCTCCCCAGCCGCTTAAGATCGACGTAAAAAAACCAACCCGGCCTGAAAAAACCTCTTGCAAATGGGCCATCCCGCTCCTATAATGTACATTAGTTCATTCTCGCTCTTTGGCAAAACGATCCGAACACCCGGCCTTGGCAAGGAAAAGACCCCAAGCCGGGGAGCCTCCCGTGCATTTTTCGACTTTTGATGACCAACTCCCGGGTGCCCGCGACAACTCCGCTATCGGGGCGGCCATGCCGCGAGAGGTCATGGTTTTTATTTTTTGCACCGTACCACACACCCGTTTCAGCACACCCCTGGCGCATCTCAGGAATTTTTGCGTTTGACAACTCGCGGAAAACACGGAAAAACACGGCGGAAGAGACCCCATATTGTGCAACAATTCGAAAAACAGGCGATTGATGCAAAGCACCACTTGCCAATTTCCAAAAACACCGTAAAAAGATCTGGTGGATCCGCCACCGAAAATGATCGGCGTAAAAAAACGGTCGGGGAAAGGAAAAAAAAGATCGAGGGCATGCGCCGGCTCGTGGGCCTGCCGGAAAACGTCCACGCCCACAGCCTCGTGGCGCTCGGATATCCGGCCGAGCAACCGCCGCTGGAAAACCGCTTCCGGCCGGAACGAATCCACCGCAACCATTGGTGAGTGGTATCCGCAGATCGTGAAGAAATCACCAGTGACCCCGACGGGATTCGAACCCGTGTTGCAGGCGTGAAAGGCCTGTGTCCTAGGCCTCTAGACGACGGGGCCAATTGGTCGAGCAGGCGCCGGGCCTGCTCCTTCACCGGAAAACGGCTTCTCCGCGCTGAAAGAAAACAGTCGGAACCTCCGCTCTCCCCAAAAAATCCAAACTCTTCTGTATACGAGAGATCGTCGAGCAAGTCAAGGGGTGCCGGCCGGGGGTACGGGTACTGTCCGAGGCAGGCCCTCGCGGGCAGAGACCCCCGATTTGCGTGATGAACAAAAGGAACTTACACGGGGATCACAATCGAGAAACGAGATCCAACGAGAACAATCAATACTTTTCCAGAGAGGAGCGGAAAAAGACAACGGCCTGCGGAAGGTGTTTTACGCGGAACTGTTGTTGTTCCCGGAATCGACTTTCGCCGCGGATTTGTCCGCGGTCTCGTTCCGGTGAATGGCGTCAAACACTTCGCGCCGATGGACTGGGACTTCCTTCGGAGCCTCAACCCCTAGGCGGACTTTATCTCCCCGGATTTCGACGACAACGATCGTAATGTCATCGTTGATGACAATACTTTCGTTTTTTTTCCGAGACAGTACCAACATGAGGTGTTCCTTCCTTCACACGCCAAACGTCCTTATTTCTATGCCTCGAAACGATATAATGCGCGTTATGCCCCTTTAAATTTACGATACGCCTTATTAATGTGAAGTCAAGCGAAATTTCACGAGGCCGTTGCCGTTTTGAGTAAAGGTTTCGTTAAAGTCGTTTCTCTCCCCTGTTTTCCCGGCCACATTTCCGGTTTAATAAGGGGGAAAGCTATAAACGGACGACGGAGCGTCAGTTGCATCTTCTTTTTACACAATACCTTACGTCATTTGGTGCTTGGATAAATCGGATCATAGAAGATGTGCAGTTTTTAGGAATAAAGGGAAACGGTAATAAATACCATTTATGGGTGGTATAAGCAAATTCAGAAGAAGAGATGGACTTTATCTTGCGAACCACGGGATCAAGGGAACGATGAGATACTGGCTCGACGATCTTTATTCAGGTGTGGTCACGGTCTTTCAGACGCTGTGGGTTGGGCTGCGCTATTGGCTTTGGACGTACGATCCCCGGCGCCGGACGTTTACCCAGCGCTATGAATACCCGGAGCTTCCGGTGCCGATTGCTCCCCGATTTCGCGGCTTCCACCGCTACGACTTGACCTCCTGCATCGCCTGCGAGCGCTGTGCCCGCGATTGCCCGGTAGGGTGCATCCACATCGGGAAAGTTCGTCAAGAAAATAAAAAGGGATTTCGCGTCACCGACTTTACGATCGACTACGCGAAGTGCCTGCTCTGCGGAATCTGTACGGAGAACTGCCCCGTCGATTGCATTTTCCTGGGGGCGTCCTACGACTTGAGCTGTTTCGTCCGCGAGGGGTGCATCGTCGATTTTTCCCGGTTGCCGTTGGAGATCGCCTGGGGCCGGGCGACGCTTAATCCGACAGTCGTGGCGGCGTCCCGGGCGATTCAGAATCCGGTCCACGGCGGACCGAATGCCTAGGCCATGGACTTTCTCCGCCTCCAAGACAAAACGATCCTGCTGTTCGGCGTTGCCAACCGGAAAAGCGTCGCTTGGCACGTCAGCCGCGTGCTGGCGGCCGAGTCGGCGCGGTGCGTTTACGTCGTGCAAAACGACGCCATCCGCGCCGGCGTGCAAAAAATGGCGGGGGACGCCGAGGTCTTCGTCTGCGACGTGGAAGACGAAAAGCAAATTGCCCGGCTGGTTGAAGGGTTGGCCGCGCGGGGCGAAAAGATTCACGGCCTGCTCCACTCGCTGGCGTTTGCCGATTATTCGCAGGGCGTCAAACCCTTCCACGAAACGCCGAAACGGGCATTCTTGCAGGCGGTGGACGTCTCGTGCTATTCGCTGATCGCGCTCTGCAACGCCTTGCGGGATCTGCTCGATCCGGACGCCTCGGTGGTGACAGTCTCGATTTCCACCACCCGGATGGCCAGCGAGAACTACGGCTACATGGCCCCGATCAAGGCGGCGTTGGATTCGACGTTGGTTTTTCTGGCCAAATCGTTCAGCCAATTTTCGCGGATCCGGTTCAACGCCGTCGCGCCGGGCCTGCTGAAGACGTCCGCCTCCGCCGGCATTCCGGGCTACGTCGACGCCTACCTCTACGCCGAGCAGGTCATTCCCCGGCACGCGGCGGTCCGGACCGAAGAGGTCGCCGCGGTCGCCGCGTTCCTGCTCAGCCCCCGCTCCAGCGGCGTCAATGCGCAAAAGATCGTCGTCGACGCGGGAATGGAAATCAATTACTTCGACCGGGCGATCATTAGAAAAGTGGTGCCTTGAAGATGCTCTTGGATTCATGCCAAGTCTTGGCCGATGCAATCGGGCTAGTTCATCATGGCATCCAGGCATTTGGCGCTTAAGAACAACCGGTAGGGGTGGCCGGGGAGTTCGGCAAAATCCCAGTGCTGATAAAACTTTTTCGTGGACGCGTTCAGGCAGTCGAGAATGACCGCGATGAAAGGGAACGTCTTGCCGGCTTCCCAGCAATCCCGCAGGGCTTGGGCCAGCAGTAGACGGCCCAAGCCTTGGCCTTGGCGTTTCAAGTCTACACCCAACCAGGCCAGCACGGCAACCGGCAGGACGCGGCGCGGCAACTGTTTTGCTAATTCGGGAGGCAAGTCGCTGAAGTCGATCTGCCCGGTTGCCAGGGTATAGTAACCGGCAATGGCTCCGTCATCGTCGATCAGGACCTTGGTGACCGAGAGGTGCTTCGTTTGATGCTGGAGCGCTTTTGTCGCCAGCCAATGATCGACGGCCTGCTGGCCGCACCGGAAACGTTGCCGCGGATGCTCGCGCCGCAGGCGCTCCAGATGACAGTCCGCGGGAAAAACAACCCCGTTCACGGCTTGCCTCGCATCGTGGCGCCCAATCGTCGTTGCGCGGCAGTTAGTTTTGGGGATTTATTCAAGGCGGACCAGAAGGATAATTGCTCTTCGGAGGTCAGCGTGATGACGTCTTCCTGGGCCGCCCGGATTTCCCGCTTGGCCTGGGGGATGGTCACTGCCCGCACGTAGTCGCTGACACTGATATGCCGCAGGTCGGCGGCTTGAGCGAGGCATTGCTTGCTTTCCTCGTCCAGACGAACCATCAGTGGACTGGCCGTCATGGCCGGCTCGGCCTTTGCCGTGGAATGGGATGCACTCATGGATTTTTCTCCTTTACCTCAATTATATTGCAGATCGCAATACAGTCAAGAGACACATGAGCAACACCCAGCGCCGGAGGGGCGGCAGGACCTTTAGCCCAAGAAATCAAGGGCCGATGGTGACGAACGAGAGATTGGCTTGAGGGATAGATTTTATTATATTGCCGAAATGTCGTTTTTTTCCGATCTGAAAACGCTTTATCACGTTGCCGTCAAACCTTTGCGGGGTTCCGGTCAGGCGGCGCGGCTGGAGAGTTTTTACGCCGGGCAGGCTGAGCACTTCGACGACTTCCGCGGCCGGTTGCTGCACGGGCGGCGGGAAATGTTTTCCTCGATGGAGGTTCCCCCGGGCGGCGTTTGGGCCGACCTGGGCGGCGGCACCGGCTGGAACCTGGAGCAGATCGGTCCGCGGATCGGCGAGCTCAGCAAGGTCTATCTCGTCGATCTCTCGCCTTCGATGCTGACGGTGGCCCGGCAGCGGATCGCCGCCCGGGGCTGGACCAACGTCGAGACGGTCGAGGCCGACATCACGACGTTCCGGCCGCCGGAGGGCCGGGCCGACGTGGTGACCTTCTCCTACTCCTTGACGATGGTTCCCGACTGGTTTACGGCCGTCGAGAACGCCTGGGCGGTGCTCCAGCCGGGCGGGGTGATCGGCACGGTCGATTTTTACGTCTCGCGGAAACATCCGGCGGCGGGCCTGGCGCAGCACCGTTTTTTCGGCCGCTGTTTCTGGCCCGCGTTTTTCAGCCTCAACGACGTCTTCCTCTCGCCCGACCATCTGCCGTATCTGCGCCGGCGGTTCACCCCCGTCCTCTGCCGTGAAGCCCGAGGGCGCGTCCCCTATCTGCCGCTGTTGCGCGTTCCTTATTATTTTTTTATTGGGAGAAAACGGACGGAAGACGATGCCAGTTGTTGCGTTTCAGGGAACCACAAACTGTCATCCTGAGATAAAGTGTCATCCTGAGCGCAGCGAAGGATCTCTCCTTCTCCCAGATTCTCCGCTTCGCTCAGAATGACAAATCTGCTCTGGAATCAGTCCTCAACATCGGGGCTGTGTTCTCGATCCGCCCCTGGGGGCCTATTTCCAACTTTCAGTGGGGCGGCTTATTGCAGAGCGTTGAGCAATTCCGCGAGACTTGCCTTCGCGTCGCCGAAGGCCAAGATGGTTTTGGGATTTGTATAGAGGGGATTCTCCACGCCGGAGTAACCCGGCCGGGCGTCGAGGTTGAAGACCGCGATCTGTTTTGCCTCGTGTGCGGCGAGGATCGGCATTCCCGAGATGGGCGTATTCTCCGCATGGATCGCCGCCGGATTGACGACGTCGCAGGCGCCCACGATCACGACCAAATCGGTCGTGGAGAACTCTGCATTGATCTCCGCCATGTCAAACAGAGCGTCGGGATCGGCTTCCGCTTCGGCCAAGAGCACATGCATGTGGCCGGGCATCCGGCCCGCGATGGGATGAACGGCAAATGACACTTTTTTACCCATTTTTTCGAGCCGTTCGGCAAATTTGACGACCTCGAATTGGGCGTGGGCCAACGCCATGCCGTATCCGGGGACGATAATGACTTTTTGGGCGCTTTTCGCCGCCTCTGCCGCGCGAGCAATCGGCGGTTGCTGCGAGGACGCGTTCTCTGTCGTTTCGGGAGCGGCGGCGACCGGGGGACGCGCGGCCGCCGGCGCTTGGTTTGCCGAGGAAGCCGCCGGACGCGCGCGGGGAATGAACACTTCCCACAGGTTCCGGTTCATCGCCCGGCACATCGCGTAGGTCAGCAGGGAACCTGACGCAGCGACGGTCGCGCCGCAGGCGATCAGCAACCGGTTCTGGATAATGATGCCGCAGAAGGAGGCCGCCAAACCCGCCGTGGCGTTAAGGAACGAAATCAAGACCGGCATGTCCGCCCCGCCGATCCGGATGGAAAACACGATGCCCAACGCGATGGCACAGACAACCAGGCCCAAGGAACTGCCCAGCAGGAGGACGCTGCCGGAATTCCAAGCGACGGCTCCCAGAATGAGCAGCAACAGGAGGACGCCGGCGAGGATTCCGGTGTGTTTTGGCAAGAGGGTCGGTGTTTGCCGCAGAAGGCCCCCCAGTTTCAGGCTGGCGATCATGCTGCCGCTGAACGTCGCGGCACCGATGACCACGCCGAGAATCCCGGAGAGCAGACCGACCGCGGTCAGTTCGCCGGACTCCCGCGTCAACTCGACGAAGGAAATGATAAACGCGGCCACGCCGCCGGCGCCGTGTTGAAACGCCACCATGGCGGGAATCTGGATCATATTGACCCGAAGGGCGACCAACCAGCCGATTGCCCCTCCCGCAAGCAGTCCGACGATCACCAGCGAAGGTTCCAGGACGGGATTCCGGCACCACACGATGACCAGCGCACAAAACAGGGCGAACGCCGCGGCAAGATTGCCGAATCGGGCGCCGGAGGCGCTCCGGAACTGCCGAATCCCGAATAAAAGGATCAAAACAACAACCGCGTCGATCAGCAGATGATACCCTAAGTCCATAATTTGGTCTTTTTCGGCGTCAGACTTATGAAGACGGCTCTTTTCGCTTGAACAACCGCAGCATCCGATCGGTGATGACGAAACCGCCCAGCGTGTTGAACGCCGCCAGGGCGATCGCTGCGACGCCGAGGATCTTCTGGAACAAAGTAGTCTCGACGGCAAAAAGGAGGATTCCTCCCAAAATGGTAATGGCGGAAATGGCGTTCGTCATCGACATCAAGGGCGTGTGAAGCCGGGTGGGCACCTTCGAGATCAATAAATAACCCACGACGAAGGAAAACACGAATACGGCCGCCATGAAGAACAGATCGAGCATGACGTTTACTCCTTTCCCGATGCGGCCGCCTCTTCCGCTTGTTTCATGGCCTTGAGCGTGCCCGCGTGGACGATCGCGCCTTCGTGCGTGACCAGTGATTGGCGCACGATCTCGTCGGTCAGATCGGGTTTGTCTATTCCCTTCTTGAACAGGTTTTTCATGTAATGAAGCATGTTGTTCGCATAAAGCCAACTGGCGTGCACCGGCATGGAACCGGGGATATTCCACATTCCCCCCAGAGTGACTCCGTGCTTCACCACCTCCATCCCTCCTTCGGTGAGCGCGCAATTGCCGCCTTGATCCACGGATACGTCCATGATTACACTCCCGGGCTTCATCTTCCGCACCATATCCTCCGTAATCAGGGTCGGCGCCACCTCGCCGTGCACCAATGCACTGAGAATGATGATGTCTGCTTCCTCGACGTGGGGCACAAGGGCTTCTCGCTCCTTTTCGATCCAAGCGGCGGGCAGGGTCTTGGCGTATCCCCCCTCCTCGATAGCCAACTCCGAAGGGACCTCGAAACCGACGACTTTGGCGCCCAGACTGTCCGCCGCCTTGCGGGCGTCTTCTCGGGTGTCCACCGCTTTGATCGAACCGCCCAGCCGCTTGGCCGTGGCAATGGCCTGCAAACCAACGACGCCGATCCCAATAACCAGGAATTTGGCCGCTTTCACCAAGCCAATGGCGGTGCCGATGACGGGAATGAATTTTGGAAAGGAGTTGGCGGCCATCAAGACCGATTTGTACCCGGTGATCGTGCTCATCGAGGTCAAGGCGTCCATCTGCTGGGCGCGTGAACTGCGGGGAATGTCGTCCATCGTGAACGACGTGATCTTCCTCGCCGCGAGCATCTTGATGGTTTTGTGATTGATCGGCGCCGCGGGATGGAGAAACGTGACCAACATCGTCTTCTCCCGCATCATATCGACTTCGTGTTGGCCCTCTTTCTCGTTGAACCAGAGTTGTTTGACCTTTAAAATGACGTCGGATTTCTCAAACACCGTCCGTGCGTCCGGGACGACGGTAGCACCCGACTTTTGGTAATCCTCGTCAAAATGGAAGGCCCCCTCGCCCGCCGAGGACTGGACCAGAACTTGAAATCCCATGTTGACGTATTCTTCCACCGTTTCCGGCAGGGCCGCGACGCGCCGCTCGTTGTGGAGGATTTCCTTGGGAATTCCAATGATCATGAGACACCTTCAAGGATTATAGAATGGGTGAAATTGTAAAAAATAATTCATTCCCTTCTCCCAATCAAGTGGCTGGCATGCGATCCCTAATCATTACCTTGTTTGTCATCATTATTGATCTGTGCTATTGAGCCCTGCATTGCCAATGAAGCGTTCCACGGCCAAAAGACCAGCAAACTCGGTTGGAACTGCCGTATTTGCGGTTGAACAACGATCATTGGCTGCATCGGCATCCATAATACCCGGGAAAAGTCAGAGTCGGGCCGGGCCGTCCCGGAAATATCGTGTTGATTCGGTTGTGCAGGAGCCATGAACTCCCGTGATGTCACTGGGCAAACGGAAAATCACGGCCTACAATGCCGAGACAGTTGCAAAACGAAGGCTCTTGCTCATGCCTGAATCTCACCTGCTGAATACTCAAAACAAGGTTTATTTGATTGATGCAGGGCCAGGCGATCCCGGCCTGCTCACCCTCCGCGGCGCAACGTGTTTGCAGCGGGCGGACGTGGTGATCTATGATTCCTTGATCAACTCCTCCCTCTTGAATTACGCGCCGCTCGCGGCCGAACGGATCGGCTTAGGCCCCGATCCCCCGGATGTTGACGTCCCCCCGGGGGAAATCAACTCGCGGATGATCACGGCGGTGCGGAGCGGCAAGACGGTCGTGCGGTTGACCAACAGCGATCCCGGCGGCTTTGCACGGCAGGCGGAAGAGATTGCCGCGCTGTGGGAGTCGGGTATCCCTTACGAAATCATCCCCGGTGTGGCTACCGCGCTAGCCGCCGCCGGTTATGCGGAGATCCCTTTCGTCGGGGATCAACGGGCCGCGGCGGTGGCGTTGATTGCGGACCTTCAGTCCACGGAGGGCGACGATCCCGACCTGGACGGTTCGGCCTTGGCCGCCTTTCCCGGCACGTTGGTCTTTTCCCTGGGTGCGGACTTCGCAACCCCATGGAGCCGGACGCTGTTGGAGCATGGCAAGCCGCCCGAGACCCCCGTCGTCGTCGTCCGGCGGTGCACGTGGCCCGATCAGCAGGTGATTCATTGCACCCTGGGTTCGGTTACTGAAGTGATCGCCCGGGAAAAAATTCATCCCCCCGCAGTGATCGCCGTCGGCGAAACGGTCTCACGGACGCCGGCCACGTCCTGGTTCGCCGCCCGCCCGCTCAGCGGCCAGACCGTGTTAGTCACCCGTCCCGAAGTGGAGGGTGGGTCGCTGATTTCTCCATCCGTGACGCCTCATCTTTCCGATCCCCTGGTGGAGCAGCTTCGCGAGTTGGGGGGGGAAGTGCTCGTGCAGCCGGCGATCCGCCTCGCCGATCCGCCCGATTGGACGCCCGTGGACCGGGCGTTGTCCCGGCTGGCGGAATTCGACGCCGTGGTGTTTTCCAGCGCCCACGGCGTGCACGGTTTTCTCCGGCGGCTTTGGGATGGCGGCGGCGACGCCCGGCATTTCGCCGGCGTGAAGCTGGCGACCATCGGTCCCGGCACGGCGGAAACGCTTCGGGAGTATGGGCTGCGTGCCGACGAAGTGCCGTCGGAGTTCCGTGCCGAGGCGCTGGCCGACCTCCTGACGCCGGATGCGGCGGGCAAGCGGTTTCTGCTGATCCGCGCCAGCCGCGGCCGCGAAGTGCTCCGGGAGCGCTTGGAGGCGGCCGGGGCGACGGTCGAGCAGATCGTCGCTTACAGCAGCACCGATGTCGAACAGGCCGATCCGCACGTCGCCCGGGAACTCGCCGCCGGCAAGATCGATTGGGTGACTGTCACCAGTTCCTCGATTGCGACGGCCCTGGTCCGCTTATTCGGCCAGCAGCTTCGCCGCAGCCGCCTGGCGAGTATCAGTCCCGTGACTTCCGGTGTGCTCGGCCAGCTCGGATTCGCTCCGACCGTCGAGGCCCGCGAACACACCATGCCGGGCCTGGCCGCCGCCATTCTCGAAGGGGCAGTCGAAAGCATGAGACTCTTTTAAGCAAATTGGAAATTGGGGTCAGAGCGTCAGTTGTCAGTTAGATCCTGTTCGCAAAGACCAGGTGTTGATTAACTGACAACTGACGCTCTGACCCCAGTGCCAACGTTTGTCGTTCTTGGCCGACGATTAACGACCGACGACCAACCTCCGGGAGACGAGTGCTAGCATCGTGTTTTTCTCCGGAAAATCTCTATAGGTGACCTGGAGCGGATGTGCTACATTACGCCCATCTTCCAACCTTTGCCGCGGTCCCGAAACGCAGTTGAAGCCCCTCCGGGCCGGGCGAAGGGATCGAAGCCCACCAGGAGTCAGCATTATCCGGCCGACCGGTCTCTGCACGATGAATTCCCGGCGGTCGAACGTCGGAACACAGGGACGTGTTTGTCCGACGGTTCCCTTTTGCCCAGAAAGGTGACGCTCGGAGCATGGACGCTCGCACGATCCGGACCGTCCTCGGGACGGCCCTGCTGCTGCTGGTTTCGATGGGCGCTCGGTATCGCAGCGCCAACTTCATCATCGAAACCGATGATCCTCGTTTTGCCCAGGCCTGCGGCGAGGCTGCCGAAAAGTATCGCCACGACCTGGCCGTCGAATGGCTTGGCCAGGCGATGCCCAACTGGTCGGCGCCCTGCCCGGTGACGATCCTGGTCGGTCCGAACCTCGGCGCCGGCGGGCAGACCTCCTTCGTCTTCGACCGCGGCGAGGTCTTCGGCTGGCGGATGTCGATTCAAGGTTCTCCGCAGCGCCTGCTGGACTCGGTGATCCCGCACGAAGTCACGCACATGATCTTCGCCAGTCATTTCCGAGAGCCGCTGCCGCGCTGGGCCGACGAGGGCGGGGCCACCAGCGTCGAACACGTCAGCGAGCGGAACAAGCACCGCCAAATGCTCGACCAGTTCCTTCGCACCGGCCGCGGAATCTCCTTCAGCCGGATGTTCGCCATGACCGAATATCCCCCCGACGTGATGCCGCTCTACGCCCAGGGATACTCCGTCGTGGAGTACCTGATCCAGCACGGCGGGCGGCGGAAGTACATTAAATTCCTGGAGGACGGCCTGAACAGCGGCGATTGGTCCGGCGCCCTCCGGCGGAGCTACGGCGCCGCCGATCTCGGCCAATTCCAGAACAACTGGCTGGCCTGGATCAAGCAAGGCTCACCGATCCACCGGCCGCCTGGCGGCCCCACCGCAGGCGATGCGTCGATTATGCTGGCCTCCAATCCACCCCGGGGCGCCGCCGGCTTGTCCGGCAGTGCAGGAAGCACGGTTCGACAAGCCAATCCCGGAACCCAAATCGCGTCTTCCGATATCAAACTGGCCGGTCAACTGGTGCCCGTGCCGAATCCCTTGTTGCGGAATCTCCCGCGATCGAATCCGAACGCATTGGCCCAAGCCAGTGCTCCAGGATCTTCCGTCTATGCGCCGCGATTCTCCCCTCTCCCAGCGGGAGAGGGGCAGGGGGTGAGGGCTGAATTGACAAAGAATAGCAGCCCTCACCCTAGCCCTCTCCCAAAGGGAGAGGGGACATTCGGAATAGATCCTAATAATCAGTTTGCCGCCGCACCGGCGGTCCTCTCCGCCGACGGCTGGCGCCCCTGCGGCAGCAGCGCCCTGGCTTCAGCATCCGCTCCCCCGCCGAACGCATCCACGCTCAACACCACCCAGGTCACCCGGCCGCAACCCGTCGAAGGACCCAAGCAGATTATCCTGGAGTGGAACGCGCGGTAGAAATCCTTTACCGGACCGCCTCACACATCGGAACTTCCGCCGGCGGGGCGGGGGAGGAGGCTCGGGACGGCCGGGGGCGGACGCGGCGGACCCAGGGCCAGACTCGCTGGTAGAGTTTCAGGGCCGCGCGGCCTGTGAATCTGCCGGGAGCGATTGCCAGCCGGCCGAGCGCGTACGTGTCGGGGCGCCAGCGGGAGATGGCCTCCGTCAGCGGGCCGATGCAGTCGATCGCCCGCCAATCCTTCTCTAGGTGCATCTGCTCGAGAATCATCCAAAACATCACCTGGCCGGGGCTGGACGAGGCGAATTGCGGATCGTAGCCGATCTTATGGGCGTGCAGCACCCCCTTGGCGCTGAAGCCGAACATCGCGGCGATTGCTTTCCCTTCCAGATTGAGCACGGCGATTTCCAGTTGCCCCCACGCGGCAAGCTGCCGGGCCTGGCGGAGATAGAAGTCGCACATTCCCGGCTCGCGGAGCACCGAGCTGCCCGCCGAGCCCTTCCAGGAACTGTCTTCCACGGCGAAGACCTTTTCCAGCCAGGGTTGGACTTCGTCCGGATCCAGGCGCGTCAGCCGTTTCAGCCGCAGATCGCCCATCTCGTGCAGTCGACGGACGGCCTTGTTGGTGGCCTGGCGGTGCGCCCGGGATAGGTCCTTGAGAAATTGTCCCCAATCGACGGCGATGGGAATCCGGGCGACCGGATAGCGGACGTGCTCGGCCGTCGGCATCCGTAGCCGCGCCGCGGCCCGATGGAGCGCCTGCCAGCGGACCGAATCGATCACCGCCTCGTTCATCCACAGTAGCGGCCAAGGCAGCGCCGCGGCCCCGGCCAGCAGCGTTTCAAGCGCGGCGGGGACGTCGGCGGCCGGATCCACCAGCAGATCGCCGCAGGGCAGCCAGGGATTGCAGGGCAGGGTCCCGGCGCGGAACACGCCGGCCAGCCGCCGCGAAACCAGCGGCAATGCCGCCACCCACCGCCCCGAATCCTCTTTCACGACCAGCGCGTGAAATGGTTCCGATCCGCCGAATTGTTCCAGCCACTGGGCGAGCAGTTCGGCGCGGACGGTCGGCAGCGTCACGTCGCTCCGCCACCAGAGATCATCCCACGCCGCCGCTGCGTTGCGAAGATCGTCCACACCGGTCAAGCGTAAAAGGGTGGTGTTTGGCATGCTTGTTTTTCATGTTTCTGTAGGAGGCGGCTCCTGCCGCCGATCAGACGGGAAAGAACCGAATTCGGCGGCAGGAGCCGCCTCCTACAAAATTATTGAATCGTTACCTCACCAAGTGTGCCTGACGCAGAATCCGCTTCACCGAAACGCCGGCCCGCCACAGCCGGTGGCGCCATTGCGGCGTAAAACGGTGGGGAACGATGCGGACTTCCAGGCTCGGCCGGGGCGTGGCGCGGAAGTGGGCCTTGTACGGCTCGTCGCCCCGGAGGAAATCGAAACTCCGGAATCCTTGCTCGATGGCCCGGCGGATCGACGCCATGTTCGACAGTTTGCCCGGATGGAACTTCGCCATCTCCGGATGGATGCCGCTTTGATAGGCGTAAATCCCGCCGCCGCCGACAAGTTGAAATTCCACGGCTGCCGGCCGGCCGTCGATCTCCAGCCAGAGGATTTGCAATTGCCCTTGCCGCATCATGGGGGCAGCCACGTCGCGGATGAAGGCCGAAAACCGGGGCGAGGCGTAGCAGCCCCGTTGGCCCAGCGAGTGCCACCGCCGCTGGTGCAGGTCGATCAGCAGGTCGAGCGCCCAGGGCAACCGGTCGAGACCGTCGACGGCGTGCATTACCGCCTTGCCCGAGGCAAAATACTTCCGTTCAAACCGTTCCACCTCGCTGCAGAATTTCTTCGACAAGGTCTTGGTATAGGCTTCCCACCGGGTCGGCAAGTCGATCCGCCAACAGTTAATGGTGCTCCGCATATGAAGGGTGCAGCCCAAGACCGAAAGCTCGTCGCCGAGCCGCTGCACCGGCCGGTCCTGATAATCCACGCCGGTCAGTTCCAGCAGGTCCCAAACCAGATTGCCGCCCGGCGAATGGGAGTTCTCGACAATTAAAAACTCGGCCAACGCCAGTGCGACGTCGGTTTCATGCCCGCGGCTGCTCAGCACGGTCAGGTAATCGGAACAGACCTCGCCCGAGCCGAGCATCTTCAGCGCACCGCCTTGCGTCAAGTGCATCTCCCAGTACCACGGCGCAAGGCCGACCAGCATGTCGCCGTCGTCGAAGACGGCCAGCACGGCAAGCTCCTTGTGTCCCGGTTCCGGCGCTTCCGGACCGTAATGCCGCCACCACGTCGAAAGCCAGGTCCACGAGCGGAAGGGCACGCCGGCCGAAAGCCGGTCCCAGGCGTCCGCATAGGGCGCCAATTCCTCAAGATTGTTGAAGGGAACCACTTGCATGGGAATCTACCCGTAGGACAGGTTGGCAACCTGTCCCACCTTTATTGATGATGCCATCGATGGATCTCGTTCAACTCTCGGTTATTCCCCCGCCGATGCAACTCGATTTCCCAGGGGATTGTTGAAAAAAACGAAAACGTGTTGCATCCGGTCAACATCGAGCGGACGGAATGCAACGGTTCAAAAAGAACGGGCTGCATGCCGGGGAGAACTGAAATTGCAACCGCATGCGGTACAAGGAGATAGGAACAGGGAGCCAGGACGGCCGCCACTGGCATCGGCTTTGCATCACTATGTTTTACAACTTCGTTTTCCCGCCGCCTGTGCCGGCTTGCTCGTTACGATCATCAACTTCGTCGCCACTGGCTTTTTCCCTTCCCGCCGCAGATCAAAACTCCCATGAACCACGCCGCCCTGCCTTTCGGAACTCCTCAAGAACTGCTGCACGCCCTGAAAACCCATTGGAAACTCTGGCTGCTGCCGGCGCTTACCGTCAGCCTGCTGACGGCCGGTTACGCCGTCTTCAAGAATAACACTTGGGAGGCCTCGCAGGCGCTGATCGTCCGCAACGAGGCATCGAACAACGACCGCGGGCCGGGCAAGTTCGCCCAGGTCGAAGAAATGAAAACGGTGCAGGAAACGCTGTTGGAGCTTTCCCGCAGCCGCGGCGTCCTGGAAGCCGCCTTGAAACAGGTCGGCCCCGGGGACCGTCCCAATTTTTTCGCAGAAAAAATGGGACTGTCCCCTTCTGCGACCGCAGATTATCCCACCGCCCGCGACGTTGATGAGTTCCGTAAGCTCGTCAAGCTCGTTCCGCCCAAGGGCGCCGAATTCGGAAAGACCGAGGTCTTCTATTTGACCGTCCGTGACGCCGACCGCAACCGGGCGATCGCCTTAAGCGAGGCGCTCTGTGGGGAGCTTCAAACCCGGTTCCAGCAACTCCGCAACGCCAAGGCGCAGAGCATGATTACGGAGCTGGTCAAGATCGTGACCCTGGCCAAATCCGACCAGGCGGAATCGACGAAATTCCTGGCGGAGACCGAAACCCGCGTCGGCGGCGACCTGGCCGAACTCCGCGCCATGCAGGACATCGCCACCGGTGACAGCGCCCTGCGGCGGAGCATGGAAGAGACCCGCAACCAACTCCGCGAAGCCAAAACCGCGGCCAAGGACCTCGGCGAGTTGCTGGCGGTGCTCCGCGGCGCCGAACAAAATCCCAGCCGCCTGGTGGCCACGCCCAACCGGCTCCTGGAGTCGCAGCCCGCCCTGCGACGTCTGAAGGACGGCCTGATCGACGCGCAGCTCGTCACGGCCACCATGCTGGGCGGCATGACGGCCGAGCATCCCCGGGCCAAAGCCGCCCGGCACGCCGAAGTTGAGATCGCCCGGCATCTGCACGACGAGCTGCCGGTGGCGATCCGCGGCATCGAAGTGGAACTGAAAATGAACGCCGATCGGCAGACCTTGCTGAAAGAACAGCTCACCCAGGCCGAACAGCGGCTGGCCCGGCTCGCCGAGATCCGGGCGGTGTACGAATCCCAGACCGCCGAGAACAAGCACCGCACCCTGTTGGTCGAGCGGGCCGAGCAGAACCTGGCCGAGGCCCGGGCCACCCTGGCCGGCGCCCACGTCGCCAGTCTCGTCAGCCGCATTGACGCCCCCGACACCGGCTCGAAGCCGGTCGGACCGGGCCGGGCCGTCATCGCCCTCGGCGGGATCGTCGGCGGCCTGCTCTCCGGACTCGGACTCTTCTTTTTCCTCATGCCGGCCAAGCCGCTCCCGACTCCCTCCGACTTCAATGCAACCGAAGTCTACACGGCAACGCCCGCCAGAACCCGGACTTCTACGAGATGTGCCGCCGGAACCAACGGCCGAGGCTCGACCTTCCGCCGCGCCCTGGAAAAACTCCAAGGCAACGGCCGGAAGTAAGTAGGTTACGCTTTCGCATAATCCTTTTTCTCGAACGTATTTATTATGCTGAAGCATAACCTACAGCCCTCGCTCTGCGGCCGCAGGCCGGCCGTCACGCCGGCCAGGAAGAAGAGGGTCATGTTGGTCATCGGCGTGACCGACACTTCGTGGAAGGTGCCGTTGAGGAAATAGACACTTAGCGCCGTCAGCATCAGCAGGCCCTGTTGCCGGACGCCCAGCGGCGCCGACCGGTCGCTCCACAACAGCCAGGCGTCGCGAGCCCAGTAGCCGACGACCGCCAGAAACAGCCCCAGGCCGACCAGGCCCGTCTCGGCCAACAGCGAGAGGACGACGTTGTGGGGAATGTATCCCCGGCCCTTCTCCAATACCAGGCCGGTCGAGCGGTCGGAGAGATAGTACAAGTGCTCGGCGGAATACTGGCCGTACCCGCAGCCGAACAGGGGGCGATCGAGGAACATCTCCCAGGCGATCCGCGCCAGCACCGGCCGCAACGCGACCGACTCGGCCGTCTTCGAGGCCGCCAGGTCCCGGTCGCGCTTGAAGGTCATCAGTTGCTCCCAATGCACGGCCGCGACCGTCACGGCCAGGATCAATCCGGCGGTCAGCAGCGGCAGCCGCCAGTTCCGGGGGATCGCCAGGCCGACGATCAGCACCAACACCAGCGCGCCGCTGAGCCACGCGGTGCGGGTCAGGGTCGCGCCGATCGCCGCCAACAACAAGGCCGCTGCCGGAAGCAGAAGGACTTGCACCCGGCGGCCGACGCGGGGCCAGAGCATCAGCACCGCGGCCAGACAGATGCTCAGCGCGATGCCGTTGCTGATCGGATTCAGGAACGGTCCCCGCGCCCGGCCCACGAATTCCTGCTCCGCCTGCCGGGCCGTCTCGACAATGTAGCGGGGGAAGACCAGCGGCCACCACCCGAAGTATTCGGCCAATGACGTGACGGCCAGGTACACGCCGAAGAGCGCGAAGCTGGCATAAAGCACGGTCAGATGCCGCTCGTCCAGCGGCATCTGCCGGGCGATCCAATACAACGTAAAGGGCATCAGATAGTAAATAATCAGCCACGAGACGGGTTGATAGTCCGCCCTCGCATAATCGGCCGAAAACATGCTGACCGTCACCGCGGCGATCAACAGGCAGAGCAGAATCTCCGGCTTACCGAGCGGCTTCGGGCCCATCTGGTAATGGCCCGGACCAATTCCATCAGGAGGACAGGCATTCCTGCCTGTCGCCTTGATGCCAGACAAAAATGTCCGGCCTCCTGAAGTACATTGCCGCCAAAAAACATACAAACCGACGAGCGCCGCCAGCAACACCCGATCGGCCGTCAGCGGCACGGGCCCCAATTCCAGCTTGAAAAACGGCACGCTGAAGCACGCGCCGGCCAGCATCACCAGTAGGCACCCGGCCAGCAGACCGCCGCGCCGCAGCAACACCGCCCCCCAGACGATGCCCGCGATGCCGAGAATCAGGATCAGGATTTCCATTTACAAGTGTAACTTGTTTTTTCTTCATAACAACGTTTCAAACACTAGCCGGCGGCTAACAGCCGCCGAGGGGGATTTTCGCACTTCTCGGCGGCTGTTAGCCGCCGGCTGTGGCGTTGCCTTTCGGCATCATCCGTTGCCTTCCCTCACCATCCACTCCCCCTCTTCGCTTGAGGTCCGCTTCCGACTACAATCGGACCATGAACGTCTTGGTCTTCGTCTTCGATCGGCTGCACGCGGGTTATCTGGGACCGTACGGCAACGCGTGGATTCAAACCCCCGCCTTCAACCGGCTGGCCTGCCAGTCGTTCCTCTTCGATCAGGCCTTGATCGATTCGCCGCAGTTGGACGACCTTTACCGTTCGTATTGGCGGGGGTGGCATCCATTGTGCCCGAAGGGGCCGCCGGCCGACCGGCCCTCGCTGATTGCGGCCTTGAACCGGTCGGGACTGAAAACGACGCTCTTAAGCGACGAGCCGCAGATTTCCCGGCATCCCGGTGCGGAGGAATTTGAGGAACTGATTGCGTTGGATCCCCCGTGGCGGATCGAAACGGCCGAAGACGCCGAGAGAACCCATCTTGCCCGCTGTTTCGAGGAAATCATCGAACGGCTGGACGACGTCACCGGCGAATCGTTTTTCCTCTGGTGTCACCTCGGCGGCTTGGGCGCCACCTGGGACGCGCCCTTGTCGTGGCGCCGCACCTATCAAGACGAAGACGATCCGGACGTGCCGACCTCGGCCCAGGTCCCCGAGCGGTGGCTGCCGGAGGACTACGATCCCGACGACGTGCTGGGCGTTACGCAATCCTATGCCGGGCAGATATCCTTGCTGGATTCCTGCCTCGACGCCTTCCTGGAATTCTTCGACAAACAACCGGCCGCCAGGGAAACGCTGCTGGCGCTCACTTCGGCGCGGGGATTCCCGCTGGGCGAGCATCGCCGGATCGGTCCCTGCGACGAGGCGCTCTACGGCGAACTGGTCCACGTGCCGCTCTTCTTACGGTTCCCCGACGCCCTGGGCGCCGCCTGCCGCAGTTCGGTCCTGACGGAACCGTCGGACCTCTGGGCCACGCTCTGGCAATGGTGTCAATTAGGACCGCTCCCCCACTCGCCCACGGCCGCCGACCTGCTGCCCGTGGTCCGGGGAGAAGTGGATCCTCTGCGCGACCGCCTTGCCCTGCGGGGTTTGAACCAGGATCGCGCCATCCGTACGCCCGCCTGGTTCCTGCGTAACGTCGGCGAAGGCGAACTGTACGCCAAGCCCGACGACCGCTGGGAGGTCAACAACGTCGCCTCCCGTTGCCAGGAAGTGGTCGAATGCCTGCAAGACGCCCTGGTCCTCTACGAGCAGACCCTCTACAGCGGCCGGATCAGCGAGCTGCCGCCGCTCGGCGACGTGCTTGTGCAAGGGTTGGGTTGAATGAAGCCAGAGAACAATCCAAAAGACCTGAAACCGTTGGATGAGGTTACGCGTGTTACGGGAGCCCCGACTCTAATATGGACAGAATGCGCCTGATGCGTAGAATCATGTAATCTTTAGACGTGCACTCTAAAAGATGATTTAATTCTTTCCGGAAAGGAATCGTGCTAATTCTCCGGACGGCCCGGGTCATCTCAACGAATTCCGGTCCCGCGGTCTCGATCTGCGAAAGGATAATTCTGCACAAAATATTCCGCTGCTCTTCGTCCAAGGGGAGCTTCTTTACGAATCGCCAGATATCGGCTCGTTGATAACCCGACCGGAAATAGCGGCCGGGGAGAGCCAAATAAGCAAAGAGGGACGGTAGTTTCGAGTGATCCCCTTTTTTCGCCTCCGTGAATGCATCTGCAACGATCCGGTCGATTGTCCGAGTGGTTTGGCGGAAACGGTCGAGCATCCGATCATGGAGATCGCTTTGTTTTTGTCGCTGTGAACGATGTTTTTTCTTGCCGTTCTCCCAAGATTGATGGAATGCCTTATCGGCCTCTTCCGCGGCTGCAAACAGGGGTGCCAGTCGAGAAACTTCGGCTTGGAAACATTGGGGGAATGACATCAGAATATATTTTATCTATTTTTCCAAAAGTCCGCATCTTGCCGGAAACGGGAGGCTTTCAGAGAAACTTCTCATTAAATATACCCATTTTCGGCATGGAAGGGGAAAACCCTCTCTCGCTATAATTCCCCCCGATTGTTTGAGAATTTGAAATACTCAAACCAAGGCCAAACTGTATAACGCCCCGGGACGGCGGTCCCGGGGGTGTACGATTTCGCGCTCCGCTCCCGGGGCGGTTGTCCCGGGCGTTGAGGCAACATTACGGTTCATCACGATGTTCGGACAGGGAGGTCTGAAATCGTTGCGGGGTCATGGTTTGCCGGCGGCGCAGCCGTCGGCGGAAGGTATATTCTGCGCTCAGGAGGACAGGCATTCCTGCCTGTCGCATTTTTGCCCGATGGGGAGACAGACAAGGATGAGGAGACAGACAAGAATGTCTGTCCTCCTGGCGGTTTTCTTTATTACACTGATCCCTCGTGCATTTGCCGACGAGCTTCGGTTGCGGATCTCCTGGGGCGGGGGACGCCAGCAGCAGTGGCAGGGATTGGTGAGGATCGATGAAGGCCGTCTGGCGGAACCCCGGCCGCTGGGCATCGAGGCCGACGAGCCGGGGTCGATGTGGATCGAGGAGGATGAAAACAAAAAGTCGGGTGCCGCTGCTGGCTTGTCCAGCAGTGCAGACGGCACGGTTGGGCAAACCAACCGTGGCGCCCGATTGATGATCCGGCAGCGGAGTCCGCGGGCTTACGACGGCGTCGATCTGCGGGTCGAGGCCCCACGGACGGCGAAGCTGAGCGTCGCGCTTTCGGCCCGGGCGGCGGCCGACGATCCGCTCCGCGTCGAAATTCCTCTGGCCGACCTGCTCCACGATTTCGTCGATAAGGAGTTGGACGACCGGGGAAACCGGCTCTTGGTGATGCGCACGCCGGGCGACTCGCTCCGCGTGGCCTTCGAGCGCGACGCGCTGATCTTCTCGCCGGGCGAACGTTTCCACTTCACGGTCGAGCCGCATCTGCTGCCGACGCCCGAGGGCGGTCAGGTGAAGCTCAAAGTGCAGGTTCTCTCCGCCGTCGACGGCAAGGAGCATTCGTCCTCCCAGACGGAACTGACCAAGGATGCCACGGAAATCCCCCTGGAGGTGACCCTGCCCGAGGGCGAAGGCGTGTATGACGTGATTCTCACGGCGGTCAACAATCCGTCGTGGTCCAAGGCGGTCCGCCAGCCGCTGCAATGGAACAAGACCCTGGCAGAGCGCCGCGTGCAGGTGCTGGTGTTGGATCCCCGGCCGTCGCTCGGCGCGGCCCACGCCGCCGGCCAGTTCACGCCGCTGGTGGAGATCGACCCGGCGAACTCCCGCTGGTACGAGGTCCTCAGCAAGCAGTTGCAGCATCTCCCGTCGTTCTCGCTTTCGAAGATCCAACACCTCTGGAAAGGACCGTTGGGCAACGGCAACCTGCAATCCTTCCGGCATCCGCTGGGCGATCTGGTGCAGCTTCGGCCCAGCCGGCAGTCGCCCGACGCAAGCTGGGAGGCGTATTACCTGCCGGTGGGCCAACCCGGCCGGCCGCACCTCTTGGAGGTCGAGTATCCCAGCGACGTCCCGCAGACGTTGGGCGTCAGCATCGTCGAGCCGAACGCCGCCGGCGCCCTGGCGCCGATCGGGCTGGACTCCGGCGTCGACGTGCCGCCGACCGAGTCCGTGACCGCGGAAAAGCCCCGGCTGCTTACGCATCGCCTGATCTTCTGGCCGAAGACCACGACGCCGCTGTTGCTGATGACCAATCTCCGCAGCCGGTCGCCGGCCGTGTACGGAAAGATCCGCGTCCTGGCCGGCGGGGAGCACCTGCCCTGGGCGCCGAACTACTCGCCGCGGCGGAGCGGACGCCTGGCCGCCGCCTATCTCGACCGTCCCCTGTTTCCCGAGAACTTCGGCGCCACCGAGTCGTTCGACCAATGGAGCGGGCGGAGCCTGGACGATTGGAACACCTTTTACGAAGGCGGCGCCCGGCTGATCGAATACCTGCAACACGTCGGCTACAACGGACTGATGCTCACGGTGCTGGCCGACGGCAGCACGATCTACCCCAGCGCCCGGCTGGAACCCACGCCCCGTTACGACACCGGCGCGTTTTTCACCTCCGGTCAGGACCCGGTGCGAAAGGACGTGCTGGAGATGCTCTTCCGCCTGTTCGACCGCGAGGGGATGCAATTGATTCCCACCGTCGATTTCTCCTCCCCGCTGCCGGAACTGGAGGTCCTCTTGCGCCGCGGCGGTCCCGAGGTGGATGGCCTGGCGTGGATCGGCCCCGACGGCAAGCCCTGGGAAGCGGTCCGCCCGCCGCACCGCGGGTTGGCTCCCTATTACAACGTGCTCCATCCCCGCGTGCAAAAGGCGATGGCTGCAGTCCTTGCCGAGGTGCTCCAGCGTTACGCCCAGCACCCTTCGTTTACCGGGGTGGCCGTACGGCTGAGCGGCGACGGCTATGCCCAACTTCCCGGGCCGGAGTGGGGACTGGACGACGCGACGATCGCGCGATTTCAACGGGAGACGAAGATCCGCGTCCCCGGTGAAGGTCCGCGGCGCTTCGCCCAAAGGGCCGCCTTCTTCCGCGAGGACGTCCCGCGGCACCGGTGGTTGGAATGGCGGGCCGCCGAACTGGGCAAATTCTACCGCCGCCTCCAGGAGGAACTGGCAGCCCTCCGCCCCGATGCCCGGCTGTACCTGGCGGGAGCGGAGATGCTCGACGCCTCGGAGACGGCCGGCGCCTTGCGCCCCATGCTCCCGCGCCGCACGACGCTGGCCGACGCCCTCATGCGCGTGGGTTTCGATGCCCGGCATTATCAAGCGCCCTGCCCGATCGTCTTTCTCCGCCCCGAGCGGCTTGCTCCCAGCAGTGAGTTGCCCGCCCAGGCCTTCGAGTTGGAACTGAGCCAGCTCGGCGACGCCGACTCTTGTTTTCAGGGAACGGCGTGGCCGGGCGGCCTGTTTTTCTCCCCCCCGCGCGAACTTCGTCTCCCCTCCTTTGATCAACGAAGTCCCATCAAGCCGAGTTATACCTGCCTGTTGGCCCAGCCGGCGCCGAGCCGGTCGTTGCTCCGACATCGCTGGATCCACAACCTGGCCACGCTCGATCCGCAATGCCTGTTCTCCGGGGGCTGGCTCCTGCCGCTGGGCCGGGAGAAGCTCTTGAGCGACCTGCTGTCGGCCTATCGGGCATTGCCGGCGGTCAGGTTCCAGCGGGTGCTCGACGAGCAGACGTCGGCCTTGCCGGTGACGGTCCGCCGGGCGGTCCACGCCGGCCGGACCTATCTTTACGCCGTCAACGACGCCCCGTTTCCCGCCAAGCTGCGGCTCCGCCTGGCCGCCACCGGCGCGTGCCGCGTGGAAGAACTCACCTCGCGGCGGACCGTCCCTCCGCTGAAGTCCGAAGAGGGCGCCCTGCTCTGGGAAGTGAACCTGGAACCCTACGACTTCCTCGCGGTCCGCCTGAGCGAGCCCCAGGTACAGGTGACCCGGATGCAAGTCTCTTTCGCCCCCGAGGTCCTCACCGGTTTAAGCGAAGCGATCCGCCGGTTGGGCGCCCGGGCCGTTGCCTTGTGGACCCCGCCGCCGGCCCCGGGCCTGGAAAACTCCGATTTCGAAAAACCTCCGGCGGATCATGGCGCCGTCCCCCTCTGGGCGGCGACCGTGCAGGAGGGCGTTACGATCCGGCTCGACCCGGCCACGGCGCAAAGCGGCAAGCAGTCGGTTCGGATGGTCAGCACCGGCCCGATCGCCTGCCTCGTCAGCCGAACCTTCTCTCCGCCCCGCACCGGACGCCTGTGGATGTCCGTCTGGCTCCGCGTGGCCCAGGCCAATCGCCAACCTCCGCTGCGGCTGGCGATCGAAGGGCGGCTGGACGGCCGCGATTACTACCGCTACGCCCAGGTTGGCCGGCCCGCCGAGGACGTCCCCCAGGCCTTTCCGCTGACCGACAAGTGGGCACAATATATTTTCAAAGTGGACGACCTGCCCCTGGAAGGCCTGACGGACCTCCGTACCCGGTTCGACATGATGGGCGCCGGCGAGGTCTGGATCGACGACGTGCAACTCTTCGACCTGGCCTTCAACAAGGAGGAACTGGTGGAACTCTCGAAGCTGATCACCTCCGCCGAAATGAAATTGCAGAACGGCCAGTTGGGCCAGTGCGTCCGGCTGTTGGAAGGCTATTGGCCGCGGTTCCTCGAAGAAAACGTCCCCCTGCCCGACGCCGCCACGGCGGAAATTCCCCCCGAGCCGAAGAAGCCCGAAACCAAAGAGTCCCCCGGAGTGATCGGCCGCATGAAAAACCTCCTACCGTTTAAATGAAATATCACGGGCTGTTCATCACCGGCACCGACACCGGCGTGGGCAAGACCTACGTCGGGGCGCTGATCGCCCGGGCGCTGGTGGAGAAAGGACTCCGCGTGGGCGTGTACAAGCCCGCGGCCAGCGGGTGCCGCCGCGAAGGCGGCCGGCTGACGAGCGACGACGCGGTCCAGCTCTGGGAGGCGGCCGGCCGGCCGGGCGAGTTTTCCCGGGTCTGCCCGCAGTGCTTTACGGCGCCGCTGGCGCCCCACCTCGCCGCCCGGGCGGAAGGAAAACAACTCGATCCGGCGCTGCTCCGGACCGGCCTGGACTACTGGCGCCGGAGCAGCGACATTGTCCTCGTCGAAGGGGCCGGCGGCCTGCTCTCGCCCGTCAGCGATGCCGAAACGGTCGCCGATCTGGCCCGCGATTTCGGCTACCCGCTGATCCTCGTCGCCCGCAACGCCCTGGGCGTCATCAACCACACGCTGCTCGCGCTCCATGCCGCCCGGACTCTGCACGGCGGCCTGCCCGTGGCCGGCATCGTCCTCAATCACCCCTCGCGGCCGGAATGCGATCCCAGTATCGAAACCAACGCCCAGGAGATTACCCGGCACACGCAGACGCCGATCCTCGCCGAAGTCGCCTGGAACGCCAAGCAGATCGACCTGCCCTTTTAAACCAATAAAGAAGCGGCAAGATGCCGCTTCTACAAAAGCAAGATTATAGACTCCCCTTGGTGCTGGGGATATCCGGCTGGCGGGGATCGATCTCGACGGCGTTGCGCAGCGCCCGGGCCGTGGCCTTGAAGATCGCCTCGGCAATGTGGTGGCTGTTCCGCCCGTAGTGCAGCCGGACGTGGAGGTTGCAGGCGGCATTGACCGAAAAGGCCTGCCAGAAATCGGCCACCAACTCGCTGTCAAACTCGCCGATCTTGGGCGAGGGAAACTCGGCCTGGAAGACGAAGAACGCCCGGCCGCCCAGGTCGACCGCGGTGCTGACCAGCGCCTCTTCCATCGGCAGGGCGAAGTGCCCGTAGCGGCGGATGCCCGCCTTCTCGCCCAGCGCCTGACGGACCGCCTGGCCCAGGCAGATGCCCACGTCCTCGACCGTGTGGTGCTGATCGACATCCAGGTCGCCGGCCGCCTGCACGGTTAAATCCCAACCCGCGTGCTTGGCCAGCAGCGTGAGCATGTGATCGAAGAATCCCACGCCGCTGCCGATCTCGCCCTTGCCCGATCCGTCTAACGTCAACGTCACCTGGACGTCGGTCTCGGTAGTTTTACGGTGGATTTTCGCAGATCGGACCATATTCAATGAATGACGAAGTTCGAAGGACGAATGACGAAAGAAGTCCGAATGACGAAGTTCGAAATTCGGCCTTCGGATTTCTTTCGTCATTCGTCATTAGGCATTCGTCATTCCCCTTTCCATTATATAATTCTCTTCAACTCTTCAAAAAATACGTCTACCTCCTCCTCCGTTCCCACGCTCACCCGCAGTCCGTCGCCCCAGCCGGAATAGTCCATGTATCGGACCAGGATGCGGCGGCGTTTGAGTTCCTCGTAGAGAGGTTTGACTGCGCGGCCGGGAAGGGTGTTCCAAGTGAAATTCGCCTGCGAATCGACCGTCACAAACCCTAGGGCCTGCATTTCCCGCAGAAGCCGACGCCGCGTGGCCAGGATCTTTGCCCGGTTCTCCCGGTGCCACTCCTGATCGCCCAAGGCGGCCGTTGCCGCGGCGATCGACAAGGCGTCGCAATTGTACGAGTCCTTCACCTTGACGAACTGCTCGATCAGGTGCGGCTGGGCGATCAGGTAGCCGAACCGCAGCCCCGCCAGGGCGTACGACTTGCTCAGCGACCGGGCCACCATGATCTTCTCCGACTCACGGATCAACGCCACGCAATTCGTCTCGGCGAAGTCGGCGTAGGCCTCGTCGACCAGCAACGGGCAGGTCAACCGTTCGGCAATTTCTAAAACTTGCTCCGGCGGCACGACCGTGCCCGAGGGACTGTTCGGATTGGCCAGAAACGCCAGCCGCGGCGAACCCTCGGCCGCACCAAACCGCGGCGGTAGGCTCCAATCCGCATTGAAGTGCACCTCCTCGAACCGCGCCCCCTGCAACTCCGCCAGCGTGCGGTAGAGGATGTAGCTGGGATACAGCAACCGCAACAGTTGACCTTCGCCCACCAACGTCCGCGTGACGATCGTCAGGATGTCGTCGCTGCCGTTCCCGCAGAGGATCCACTCCGGCCCGACGCCCCACAGCTCCGCCGCCTTCCGCCGAAATACACCTGCAAACGGATCAGGATACTTTTTTAGTCGCGGCAGCGCTTCCCGAATTGCCTCCGCCACGGCCGGCGACGGCGGATACGGATTCTCGTTCGTATTCAGCTTGATAAACGCACCGTCCTGCGGCTGCTCGCCGGGCACGTAACCGGCCATCGCTTCGATCTGGGGACGAATGAATGACATTTTCTGGAGTCCGTAGGGTGCGTGAAACGCACCGCAATGACGAAAGGTTGGTGCGTTTCACGCACCCTACTTATTTTCCATTCTCACTTCCACGCTCGCCCGATGCGCCGTCAGCCCCTCCTTGGTCGCCAACACTTCCACGTCGGGGGCCAGCCGCCCCATCCCTTCGCGGCTGAAGTGCAAAATGCTGTTGGCCCGAAGGAAATCGTTGCACGTCAGGCCGCTGGCGAATCGGGCCGTGCCGCTGGTGGGCAACACGTGCGACGGACCGGCCGCGTAATCGCCCAGCGCCACCGGGGTGTAATTGCCTAAAAACATGGCCCCGGCGCAGCGGATCTTTTCCGCCAACTCCTCGGCGTTCTCCGTGGCGATGTGCAGGTGCTCGGGGGCGATCTCGTCCGTCAGCGCGCAGGCCTCCTCCGCGTCCCGGGCGAGGATCACCGCGCCGAAATCCTCCAAGCTCTGCCGGGCCAACGTGCCGCGGTCCACTTCGCCGAGCCGCCGCTCCAACGCCGCCAGTGTCTCGTTGATCACCTTTTCGTTCCAGCCGATCACGATGCTCGCGCCGGGGGCGTGTTCGGCCTGGGCCAGCAGATCCCACGCCGTATAGTCGGGATCCGTCGAGTCATCGACGATCACGACCACCTCGCTCGGGCCGGCAATCGAGTCGATGTCGACCTCGCCGTAGACGTATTTCTTGGCCAGGGCGACAAACAGGTTGCCCGGGCCGACGATCTTGTCCACCCGCGGCACGCCCTCCACGCCGTAGGCCAACGCCGCCACGGCCTGGGCGCCGCCTAGCCGGTACACTTCGGTGACGCCCAGTTCGCGGCACGTGGCCAGCACGTCGGCGTTGTAGGAGCCGAACTTCGTGGGCGGGGCGACCACGGCAAGCTGCCGGACCCCGGCCGCCTGCGCCGGCACGGCCGTCATCAGCACACTCGACGGATACGCCGCCGCCCCGCCGGGGACGCAAATCCCCACCCGCTCCAACGGCCGATACCGCTGCACCAGATACCCGCCGGGCCGATCGACGCGGACGTCGTGGTGCAAGATCGCCCGCTGGAACGTGTCGATGTTTTCCCGAATCCGCTGCACCGCGTTTAAAAACTCTGGATCGGCCTGGGCATGGGCCTGGCGGAGTTCATCCTCCGACACCCGGAGCATTTCCGGCGTCAGCGTCGCCCGGTCGATCCGAGCGGTATAGTCCAGCACGGCCGCCAGACCCAGCGCCTGCACGTCACGGCAGATCTGCTTGACGACTTGCAGTGGGGTGAGCAGCTCGCCGAAGACTTCCACGGTCCGTTGCCGGCCCGAGGGGCTGACCACGTTTCCCCGAGGACTGAGTTTTTCCCGCAACTCGGCCATCGCCCGGCGCAAGTCGTCCCGGCGGCTGTCAATGCGGCGGATCTTTAACGGTTGCATTCCCATAACCAATTGTCTGGCTGCTTTGTAGGAGACGGCCCCTCCCGCCGATGGGGCATATCATCGTTGCCATCGGCGGCAGGAGCCGCCTCCTACAAAAGAAAGCACAACCCCCATTTTGTATAGATTACACGGCAAACGGAAGTGGTTCGTTTGAAAATAGCTGACATTTCTCCCGCGGCACGGTAGAATGGGACTACGGGGATGTAGGACGTCGGAATAATTCCTCTCGGGAGTTGTTGGTTTCTCTCCCTTCCGTTGAGGGAGGAGGAGAGAGAATCTTCGGGCTGTTCTGAGCACGGGATCCCGTCCTGAATTGATGAAACCACCGCCCGTGAAAAAGGCACTATTTTCAAACCACTGTACGACTTGCCGGGCACGGATCGCCGTGTTGCGGCCCGAGGCGATCGGTCAGATCCTCGACTGCCCGAAGTGCGGGAGCATGGTGCAGATCGTTCCGCCGGAGGGCTGGGTTCCTCCCGAATCCGATCCGGCCGCCGCCGGCGCCTATCCCTCCAACCTGCGAACCGGGCCGCCGCCACTGGATAAAGTCGGCGAGACCTACTTAGCGCTCGGCGCCGCGGAAGAAGTTTCCAATGCGAGTCTCTGGCAGCGGCTCTTCACCTTTGTGAAAGTGAAGATCGTCTGGATCTGCGCCGGTGCCGGCGCCGTGGCGGTGGTCTTGACGCTGTGGGCGGTCTGGGCGGCGGCGCCCGCCGGGCAGAATTCCAAACCGGCCGATCCCGTCATTCTGAGCGAAGCACAGAATCTCGTCGGAGAGAACGTTCCTCACCAATCCTTGTCAAATACCGGAGAAATCCTACGCTCCGCTCAGGATGACAAGGTAGTCCTTCGCCCTGCTCAGGATGAGAAAGAGAAAAGCACGACGTCTTCCCCTGCGGTGCCTTCGCCCGATCAATCCACGGCACAGGTCCCAAAACTTGCCGCCGCACCGCCAGCTGCCGAAAAACCAGCCGAATCGGTCCCGGCCCATCCCTCCCCGCCTGCTAAGGCACCCGCACCGGAACCGGCCGGAACGCCGATCTTGCCGGAGACTTCCGCCGTCCGGCTGGTCAAAATGGTGGTCCCGGAAGCTACGGACGTGGACCAGCGCCTGGGAACCATCCTGCCGGAGGTGGAACTGACGAAGATGCCGCTGGCCCGGGCGTTGGCGTTGGTCTCGTCGTTGGCCAATGTGCCCCTGACGATCGACCCCGAGGCCCTGCGCCTGAAGGGCGTCTCGCCACGCGATCCCGTCAGTCTGCACCTCCACGATGCCTCTCTTGAGCAGTTTTTAGAGGCCATCGCCGCCGAACGAGGTCTGGCAGCGGACGCCGGCGAAGGCCAGGTCTGGATCACCCTTTCCCCCGAGGACCGGGAGGACGCCCGGGAGGTGCGATACAAGGTGGACGATCTCTGCCCGGACCAACGCGCCCTGGAATCCCTCGCTACGACGGTTCGCGCCCTGGTCGCCCCGACGACGTGGCGGGCTCACGGCGGCGAGGCCGTCCTGCAAGCCGAAAACGGCGCGCTGCGGGTAACGCACTGCGACGCAGTGCAGCAAGAAATCCTGCTCCTCTGCGAAAAACTCCGTCTTGCCCGGGGACTGCGCTTGCAGAGCAAGCTTCCCCCGTCGCGTTTCCCTCTGACCACGCCGTCCGCCCGGGCCAGGCCGGCCCTGCAACGCAACGTCTCCGCCAACTTCCACCAGCCGGCCCCCCTGGTGCAAATCCTCGGCGACCTGGCCGCCCAGGCCGGCGTGGACATCCTCATCGACCGCCGCGGGCTGGCCGCCGAAAACATGACCGACAACATGGAAGTCTCCTACGTCGTCGAAGACAAGCCGCTGGGCGCGTCGCTCCGGGAACTGCTCCGCCCACTGAAGTTGGACTTCCGCCCCCTCGACGCCACGACGCTCCAGGTCACCACGCCGCAGGCTTTACAGGCCTGCCGTCAGATCGAGTTCTATTCCGTCGGCAAGCTGCTCGCCAAGAACCGGGATGCCGCCGAATTGATCGGGCGGATCAAGACCACAATCGCCCCGGACTCCTGGCGAAGCGCTGGCAAAACCGTGGCCATCGAGTTCGATCCCTCTTCCCAGGCCCTGATCGTTCTCCAATCCCCTCCGATCCAGGCCGCCGTCGAAGAATTTCTCTCCCGGATGGAATAGGAAAGAAGTCGCTTGCGGCTTCATCGCCGGCCGTTGAGCAAAATTCTCTGATGGAAGATCGGTTTAAATTCAGAAGAACATACGTTAATTCCCCAAAGTCCATACGGGACGAACGAGGCGGGAAACGGGGAAAATTTCAGTTTCCTTGACAATCGGTATTGACAAAATTTCATGCCAGTTAATAATTTGCGATATTTGATATCTTAATATCGTCACTCATTTACTCCTGTTTCTCCAAGTAGTGAGGCAGCGTTTTGGAGCCTGAACGGTAGTGACCGCTCTTCTGGAAAGGCTTCTATTGTTTTGCCCAAAGTTCACTACGCGCCAGGCGTGTTCTTGCAAGGGTTGTCATGAGTGACGCCTGATTCGCCACAGGATGCCGCTTCTCTGATTTTGGATCCTTTTCTCTGGAACGTTTTTTAAAGGAGTCTTTTATGAAAGGGCGTTTCGTGTCTTGGTCGAGTATTTTCCGCGCCTTCGCCGTTGTTGTGGCGGGCGCATTGTTGCCGATGTGCACCCTCTCCGCCGAAGAATTTGACTGGCGGAATGTGGAGGGTCACAATTGGCTCACTCCCGTGAAATCCCAATTCGGCGGGACGTGCTGGGCCTTTGGATCGATGGGCACCGTCGAGACCCATTACAAGCTCACCCGGAATGATTTTTCCTTTAATCCCGACATCTCCGAACAGCAAGTCGTCTGGGAGACGAATCCCGACATGGGGAGCACGGGTGGCGGCTATGAAATGGACGCCCTGCACTATGCCACCACCCACGGCATCGTCTCGGAGGCGGAATGCCCCTATCAGCCGAGCAGCCCCGACGTCGGCATCCCTCCCTATTGGCCGTTGGCGTCGGGGTGGGAAAGCCGCGTCTGGAAGAATGCCGGGGACGGCGCCATTACATCGACCACCACCAACATCAAGTCCAAGCTGAAGACCAATGGTCCGCTGCTGACCGCCATCGCCTCGTGGAACGATTTATACGGCTCCGTGGCGGAATTGAAGGCGAACTACCGCTCGCCCATTTATGACATCGATCATGCCGTCGTGATCGTGGGCTATTACGACGACGCCGAGGTCCCCAGCGGGGGATATTGGGTCATCAAGAATAGCTGGAGTGAAGGTTGGGGCGAGGCCGGCTACGGCTTTGTTCCCTACGGCAGCATTGAAAGTCACTACCGGACCGAGGCCGTCAACGGCCCCACCTATTACACCGGCGCGATGGCCTCGGCCGCCTGGAGCGGCGGGGCCGGCACCTGGGCGGCGGGTGACGGCGCGAAGTGGGGCGGCTACGCCTGGGAGAATCTGGAAACCAACGCCACCTTCAACGGCACCGGCGGAGCGGTTGCCATCAGCGGGACCGCCATCGCCCACGGGATGACCGTCAGTGCCACCGGCTATACGTTTACGGGCGGCAATCTCACCGTCACCGCCGGCGGCATCACCGCCAATCAGAGCACTACGATCAACTCGCCCGTCACCGTCGGCGCCCCGCAGACCTGGAACGTCGCCAGCGGGAAGACGCTCACCGTCAACGGCGCGGTCCACACGGTGATCAGCAACCTGACGATCACCGGCTCGGGCCACACGACTCTCGGCGGCCCGATCGACGGCGGCGGCGTGATCAACACCTACGGCGGCGCCGCTCCCGGCAATATCTACAAAACCGGCACCGGCACCCTCAAGTTTTCCGGGGCGGCGAACTACAGCGGCAACATCAACGCCACCGGCGGCACGCTCAATTTTGCCCCGCCCAGCGGCGTGACCGCCGCGTTCAGCGGCGTCATCAGCGGCTCCCGCCCGGTGACCAAAACCGACGCCGGCACGACGATCTTTTCCGGCGCCAACACCTACAGCGGAACGACCACGATCTCCGCCGGGGCCTTGCAGGCCGACAACGGCGTGGGCTTGCCCAGCAGCCGGTTCCTCAGCCTGGCCGGCGGCGTCCTGCAAAGCAACGGGACCGTCACCTTCACCCGCAGCCTGGGCACCTCAGGCAACCGATTCCAGTGGACCACCAGCGGCGGCGGATTCGCCGCCGGCGCCGGCCCGATGACCGTCCGGGTCAACAACGGCACGGGTACGCTCTCCTGGGGCACGAGCGGGAACGTCATCAAGGGCACCCTGAAATTCGGCTCCCAATCGGCCGCCAACCTGGTCGATTTCCAGAACGGCATTAATCTCGGCAGCTCGACCCGGACCATTCAAGTCGACGACAATCCGGCCACCGGCGCCGACTACGCCAAGATTTCGGGCGTCATTTCCGGCACGGGCGGACTGACTAAAACCGGCGCCGGCCTCCTGGCCCTGACGGCGGGCAATTCCTACAGCGGCACGACCACGATCTCCGCCGGCGCCTTGCAGGCCGACAACGGCGCGGGTCTGCCCAGCAGCCGGTTCCTCAGCCTGGCCGGCGGCGTCCTGCAAAACAACACCGCCTCCAGTTTCACCCGGAGCCTGGGCACCAGCGGCGGCACGTTCCAATTCACCAGCAGCGGCGGGGGCTTCGCCGCGGGCACAACCGCATTGAACGTGCGGATTAATAACGACGCCGGCAGCGTCATCAGTTGGGGCACGAGCGGCAACGTCATCAAGGGAACGCTGAAATTCGGCTCGCCCACGGCCGCCAACACGGTGACCTTGGAGAACGTTCTTGACCTCAACGGCGCCGAACGCACGTTCTACGTCGAGGACAACCCCGGCACTTCCAGCGATCTGGCCGTGATCTCCGGCGTGATTACCGACGTCCAGGCATTCAGCTCCGGCAACTGGACCGGCGCGATCCGAAAAACGGGAACCGGCACACTGGTCCTCACCGCCCGCAATGAAAACGGCCAAGGCGACGGCAGCGCCGGAAACACCACCGTCGCCGACGGCGCGTTGCAGGCCGACCGCGATCTGGGACTCTCGGGGTGGGCCGGACTGATCCTCGAGGGCGGCGTACTGCAAAGCAACAGTGCGATCACCTACGCGGAGCCCCTTTGGGCCTACGGCAGCGACGCCCGGCGCGTCAAGTGGCTAAGCGGCGGCTTCTCCGCCGGCGGCGGAAAAATGACCGTCAACATCGGCGGCGCCGCCGCAACCGTCAACTTTGGCGACGCGGACGGCACGCAAGGAATCGCCGGGATCCTGAAATTAAGCTCCAAGACCGCCCGTTACGAGACGGAACTCCTGAACGGGCTCAATCTGAACAACGGCAGCCGCACGATCCACGTGGATGACAATTCCTTCGATTCGGGCGACCTTGCCACCCTCTCGGGAGTCATCAGCGGCAGCGGGTCCTTGACCAAAACGGGCCTGGGCACCCTCCGTCTGTGCGGCTCGTCGGGGAATACTTATTCCGGAACCACCACGGTCACCGACGGCACGTTGATCCTGGCGAAGACCTCGGGTTACGCCGTCCCCGGCAACCTGACAATCTCCGCCGCCACCGACAGGACGTTTGTCGTCCTCAACGGATCCAACCAAATCAATCCCTCGGCCATGGTCACCTTCGCCGGCGGATACTGGCCGTACCTCTCGCTGCACGGCAACAACCAAACGTTGGCCGGCATCTCCGATTCCACCGGCCTGGGGGTGATTCAAAATACCTTCGACGAAACCGACGTCACCCAGACCAGCACGCTCACCGTCAATAATGCCGCTGACTGCTCCTTCAACGGCTACCTGCGCAACACCAGGTACGGCACCGGTCTGCTCGCCCTGGCGAAATCCGGCGCCGGTACGCTCACGCTTTCCGGCGGCAATATCGTCTATACCGGCGGAACCACGATCAACGGCGGCAAGCTCGTCCTGCAAAACGTGACCGATCCGGGATTCCTCGCCTCCGCGGTCACCAATAACGGCACGCTGGAACTCAGCAACCCCGGCGACATCACCTGGAACGCCCCCGTCAGCGGCTCCGGCGCGATCAGCAAACCCGGCACGAACACTCTGACGCTGGGCGCCAATGTCGCGTGCAGCGGCGGATTGAACATCGGCGGCGGCCGGGTCGTGCTGACGGACAACACCAGCGCCCTGCTGGGCGGCCCGATCATTGACGGCGGCACGCTGGAGGTCAATGCCAACGCGACCAATATGACGATCTCCGGCGCGATTTCCAACGGCGCCGCCGTCGGCGAACTGGTGAAAAACGGCCCCGGCACGTTGACCCTTACCGGCGCCAACACCTACGGCGACGGCGTCGGCTGGATCGGTTTTACGACGGTCAACGGAGGCATCTTGCAGGCCGACCGCGGCGTCGGTCTGCCCACCGGAAGCTGCCTGGTCCTCAATGGCGGCAGCGTCTTTCAGAGCAACAGCGCCGCCACCTTCGACACCGGCTTCTGGTACGACTGGGGATTCCTCGTCTGGAACAACGGCGGCTTCTCCGCCGGCGGCGGCAAAATGACCGTCAACCTCTACGGCGACGGACGCACCCTCACCTGGGGCGACAACGGCTACGTCAACCTGGCCGGCACGATGTTCCTCAACTCGCCGTCGGCCCAGTACGAGACCGAGATCCGCAACGGCATCAACCTCAACGGCGCCGACCGCACCATCCAGGTGAACGACAATCCCTACTCCTCCGGCGACTACGCCTCCCTGACGGGCGCGATCACCGGAACCGGGGGCATCGTGAAAACCGGCCCCGGCGTGCTGTACCTGAGAGGCCCCTCCGGAAACACCTTCAGCGGCAACACCACCGTGACGGGAGGAGCCCTCGTGTTGGCCAAGACCTCCGGATACGCCGTCCCCGGAAACCTGGTGATGTCCGCTCCCAGCGGCAGCCCGTTCGTTTACGTCCAGGGGGCCAACCAGATCGCCCCCTCCTCGGTGCTGACCTTCGCGGGCGGCTATTGGCCGCATTTCCTGCTTTACGGCAATAACGTCACCGTGGCGGGCATCTCCGACCCCTACGGCACCGGAGTGATTGAAAACACCCAGGATGAGACCGGCGTAGGAAATGCCACGCTCACGGTCAATAATTCCGCCAATTATGGATTCTCCGGTTATCTCCGCGACCATTGGGCCGGCAGCGGACTGCTGGCCATTGTCAAAGGCGGCGACGGCACCTTGGCCCTCTCGGGTCCCAACAGCGGCGGCTACACCGGCGGTCTGACGGTCAATGCCGGCGTCCTCGACTACAGCGCGGGCGTCCTGCCGAGTTGTACCATCACCATTAACGGCGGAACACTCATTCCGCCGGGCGGCGGCGGCATGGCGGCGGCGGCCGGCGGCGAGGAGGCCTCCGGCGGCGAGAGCGGCGGTCCCTCCCGGCCGTCGATCGTCAACAACGCCGAGTTCGTGATCCCCGAGGGTTCCGCTCCCCTGGTACTCGACACACTGACCGGTCCGGGAACCACCCATCTGGAAGGCGACGCCCAACTCATCGCGTCGAGCATCGCCCAAAGCGAGTTGATTATCGGCGGCGACAGTGGACGAGAGTCCGTTCCCCTGACGCTCGGCTTATCGACCGAGCCGGAGATCGCCTCTTTGGGTAATGATGCCCAAAATTCCGCCTCGGATATCGTCCCGGATATGCCGATTCCCGGCGGTAAAAATCCGGATTCCATTCCCTTGACGCTCGGCGTCGCCAACCAAGGAGTACCCATGGCTTTATCCGGTACCCGCAGCATGACGCCAGTTCCCGAACCCGGTACGCTGATCCTCCTGCTCGCCCTGGGAGTCCTTTTCGGAGGCAAGACGCTTGCGAAGAGGATCCAAGGATGATAATTTTCTCCCGGTTCCCATGCCCTCGGGGATGGGAACCGGGGGAAATCCCTTATCGGAAAAATTTCCAAAATTGCTCTTGAAACCTTTGAAAATTATGCGATAATAAAGAGGTTGGTGTTCTCATGGCTTACAATTTTACCGCCTATTATTGGTATTACTTTACCCGCCCGGGTCGCGGGGTCGGCGGAGGTTCGTAAGCCTTAAACCAGCAAATCGAAACAAACCCAAACCCCGAGACCTGAAAAGGTCGCGGGGTTTTTTTTATTTTCATCCCCTCTCCCTTTAGGAGAGGGTCAGGGAGAGGGCGATCGGAGTTGTTTATGTCGTCCACAATCCTCACATACTGTTATTGGTGGTAAAAAACGCATTTCCCCGGAGTACCTGGCCATGATCGTCGTGATGAAAAAAGGGGCTACGAAAGAGCAGATCGAACACATGATCCGGCGCGTGGAAGAATTAGGCCTGAAAGCGCATCCGATCTACGGGACCGAGCGGACCGTGATCGCGGCCATCGGCGAGAAACGCGACGAGCATCGGGCCTCGTTGGAAAGCGGGGCGGGCGTGGCCGAGGTCGTGCCGATCCTGGCCCCCTACAAGGTCGCCAGCCGCGAGGTCAAGCCCGAGCCGACCGTCGTCCGCGCCGGCAGCCTCAGTGTGGGCAACTGCCACCTCGGCATGATCGCCGGACCGTGCTCGGTCGAAAGCGCGGAGCAGACCCTGCAAACCGCCCGGGCCGTCAAGGCCGCCGGGGCGACCGCGCTGCGCGGCGGGGCCTTCAAACCGCGGACCAGCCCTTACAGTTTCCAGGGCTTGAAAGAAGAGGGTTTAAAAATCCTCGCCGCCGCCCGGGAGGAGACCGGCCTGGCCGTGGTCACCGAGGTCATCTCCGAAGGCGACGTGCCGCTGGTGGCCGGCTACGCCGACGTCCTCCAGATCGGCGCCCGGAACATGCAGAACTACCGGCTGCTGGAGGCCGTCGGGGAGGCCGGCAAGCCGGTGCTGCTGAAACGCGGCGCCAGCGCCACGCTCGACGAGCTGCTCTTGGCCGCCGAATACATCCTCAACGCGGGCAATCCGCAGGTGATGCTCTGCGAGCGGGGCATCCGCACCTTCGAGACCCATACCCGCTTCACGCTGGCCCTGTCGGCCGTGCCGTACCTCCACGACCGGACGCACCTGCCGGTGGTCGTCGATCCGAGCCACGGCACGGGCCACACGTCCCTGGTCGCCCCAATGGCCGCCGCCGCGGTGGCCGCCGGCGCCGACGGCCTGATCGTCGAGGTTCACCCCGATCCCGAAACGGCCTTGAGCGACGGCTACCAATCGCTCACCTTCGAGGAGTTCGAAGGCTTGATGGAACTCGTCCGCCGCGTGGCCGAGGCGGTGGGCAAACAGATTGAGTGACGAGAATGATGGATGCGGCAGGATGCCGCATCACTTTTTAATATTACAGGCAGTTCAAGAGGGAGCGGATCTCTTCGTCGATCTCCTCGGGCGAGGCGACGGTGTGGGCGATCTCCTCGCGGAGCAGCTCGCGGTAGCGGCGGCGGAGGCGGTGGACGGCCGTTTTGACGGCCCCTTCGGTCGTGCCGAGGCGCTCGGCCACTGCCGCGTAGGTCTCCGACCGGCCGCCGGAGAGGAAGATTTTTAGGGTTTTGAACTGCTCCGCCTTCCGGTCGGCCGTCTGCTCGGCCTCCAGCCGGGAGAGGACGCGATCCAGAAGCGCCAAGGCCCATTGCTTCTCAAACATCTTCTCGGGCGTCAGGTCGTGGGCCGGCTCGAGGCGGTAGCGGGATTCGGCGTCGAGTCCATCGAGTGGAACGACCTTTCGGCCGCCGCCCCGTTTCCGGGCCCGGGCGCGGTCCCGTTGATCGGAGAGGAAATGCTTCAGCGACGCCAGGAGGAAGGACCGGAATTTTCCCTTTTGCGGTTCCACGCCCTTTAAAAAATCCTTGGCCAGCAGCCGGGCGAAGAATTCCTGGGTGAGGTCCTCGGCCTCGTGGCTTTCGTGCCCACGGTGGCGGAGGAAGGCGTAAAGCGGGTACCAGTAGATGCGGCACAACTCGGCCAGGGCCGTGGCGGCAATCGGAGTCTGCGTCCCTCGGGCCGCGGAGAGGATCAACGTCCAGCGGGTGGCGGCAAAATCGCTCTGCGAGGAATTGTGTCCGGCGTTCGTGTTTTCAGGAGCGGGAGAAAACGACATGCGGTTGTTTCCCATCATCATTCCAACAGCACGGGAGGGGTAAAGTCGTTTGATGACGGTTTGGTTTTTTCTTCCGGCTTTTCACCGTAGATAGTTTCCTCAAGGATTTTACCAACGGTTTTCAGCTTCGCAACGACTGCATCCAACTTTTGTCGGTCGCCCTCTTTGGCTATTCGACCCATTCTTTGTTCCAAGTCCAGGAGTATCGCCATTGGTTTCTCCGCCGCCGTGCCTTCCAAAAGGGCTTGCATCTTTTTTTTGTTTTCCATGATTTGACGATTGATTTTCTTTGCATTCTCAAGCATGTCCGACGGGTCGCCCTTTTTCTCAGTTTCATTGACTATTTGTACCAGAGATTCTCTAAGTTTCTTGGTCTCGTCCAGCAACATAATCGCCTCTTGAGGGATGGGTTTCACGGCGGGAGAAGTCTTTTCTCCGGAGGTGGGTGAAAAAACCGTGAGTTTTTTTGCGCCGGGGAATAATTTCCGGAATTTTTCAACATGTCGATGCTCGGCGGTTTTCGGAATCATGTCGACGTCTCGAACCTGCCATTGAATGACGTCCCTGATTAAGGCAACTCCCAAACAGCCGCTCCGTTTCCCGTCGCGAGTCTTGAAGACGGTGCTGACGGCCAGCGCATGTTCCTCGTCGGCCCAGGCTTCGACGATCTCGATGCCCGACATGTCGCACTGAATACGGGACTCGCGCCAGCCGCCCATGTGATCGGCAGCGTACTTGGGCATGGCAAACCTTGCGGCCCGTTCCCAGTCGCCGTCGGCAACGGCGCGGAGAAAGGCGCGGGCGACTTGATCGGGGGAGAGGAAATCGTCATCGGACAGCGAGTCTGTCGGGTCATCCGGCCTGACGTTGTCTTTCGGCGGTTCCGTTTTCGGCGTCTTTTTGACCGCCGACGGGGAGAAACGGCCGGGAATCAGTTTATAGCGGATGACGATCCGGCTGAACTCGGGATCTTCCTCGACGACCTCAAGCGCGCCAACGACGCCGCTTCGAGTGCGAAAATGCCACGATTTCACTTCTTCGTCCTGTTCCTGCCCAAGGAAATTGAATAAAGGTTCCTTCGGGTGGATGGCTGCCCGCTGGTCAGTGAGTTCGGCAAGCATCTCGCCTGTTGTGGCTAACCTCTCAGGCGTCAGTTCGTCCAAGGACCCGCTTGAGCCGATGCCGACGCCATTGACGATGAGCAGGCCTTTTTCGCCGCGGCGTTTGAACAGATCTACGTTGTTGCAGCCCATCCACTCGAGCAGCTCGCCCGTCACCTGGGGATGGCCGTTGTTGAATTGACCCTTCTCTTTCAGTGAAGCAACCAAGGTTTCCGGGGCGCTGAGCACGAGTCCGCCGTGACCGAGGTCCACAAAGCACCCTTGCAGATCGCCGCAGGCGTCGAGAACCGCTTCGTATGTGTCTTCCGTCATTTTCCGGGGATCTTCCGTCATGGTTTTCAGATTGAAAGCGAAAACCTCAAGACCGCGGAAGCCGAATTTAACTGAGGAACTATCATCCGCCCATAGAATACCGACATGGCTGTAAAACTCACGCTGGGAGAGCGTCTGGAGTAGGTAGGGTTTAAAAGATTTAGCAATTCGGTCATGCGGAACGGGCACGTCCCAGCGCTTAAAGAATGATCCGCCCCGCGCTTGGAGGGTGAGACGGAAAAAGATTTGATCGTCATCGAAGATGCGCATAGCTCGCCAAGTACGGGCAGTTGCACGATAGCGCCCATCAGGCGAATTGAGAGAGATACCTGATCCCACGGGTTGCGGGCGCTGTGCCCAGTACACGAAAACCGCTCCGCCCAAGGCGAGGACCAGGATTGTCCCGATTGTCCCGGCAAGAAGCCAAGTAAGTCGCCTGGTCCTTCGAGGGGAGGTCTGTTTTACGTTGGCGAACGCCGCTCGGACCTCCCGCTGGCTGAGAACGACCAGGGCCCAGATGCCGATCGGCAGGCCGATCAGGTTGCCCGGCGAAATGATAATCGCCAGGATGCCGGCGGCAACGGCCAGTCCGTAGGCCTGGAGCCGTTTCATTTTCAAGGCGGCAAAGATCATGAAGCTGCTGAGGAGAAGGATAGCCAGCGGTGCAATGGGGAACAGATGCCTCGAAGCGTAAAGCTCTTTCGTGAAGTGTGTGGTTTTTGGCCCGGGTGGGAAATACGCCCCAGCTCCATACACGAACCACAAGACCACCAGAATCCCAACGATCCATTCGAGAATGCCCGTGATCAACAGGCCGATGGCGGGGCCGGAGACCTGCCGCCGGGCCTGCTCGACGGCATCCTTGTCTGCCAACAAAGCACCAGCAGAGCCGGCCGCGCCCGATTTGATCTTGTTCCGATTGGGTGAAATCTTTTGCTGCCGTGCCCAGGCCGTGGTGCAGAGGAAGTTCCATTGCATTTTCCGGCCCCAAAATGAGACAAGAAAAGCCATCGGGATTGAAATGAGAATGAAAACCGGCAGGAAAACCTCCAGGCCTCGATAACCGTAAAACTGATTTACGAGTACGGCAATACATATTCCTAAAGCAATCCACACCGAGGCCGTAAGAACACCGAAGTAGGTGCACAACCGCACCTCTTCTCTTTTCTCCGCATCGGTCAAATGGGCGTGGATTTCTCGGACTTCCGGATAGGGAAATGGAAACGTGGTCATCCATTCTTCCAATCGGGAACGCCGATCGGTTCGATTGTCTTGTGCGGAAGGCGGCGCCGTGGTGATGATGGTTTGCACTTCGGTCTTGACCTGGCTTGCCTGCTGGTAGCGGCGCTGAGGCTCTTTTTCCAGCGTGCGGAGGACGACCTCGTCGAGACGGACGTCGATCTGGACCTTTTTCGACGGCGGGGCGAATCGGCCCAGCGGCAGCTCGCCGGTCAACATCTGGTAGAACACCACGCCCAGCGAGTAGATGTCGGCCCGATGATCCACCTCCTGCGGATGCTCCATCTGCTCGGGAGCCATGTAGTGCGGCGTGCCCATCACCTGGCCGGCGGCGGTCAGCGGTTGTGCCGATTCGGTCCCCTCTCCCTTTGGGAGAGGGTTAGGGTGAGGGCCGTCAGGCGAATAAGAAGACAATGATTGCGACTCGTCATTCACACTGCCCTCACCCCCGGCCCCTCTCCGGGCACCGACCGAAGGTTGGTCGGGAGAGGGGAGACTTCCCGATTGCTGTCCCACGAGTTTGGCCAGGCCGAAGTCGGCGATTTTTACTTGGCCGGTTTTATCGAGCAGGATGTTTTCCGGTTTGATGTCGCGGTGGACGACGCCGTGGTCGTGGGCGTACTGGAGGGCGTCGCAGATCTGCGGCACGATGGCCAGGGCCTCCTGGGGCGAGAGTTTTCCCGATTTGAGCACGTGGCGCAGGTTCAGGCCATCAACGAATTCCATGAGGAAATAGAACAACTTGCCCTCACCCTGGCCCTCTCCGGGCACCGACCGAAGGTTGGTCGGGAGAGGGGAGAGCGTACCCTCACCCCCGGCCCCTCTCCCGGAAAGGGAGAGGGGAGACTCGGTTTGACCAAAATCGTGGACGACGACGATGTTCGGATGCGCCAGCAGGGCCATGGCCCGGGCCTCGCGGGTAAAGCGTTCGGCGAAGGCCGGGTCGCGGGCAATCTTCGGCGAGAGGATTTTCAGGGCCACGAGGCGGTCGAGGTGTTTTTGCCGGGCCTTGTAGACCATTCCCATGCCGCCCCGGCCGACGAATTCGAGGATCTCCAGGTCGGGGAAGCGGGAGGCCAACTGCTCGGGCGGCGGCGGCGGAAAATCGTCATTCTCCGCCGGATCGCCGCCGATCGACGTGTCTGCCTGGCCCCTCAGTCCGCCCTTCAGCAGGCAGGCCGGGCACAGTCCCTGGGGCGCGTTGGCGGCCAGTTCTTTCCCACACTGGGGACAGCGGTTTTCAGAATTCATGGATCATATCCCTTTACCCATAGGCTTCTGCTACTCCTCTACTCCTCTACAAAGGCAAAAGGAGGAAAAAGTTACCGAAAAAAATGAGGAAAAGTCGCCAGGCGCCACCTGAAAACAGTATAACCGCGGACGGCCCGGTTTGCTGTAGGGCGTGCCTGGGGTCAGGCCGTGATTAGTGATTAGCAGGGACCGGCGGTCTTTACCTTGTCTTTTTCCAAAGTGGCCCAATATGACGCTTGCTATCCTACAACGTTTTGCTATAATATACAATAGTATAGTTATGTTCTTTGGCAACCTATCAGAAATACCTTTTCCCGCGTGGAAAATATGCGCCCCTCAACCGCGGCTTGCTCGAGGGGGGCGCGCCATCAAGAAAAAAACGTGGAAAAAACGAATTTTGTTGAGCAACACTTTACCCCGAAAGAACCAGTTTCCATAAAAACCACCCGGCTGGGGACCCGGCCGTGCATTTTTCGACTGTTGATGACCAACTGAGAAATCCCGGGGGCCCGCGATCGCTCCGCGATCGGGGCGGCCATGTAGGATTGGGCTTCGTGCTTGAAGATGCCGGCCACGGCAGACCAGAGGTGCCTTTGCCCGGGCCACTTCGCGTTTTGGAAGAAGACCTGGGCAAAGCCGCGGGCACTGAACTGGTTCGGCCAGTGGCGGACCAGCGGCTGGTGAAGTTTGACGATCTGGGCCAGGCCGGACTTGCCGCCGGGAGGAAAAACTTTCATACTACGGCCATGAACGACAACACCCCATCTTGGATCCAGTCACTGCAACAAAACATCGCCCAGGTGGTTTTAGGGAAGGCGGAGGTGATCCGGCTGACGATCATCGCCTTGCTGGCCGGGGAGCACGTGCTGTTGGAGGACGTGCCGGGGGTGGGCAAAACGTTGGTGGGCAAGGCGCTGGCCCGGAGCGTCTCGGGACTGTTCCGCCGCATCCAGTTCACTCCCGACCTGCTGCCGGCCGACATCACCGGCAGCAGCATCTTGAACTTGCAGACGCAGGAGTTCACCTTCAGCCCGGGGCCGATCTTCGCCAACATCCTGCTGGCCGACGAGATCAACCGGGCCACGCCCCGGACGCAGAGCGCGCTGCTGGAGGGGATGTGCGAGCGGCAGGTTTCGGTCGACGGGCAGACGCACCCGTTGCCGCAGCCGTTCATGGTCATCGCCACGCAGAACCCGGCGGAGTTCGAGGGGACCTACCCGCTGCCGGAGAGCCAATTGGACCGCTTCTTGCTCCGCATCCCGGTGGGATATCCCGAGCGGAGCGTGGAACTGCAAGTGTTGACGAGCCATCGCGAAGGGGAGCCGGTCGAGTCGCTCCGCCCGGTGCTCGACGGCGGGCAGATCGTCGCCCTGCAGGCCGACGTACGGCAGGTGGCCGTCGAGGATTCGATCAACCAGTACCTGCTCGACCTGGTGTCGGCCACGCGGCGTTGCGACGACATCCACGTGGGCGTCAGTCCCCGCGGGGCGTTGGCGCTCTACCGGGCGGCCCAGGCCTCGGCCCTGCTGGCGGGACGCAACTACGCCGTACCCGACGACGTCAAATCGCTGGCCGTCCCCGTGCTCGCCCACCGGGTGATCACCAAGGGCTACCTGCACGGCGGACAGCGCGAGGCGGTCGAAACGCTCATCGAACGCCTGGTTGAAGAAGTGCCTGTCCCGGCGTAGGGAGAAATTGCAAATTGCAATTCCCCGATCAATACTCGCCGTCCATCCCCAGCCGCATCTTCAGCTCCTCGAACTGCCGGGTGAAGGCGTCGCTGGAGGAGTGGACGTGCTCGGCCTCGGTGATGAACTTTAATTGTTCGTCCAGGGTGACGCCCCGCTCGTGCAGGAGCAACTCGAAATCGGCCAGGTGCTCGCCGTAGAGAATCAGCAGCTTGTGCTCGTCGAATTGGATTTCGTGAGGCACGTCGGGATTGAGCACGGCGATGCCGGTGCAGCCGTCGTTGGTCAGCAGGTCTTCATATTCATAGAGGATGCTCTTCAGCACCGGCAGGTCGATGTGCTCGCGGTAGAGATCGGTATGGCCGGAACGGTCGCGGTTGTGACTGGTCTCCAGCACCACGTCGACGGTGAAACCCAGCGGTTCCAGCAGGTCCATGAAGGTCTCGAACAGCCGTTCGCGGGTGACGGCCGCCATAATCACCGGCACGCTGCTGCGGCTCTGCTCGTCGCGGTAGGCGTCGTGGCGATAGCCCTGGGCGGGGACCACCTGGAGGTCGTAGGAGGGGCGGACGGCGTCGGACAGCGTGTAATCGCCGTACCGCGCCACGCTGAGGTGCGTTTCCAACTCCTCCTCGCTAAGGTGCTCGAAGCTGCTCGTGCCGGCGGGCATGGCGCCTTCGCGAAAGACGTTGCGGAAAAATCGTTTGATAAAACCCATGAGTGCGCTCTGCTGGAGGAAACGATGCTCGGTCAAGGGGTCGGGCAAGCCGCAACTGGGAACTTCTTCCGGGAAAGGGGGACTAGTCCCACTGGACGGGAGCGGCCTTGTAGACCGTTTTGCTCTCGTGGGGCCCGTCCCCTTTTCCCGGCCTTTCTATCCAACCGTAGGTTACGGTTTCGGCGGACGCCGCGACCGATTCAAGTTCCGGAACTTTCGCTGGAGCCGATTCCGCTACGGCCAGAAAAACCGGCACACCTGGCGCAATCCGCGTCCCATCCGATTCCCCGCCCCGCCCGGGGATGTTGCAAAAAATCCCGGTCGGTCGGCGGCATGTTTCTAAAAGAAATCTAGCACCCAAACCGCGCCTCTGCCGAAGCGGAGCCGCTCCGCCGGACAAGAAGAAATGATTTTCCAAACGATTCTCCAATCCACGAAGAGTTGGAGGAGAAACCCTGTAGCCTTCTTTCTGGTTTTTCGTTACACTTTTTGCGATAGGAACACCTTGCCATGCCAAGCCGTCGCTCTCCCGCCGCACGAGTTAATTACCTTCTCCCGCTGAGCGCGGTCGCGCTGGCGGCGCTCATCCCGGGCGAAGGCTGCCGCCGTCCGGCCGCCAAGGAGCAAGAAGCGAAGCAAACATCCGCGGTGCCGCAGCGTGAAACCTGGTACGTGTGCTATCTGAAGGGCGCCCGCGTCGGCACCGAGCAGACCCAGGTGTTTCACGAGACCGAGGACGGTCAACCCGTCGTCCGCACCGAGGGCTGGCAACGGTTCGACGTATTGCGTTCCGGTCAGGAAAGCAAGGTGGAATTCCACTTCACCAACGTAGAAACACCTGACGGAAAGCTGCTCCGCTTCGAGACCCTGGAAAAGATCGGTGAGCGGCCCGTGCGGCGGCGGGGCCGCGTGGTCGGCAAGTACCTCGAAATTGAAACCGAGACCGCCGGCAAAACCGGGCATCCCACGTCGCTCGAGTGGCGGCCGGAATTCCGCGGCCTGGACGCCCTGGACCAAACGCTGCGGGCCGAACCGCTCCGGCCCGGCCAGCAACGATCCCTCCAGGCCCTGATTGCGCCCTATTTCAAAGTCGGGAGGCTCGCCATCCAGGCCCGGGATTGGGAAAACGTGGAACTGCCCGACGGCCCTCGCCAACTGCTCCGCGTCGAGGTCCAGGTTTTTTTCCTCGACGGCCAGAAGGACCAAATGACCGTCTGGGTCGATCAGGCCGGCGAAACGTGGAAGGTTTCCCTGCGGGATCTCTTCGAGGCGGTCCGCACGACCAAAGAGCGGGCCTTGGCGTCGGAGAAAGGGCCGACGATCGACATCTTCTCCGCAACGGCGATCCCCGTCGACCGGCCGATCCCGCAGGCTCACGAGACCCAAAAGATCCGTTATCGCGTCCACTTGTCGGGAGGCGACCCGGCAAAGGTCTTTCCCAAAGGGCCGTCACAGCGGGTGAAAGGCATCGACGCCCACACGGCCGAGATCACGGTCTATGCCGTGCGTCCCGGCCGGCCCGACAACCCGGACGCCCCCGCCGACCCGCCCACGGCGGAGGACCGCAAGCCCAACGGCAACGTCCAGAGCGACGATCCGCGGATTAAAAAACTCGCCCGGGAGGCGGCCGGCAAGGAGACCGATCCCTGGCGGATCGCCGTCGCCCTGGAACATTTTGTGAAGAACTATATCCGGCTGACGGACTATTCGCAGGTCTTCTCCACCGCGGCCGAAGTGGCCGAAAGCCGCGAGGGCGACTGCTCGGAACACGCCGTCCTGCTGGCCGCGCTCTGCCGGGCCCGAGGTCTTCCCGCCCGGGTTGCCGTAGGCTTGGTTTATGTGGAACGATCCCAAGAGTTCGCTTACCACATGTGGACCGAAGCGCACATCGGCCAGAAGTGGATCCCCCTGGACGGCACGCTGGGCCGGGGCGGCATCGGCGGCGCCCACCTCAAACTCGGACAAAGCAGTCTTGACGGCACCACCCTGTACAGCAGCTTCCTTCCCATCGCCGACGTGGTGGGAAAACTCAAGATCAAGGTTCTGGAAGTGAATCCGCGTTGATCTCAGAAAAAAGTAGATGCGGCATCCTGCCGCATCAGGGATTCAACGGTGTCCTTCCATCACGGCCGGAATCGGCAATACATCGCTTAAAAATCCACCACCCTCCCCCCAGGGCGACGATCAGCAGCACGACCGTCGAGGGTTCGGGGACGGGGTGGGAAGACGCGGCGCCTGCGCCGATTTTTAGGGTGGGCACGGTGATGCTGGAGGCCGTCAGCGATCCGGCGGCGACTTCGAGGGTTCCCAGGCCGTCGAGATTGCCGAAGGCGTGCTGTCCGCCGGAAATTTTCAGTTTCGTCGCTACGGCCAGGGAAACGTCTTCCGCCGGGGCTAGCGTGGAGCCGCCGGCCAGTTCCAGCGTGCCGCCCAGGATCCAGGTCGGGCCGCTGAAGACGTTCTCTCCCGACAATGTCAGGGCGCCGCTGCCGGTTTTCAGCAGCTTGGCCCCGGCCACGGCGCCGGTTACCGAACCCCGGATCGTCAATTTACAGCCGGAGTTGACCTTGATCTTATTCATTCCGGTCGAAGCGACGGAAAAATTCCGGTCCGTGGAAACGTTGCTGCCTGTGACCTGGAGCGTGGCCGGATCGGCCCCGCCCTCGAGAACAATGGTTCCGTCGCTGCCGAGAACGCTCGGTTGTCCTTGATCGGCAAGAGAACCGACAGTTAGCGTGCCGCCGCTGACGTGGACGCCGCCGGTGAACGTGCTGGTGGCGTTGGTCGGCGTCAAGGCGCCGGCGCCGGTTTTTTGGAGCGTGAGCTTGTTCGAGGCGCCGTCGGTGAACCGGCCGGCAAAGGAACATGAGCCGCCGTCGGTCCCGACGGTGAAGGTGGCGTCGGCGGCGCCGGAGTTGGTCACCACGCCCCCGCTGTTGCCGCTGATGACGTCGACTCCTTCGCTGCGGCCGCCCAGATCGAAGGTCCCATACAGTTCCGCAATGCCCGCGTTGTCGGGGATCTGGTCACCGCCGGAACCGGCCAGGCGAAGGGTTGCACCGGACTCGATGTGCTTGATCCCTGCGACCGCGTGGACCGCTGGGCCGCTGGCTTTTGCCAACTCGGCCACGCCGGCGTTGACTTGGAGAAACACCTTGGAATTGTTGGTCTCTCCCCCGAGGACCAACGTACCGGAACCGCCCTTGTGCAGGGTTTTCTCGTGGTCCAACTCGTCATCGTCAAAGAGCGTGCCGGTGGCCGTCAGCGTGCGGCCCGACTTCACGATCCAATCCTGAATGGCGTGGAAACCCACGTCGGCATTGAGGATCACGTCGCGCGTGGCGTCGTTCATGTCGATCCCGCCGCCTTCGCGGAAACCGTTGGAATTTCCGAGGAAAAAAAGGCCGTTGACAACGACCGTATCAGCGGGATTGAGCACCTTGATTTGCGTCAACTTCAATCCGGGAACGTCGCAGAGATTGGCCAACTGATACTGGCTTTGGTCGGTAAAAAGGGCGTAGTCCCAGTTTGCGGGTTTCACGCCGCCGTACCAGTTGATCGAAGTGCTCCAATAATTGTTCGCGCCGCCGCCGGTCCAGACGGGCTGGGCCGCCCGCGCTGAAAAAACAAGGGAACCTTCCAACAGGATCAAGGCAGAAAGACATTTCAACCAGGACATGGCTCAAGTCCTCCAAGAATGAAGCGAAGCTCTCTGGATGACGCGAAACGACTCGGGCTGAAAAATCTGGCACCGGGCAATCTTCGCGGGAAGTGACAAGGCCCCGAGACCCCGGAATCACCAACAAACGGCATTTAAAATATCAGGTTTTATTCCTGGATGCAAACACTCCCGACACACCCGGGGGGGAGGGGTCGAATTTTCGGCTATTCCCGAAAAAAACACCGACGGGGCCGATGTCTCCTCAGCGCCGTCGGTGGACCTTTTCACTCAAGGATTCTCTGCCCTCACCCTGCCCTCTCCCAGAGGGAGAGGGAAAGGAACTACCGCTTGGCGATCATCTCAATCAGATCGACGGTGCGGCAGCTATATCCCCATTCGTTGTCGTACCAACTGATCACCTTCAGCATCGTGTCGCTCATCACCTGGGTCCAGTCGGCGGCGAAGACCGAACTGGCCGGCTCGCCGATGATGTCGCTGGAGACCAAGGGGTCCTCGGTGTATTTCAGGATGCCCTTCAAGGGTCCGTAAGCGGCTTCCTTCATCGCCGCGTTGACGGCGTCCTTGGTCACCGGCCTGGCCATCTCGCAGGTCAGGTCGACGACGCTGCCGGTGGGCACCGGGACACGGAGCGAAATGCCCGTCATCTTACCCTTCAGTGCCGGGATCACCAATCCGACGGCCTTGGCCGCGCCGGTGGTC
>JAFGPV010000085.1 GCA_016936015.1 Pirellulales bacterium
GTCCTCCAATTTGCAATTTGAAATTTGCAATGACCAATTTGCAATTATTGAGCCCTGCATTGCCAATGAACCGTTCCACGGCCAAAAAACCAGCAAACTCGGCTGGAACCGCCGTGTTTGCGGTGGAACCACGATCATGGGCTGCATCGACAATCAATAAAACCCCCAACCAACGGCCGGCCGCCCTCCGCCCGCCAACACCCCCCCGCCTCCACCCCCCCGAAGTGTTCCAAACGCCTATGCCGTTGACCAACCCCGTAGGACGAGTTTCCCAACTCGTCCGCTTGTGTGCCACTGGCTCCGCCAGTGCCCTGCCGGCACGCAACAATTCAATCCTTCCCCAACTCCCGGCGGCAAATATTCCATCCCGAAAAACATCGCATTTCCCGAGAAACAACGCAAAGCCGCCTTGCAGAGTGGAATTAAAAAACGTCAAAAACTCACTTCAGCCGAACCGAGCAAAAAATCGCCGGACATCGAAAAATACCGCTGCAAACAGACTTCACACCCCCAAAGTGCTCAACAATTCACCCACAACAATTCCCGCGCGGTACCGTAAAAACCGGCACTTGAAGGCCCCAACTTGTGCAACAATTCAGCCCGGAAAAGAGCAACAATTCAAGCAAGACCGATTGTGGGGATTCCAGGGACACGACCCGATATTGAGATTATGGACAATATTGCGCAGATTCGAGCATGGCACGATGGGTCATTCCTGGTTTGCCTCATCACGTAACCCAGCATAGGAATCATAGGCGTTGAATTCCATCATGTTAGTTCATGGTCATTGCCCGTTGATCTCCATCATTATGCCGGTCTATAACGGCAGGTCCACACTGGACCGCGCGCTCCAGTCCGTCCTCAACCAGACCTTCTCGGACTGGGAATTACTCTTGATCGACGACTGTTCGACGGACGGATCGGCGGATATTCTCCGTTTGTGGGAAGAAAGAGAACCGCGTATCAAGTTTCTCTGCACCCCAGAGAACAGCGGCCAATGTGCCGCCCGGAACCTGGGCCTCCGCCACGCCCGGGGTGAGTTCGTCTGCTATCTGGATCAAGACGACGAGTATCATAATCCATCGGCGTGGCCCATCGCCGAGATTTGATAATATCCCTTGCCGAATAGATCCCACCGCTTCTTTCAGGGGGCTCTTCCGCAAGGAATTCAAGAAGGTCCTCACCGCCCTTGTTAAAAGCAAAGCCCGGTCCTTAGTCCGTGACGACCGTTAGAGCGTGTTTGTAAATTGGTCCCCTCTCCCTTTGGGAGAGGGTTAGGGTGAGGGCAAGTGACGCGAAGGCAGGATATTTTCGGATTTTTTACCATGAATCCCTCACCCCCTGCCCCTCTCCCAAAGGGAGAGGGGAGATTTTCAAGACACGCTCTTAGGCGGCCGGACGCAATTCGTTCGGGTAGTCGCGATGCAGCGGGAGCAGAACCGGCTCGATTTCCTCGGGGCTGGCCGCCGTCTTGGTGGCGACGACCTGGATTTCGATGCAAAGAAAAGGGACCAGGGAACCGATTTGCCGGTTCAACTGCCACCACCAGCGGTAGTTTTCCAGGGGCCTTAACACTCCGCCGGAGACGATCCGGAATCCCCGCACCTGCTGAATTTCGATTGGGCCGGAATGCCGGAGCAGGTTGAGAAACGTCCGCAGCGAAAATCCCTGCACGTGGCCGCGGTCTTTCTTGCTCCGCGGCAGCCGGCCGAGGACCTGCACCACGTGGCGACGGAGATAGTGGACGCCGTGCGGAAAGATCGGCACCCCGACGATCAGCAGGCCGCCGGGCTTCAGCACCCGGACAATTTCTCCCGCGGCCGTTTCCGGGTGATAGAGGTGTTCGAGGACCTGCTCGCAGACCACGATGTCGTAGCGGTTCGATTCCAGGAAGGGCAGGCCCTCCTCGAGGTCCCCGTTGTGGAGTTTCCAGGAGTCGGCCTTGTAGACCTGCGCGGCGGCGTCCGACAGCCGATCGACGCCGTGGAACCGGATGCGGCGCGTGGTGCGGTACGGTTCGCTGAATCGCCGGCAAATTCCCGTCCCCATGCCCACGTCCAGCAGGTCGAGTTGCCCTTCCGGGCCATGCGCGTCCGCGTATGCCGCGATCGACTCCGCCAGCGCCTGGTACCGGGCAAGTTTCAGCGGATAGGGCCGAAAGCCCGGATCGATGCCGAAACCAAGAGTCCGACACGCCATCAGCGCATACTCCCCGCCGTGTGAAGCCCAAAGACCACGCCGCAGACAGCCACTCCCTGTCAGCCCTTTTCGCGCCCTCCCCCGTTATCGGCCGTTTTATCAAAAAACTTGATCCAATCCGTATAATCGCACGCATTCCCGTGGGTGGATCCTTTCAAAAGTCGCCTGATTTGCCAAAAACGTCGTCTTGAGCGGAGCGAAAGATTTCGGTTGCCATCCGGACAGCGTGGATTCTTCGTTCCGCCGCCGAGAAGCACATCTCATCTCCTCGGTGGCTGTTCGCCGCCGGCTATCTGACACCAGATTCTTGATAATGTCCCGGGGCTTGCGTCGAGAAAACTGAGAGATATAATCAAAGTCTTGTGGGTCGGCTGCCTACCGACCGCGGAAAAATCGAAGCTCGCTGGCATCCGTAGCGGCACTGTCAGCCTGGTATGAGCACTCCGGACTGGGCCGTTTTCCCGAAATACCGGGATCGGTCTGGGTCGGAGTGTTTGCGTTTTAAGGGATTGGGGATTAGGGATTAGTTTTCATATTTCCCATTCTCAATTTCCAATCCCTAACCCCTAATCCCCAATCCCTTAACCATGTCCACCCAGGATTTAACCCCCCAAAAAGTCCCTCTGATACAAACCAAGTACCGCCGGATTGTCACGCCGATCCCGGTCCCCGAATCCGTGTCGATCCTGGAGCGGCTGAACCGTTACGAGCCGCGGTCGATGGGCGGGCAGCCGCCGGTCCTTTGGGATCGGGCCGAGGGGGTCCAGGTTTTCGATCGCTGGGGCAACCGGTGGCTCGACTGGTCGAGCGGCGTGCTGGTGACCAATGCCGGGCACGGGCATCCCGCAATCCGCCGGGCGATCGTCGAACAGGCGGATCGCGGCTTGATCCATAACTATTGCTTCCCGTCTGAAATCCGGGCGGAACTGACCGAGGCGCTCGCCCGGGTCGCGCCGGAGGGATTGAAAAAGGTGTTCCTGCTGACCACCGGATCCGAGGCCTGCGAGTGCGCCCTGAAACTGGCGCGGACCTGGGGCAAGCAAATCGGCGGCGACGGGAAAATCACCCTGGTCACTTTCGAGAACGCCTTCCACGGCCGGACTCTCGGCTCCCAGATGGCCGGCGGCATTCCGGCGTTGAAAGAGTGGATCGTCAACCTCGACCAGAATATCGTGCAAGTGCCGTTTCCCGACGGATTCCGCTGCCCCGACGTCCGCTTTGAACTCTTCGAGCAGTCGTTGGCCCGGCAGGGGATCCGGCCGGAGATGGTCGCCGGCGTAATGACGGAGACCTATCAGGGGGGCAACGCCAGCTTCGCCCCGCCGGAGTACATTCAGAAACTCCGGGCGTGGTGCGACCGGCATGAGGTGCTGCTGATCTTCGACGAGGTCCAGGCCGGCTTCGGCCGGACGGGCACGTACTGGGGCTTCGAACATTACGGAGCGACTCCCGACCTGATCTGCTGCGGGAAAGGGATTACCAGCGGCTTGCCCCTCTCTGCGGTCATCGGCCGCAACGACGTGATGGACCTCTATCCGCCGGGCGCCATGACCTCGACCCACACGGGCAATCCCGTCTGCGCGGCCGCAGCGCTGGCCAACCTCCGGGTCATCGAGGAGGAAAAGCTGGTCGAGCAGGCCCGCGCGATGGGCGAGCTCCTCCAGCCGGAACTGCGGCGGATCGGCGGGCGTTTTCCGCAATACATCGGCGCTGTTCACGGCAAGGGGCTGGTCGCCTCGCTGCACGTCGTCAAACCGGGCGGAATCGAGCCGGACGCCGCAACGGCCAAGGCCGTCGTCCGCCGGGCCGTGGAGAAAGGGCTGATGCTCTTCTCGCCCGTTGGCTACGGCGGCGCATCCGTTAAAATCTCCCCGCCTCTGGTGACCGACGAGGAACCGTTGCGGGAAGGCATCGCCGTGATCGAAGAAGCCCTGCAGGAGGTGCTGCAATGAACATGCAAGTCGTCATCGTCGGCGGAGGGATGATCACCCACGACCAGATCCTCCCGTCGGTCTATCACCTCCAGCGATTGGGGAAACTGGGGCCCATTACGATCTGCGCCCTCGACTCCGGCCCGCTGCGGGTTTTGGCGGAAAGCAAGGTTTTTCAGGCAGCCTTTCCCGGTCAGGGATTTGAGGCCCTGCCGGGACTGGACGAACCGCCGGAGCGGAAGCATCCGGAGATCTATCAAAAGGCTATTGCGGCGCTGCCGCCGCGGAACCTCGTGGTCGTCGCCGTGCCCGATCAGTTCCATTATCCGGTGATCCGCGAGGCTCTGGAGCACGATCAGCACGTCCTGACCGTCAAACCCCTGGTTTTAAAATACGCACAAGCGGCGGAACTTGAAGCCCTCGCGTTTCAAAAGGGGCTGTTGGTGGGCGTGGAGTATCACAAGCGGTTCGACCGCCGGTCGTTGGACGCCCGCGGGCAGTACCGCGCCGGCCGCTTCGGGCAGTTCCGCTGCGGCGAGGCCAAGATGATCGAGCCGTACTACTATCGCCACTCCAATTTCCAGAACTGGTTCACCTGCGAAAACAGCGATCCGTTTACCTACGTCGGCTGCCATTACGTCGATTTAGTGTTCTTCATCACGGGCCTGCGGCCGGTCGAGGTCTCCGTCCGGGGCGTGGAAGGGACGTTCCCCAACGGCAACCGCGGCTACCTTTGGTCGGCCGGGCAGGTGGTGTGGGAAAACGGAGCGGTGCTGAGCGTGATCGACGGCCTGGGCTATCCCGACGAGGGGCCGGGCACGAACGATCAGGGCCTCTGCATGTTCTGCGAAGGCGACAACTGCGGCGCCATGATCCGCCACGACGACCAGTTCCGCGGCGTCAGCCACGGCTACGTCGATCGCCGCGCCGGGGCGATGTTCCGCTACGTCAGCCCCGACTACTTCCGCCTGGTCCCCTGGCAGGGCGAGGGCCTGAAACCGATCGGCTACGGCTACGACTCGATCGAGGCGATCGTCCAGGCAGCCCACGACGTCAACGCGGCCGGCAACACGTTAGAAAAACGCCAAGCCGTTATCAAGCAAATCGATGAAAAATGCCTGCTGGCCACCCCGGCCAACAGCTCGATCAACGAACTGGTGATCGAAGCCGCCCGCCTCTCCATCGCCCAATCCGCCCGCCGCGTGGCCATTGATTACACCCCCACACCCCGCGTGCGGGAGTGATATAAATGCACAAAATTCCACGCCACAACACCGAGCAAAAAAACACCGAACACCGAAAAACACCGCACCAAACAGCCTTCACACCCGAAAAGTGCTCAACAATTCTGCCGCAACAATTTCCGCGCGGCCCCGAAAATTCGGCACTTCGAGACCCCATATTGTGCAACAAATCAGCCCTAAAAAGAGCAAAATGAACAGTGACGACCAACAGAAAAAACAGGGCCTTAATCCCAAATCCCTAAAGGAATTGCATTTTTTGATCTGGAGCGAAACGCGTTTTTTTGCAAAAATTTAGCGTCTCAAATTCAGATTATCGGGGGGGCCATTGACGCAAGGAGGAATCCGATGCGGTCCATTGGTTGGTGGTCTTGCTTGGGAGTTCTGCTTTGGGGTGCTTTTGCCTTCATGCCGGGCTGTGGCGCTCAACAAAAGAAAGCAGAAAATAAACCGGAAGTTGCGGAAAAGGAAGGTTCTTCTTCCACCATCGCCTATCGCAAAATGGAACCGGGCGAGGAGGAGAAGGGCGACGCCCTGGACGAAACCGCTCCTCCGTCGAATGCAAAGACGGAGAGAAAGACGCGTTCCCGGGTCGTCCCCGCCGTCGTGCCGGACACGAAGCCCGCGCATCCGAAATCGCATCGAAGGAAATCGGTGAAGAAGGAGGTCAAGCAGGCCGCAGCCAAGAGCCGAGTCCACGAGGACGCGGCGCCAAAAGCGCCGGAAACCACGGCTGCGCCAAGCGGGCAAGACATCGGGAGCACCGAACCTGCTCTCCTTGCCCCTTCCGCGTCGGAAGCCAAGCCGATGGCCGCCAAGCCGTCGGTCGACGAGGAACCGGCGGCCGACGAGGAGCCGGAGGCCGACGAAGAGCCGGCGGCCGAGGCACCCGCCCCGGCGATGCCGAAAATGGCTGCCCCTTCCGAAAGCGCCACGCCTTCGACCGGCACCTTTACTCCCACGAGCGACGGCCAGTACACGGTGGTCCGCGTGTTTTACGGCACCGACCGGGCGGCCGTGGATCCAGCGTTCGTGAAAAATCCGCTCTACTATCAGTGGCTCCTGTACACCCTGTCGTCTGCCGGCGGGACGTTGGTCCTGGCCTCGCTGGCGTTTTACTTCTGGCCGCGGCGTTTGCTCAAGATCCTGGCCGGCCTCGGGATAACGGCTACGCTCCTGCTCGGCGTGCTGACCGGCTACGTGGCCACCCAGGGGAAGATGCCCGGCGCCGTGGCGACGGAAAAATCCGCCGAGGCCGCCGCCTACGGTCCGGACCGCGGCCGGTTGGAACTGGGGACCTGCGAGGTGTCGATCCCCAAGGAGCACGAAGTGGGCGAGCTGGAAAGCCCTTCGGTCCTGCGGCTGGAATTCCGCGAGGATCCCGAAAAACACGTGGTCCTGCTGGGCGTGACGCGGCAGCCGGCGGAGGAATTCTTTAAGCAGATTCAAACCTGCGTCGGCCAATCGGCCCAGAAGGCGGCGTTCGTGTTCGTGCACGGGTACAACGTGAGCTTCGAGGACGCCGCCCGGCGGACCGCGCAAATGGCCTACGACCTGAAGTTCGACGGCGCCCCGGTCTTCTATAGCTGGCCCTCGCAGGCCTCGATGCTGGGATACACCGTGGACGAAACGAACGTGGAATGGTCGGTCCCACACTTGAAACAGTTTCTCACCGATCTGGCCGCGCAGTCCGGGGCGAAACAGATCCACCTGGTCGCCCATAGCATGGGCAACCGGGCGTTGACCTCGGCCTTGAAGGAACTGGCGTCCCTGCCGGAGTCCGACCGACCGAAGTTCAACGAGGTGCTGCTGACCGCTCCAGACGTGGATGCCGACACGTTCAAGGAGCGGATCGCCCCGGCGCTAGCCCAGACCGCGCGGCGGATCACCCTTTACGCCTCGTCGAACGACGAGGCCTTGGCGGCTTCCAAAAAGGTACATGGTTATCCCCGGGCGGGCGAAAGCGGCGAGAATATGGTGATCGTCCCCGGCATTGAGACCGTCGACGTTTCCGCGGTCGATACAAGTCTTTTGGGCCACTGCTATTACGGCGACAACCGCAGCGTCCTGGCCGATATCTTCGAGGTCCTCCACGATGCCAAACCCCCCTCCCAGCGAACCTGGCTGGAAGAGGCAAAACGGGGTTTGGACCGTTATTGGATCTTTCACCGATAATTCAGAACCCATTATTATGGGGGATTGCGAAAATTCAATAATGACGTTATAATTAAGAATTGCAAAATCCCCCGCCTTGCCTAAACAACCCATTGGGTTCCTGCCCTTGGCATTGATTTTTGCCGGAAGTGTGTTCCGGCGGCTATACCCATACTCTGGGTCACGGATGACTCGAGCTACTGACCGACCCGCCCTTGGTGCATCGCCGTAGGAAAGATAGATGCACGCGGTAAATCGGAGGTACGCCTTGCAATGTCTCCCGTCGAACTGAAAACACGTTCCGTCAAGGACTTAGCTGAATTGGCGAAGAAGAAAAAAATTCCCGGCTGGCATGCCATGCGGAAGGAGGAGCTGATCAAGGCCTTGGTACGTTTTGCCCACAAACAATCGGGCAGGAACGGCAAATCGCACCGGATGCACCCTGAGGCCCTGGCCCGGCGAGGCGATTTACATCGCGCTGCCAAGGGTTCAAAGTCCTTTGGCGCGAAGTCTTCTCCGGGAATCACCGTGGAGGAAAAATCGCGACAAGCCCCCGTCGGGCGGCATCCGGAAACCATTCGCCAGAAATTCACGCATCTGAAAGACCTGGCCTTCCATGCCGAAAGCCCCGGCTCGGGTCGCAGGAAGGACCGGCTGGTGGTCATGGTCCGCGATCCCTTCTGGCTCCACGCCTACTGGGAACTCAGCCGGAAGGGCATCGAGCGGATGCGGGTCGCCTTAGGTCCGCAGTGGCACTCGGCCCGACCGGTGTTGCGGTTGAGCGAAATCTTCCGCGAAGGCACCGCCCCCTCCGCCCGAAAGACGATTCGCGACATCCCCATCCACGGCGGCGTAAACCACTGGTATCTCGACGTGCCGCAAGGTCCGAAGACCTATCAGTTGGAGATCGGCTATCTGTGCAGCAACGGCCGGTTCCTGGCCCTGGCCCGGAGCAATGTGGTGACCACGCCGGCGGCGGAAGCCTCCGACGCCTTCGATAAGAACTGGTCGGAAGTGGCCAAGGATTTTGAACGGATTTACGCCTTAAGCGGCGGGTACGCCGAACAGGAAAGCCAGGGAGAATTGAAAGAAATTCTCGAAGAGCAGTTGCAGCGTCCTTTGGGCGATCCGCTGAGCACGCAGATCGGACCGGGCGCCCTGGCGGATCACGCCAAGGACCGACATCTGCAATTTGAGCTTGACACGGAATTGATCGTCCACGGGATCACCGATCCCGACGCCCGCGTCACGTTCCAAGGCGAACCCGTTCGGCTGCGCGGCGACGGCACCTTTGCCGTCCGCTTCCGCCTGCCCAACCGCCGCCACGTCCTCCCGGTGGTGGCCTGCACCAAGAATGGCGCCGAGCAACGGACGATCGTGCTTTCCATCGACCGCAACACCAAAATCATGGAACCACTGATCCGCGAACCGGGAGAATAGGGGAGGGGGAATAGGGGAGAGGATTGAGGGGAGAGGGATCAAAACAACTCGGTCATAGAACGATACAAGAGTTCCTTAGTCATTCGTCATTTGTCATTCTTTCGACATTCGGTTTTCGTCCTTCGTCCTTCCCTTCTCTTCCCTCTCCCCTCAATCCTCTCCCCTCTTTACTGCACCAGCCGGAGCTTGGGATTGGTGATAATCTCCTCGAAGATCTCCGTCAGGCGTTGTTCATAATCGGCTGGATTTCCGCTGCCCCGGGGGCTTTCGCCTTGACTGTTGGCGGTGCCTCCCAGCCGGGCCTCGCGATCCATGAAGTCGTAATCGGTGCGCAAGCCGATTCCCACCGGGTAGACATACCAGTTCTTGGCCTGCATCATGGCGGTCTGCATCAGGGCGGCGTTATAAGAGTTGTTGGTCCAACCGCCGTAGTAATTGCTGCTGGGATGTTGGGTGCAGTAGGCGTTGATCTCGCTGTTGGAACTGACGTAAAGATTGGGCTGACCGTCGGTCAGCAGGACCACGATTTTATTGGAGGCCAGTCTTCCCCGGCCGCCTTCCTGAGCGGGCTTGATATGCTCTCGCGCGGCGATCAAGCCCGCTTCGGTGGCCGTTGAGGCCCCGGCGTGACTGCACGCCTGGAACGTGGTGCAGGCCTCCATCGCGGCGTGGTAATCGCTGGTCAACGGCAGCAGCACCACGGGGCCGCCGTTGTCGAGCCGGTCGAAGGTGATGATCGAGACCCAGTCCCGCTGGTTCGGATCGGAAATGGTTTGGTTCCGCTCCCGGATGATCTGCAACGCGGCGATGGTCGCCCGACGGGAGGCGTGCGTGGGTTGTTCCCGGGGGGGAAAATCGAAAACGCCCCCCATCGTCTCTTCGGAATGCATCGGGCAATCCGGGCTGTACGTCGAGAGCGGCGTGTAGCGGTTGCCGCCCGGCTTCCGATCGCGGCCGTTGTTCATCATGAAGTGCATATAGGAGCAATAGCCGAGGTTGGATTCATTCTCCGAGATGTAGCTGAGCCAATACTCGTAATTCCGGGAGTCGGTGCTGTCGGGCGTGGGCCTGGCCGCGGGCATGATTCCGGGCAGAGGGGGAAAATTCGGGACCCCACGAAGCTGGACGTCCATGACCCAGGAGTAAGCCTTTTTTTGGATCTCGGCCCGGCTGTCCGTGACGGTGTGTTGGCCCCCGCCCCAGTGCCCCCAGCCTTTTTTGGTGGTGGTCGTGATCTGATACCGTTCGGGGACCGTGTAGCTGTAATTCGTCCTCCCGACCCGAAGGGTCAGGGGCTGCTTCCAGTCCAAAAGCGGACTGTTGTTTTTATCAAAAAGATCCGAGGAGCGCGACACCAGGGGATCGCCGAGACTTGCCGCGGCGCCGGGATACTCGCCGAAATGAAAATCATTGTAGATCTTCTGCATCAGTTCGTTGCCGATGGTTGGATACCCCTGCGCGGCGAAGGTCCGGTTCAGCCCCTCCGTGTAGTCGGGATCAGTGTCGAAGTTCATCGAGCCGGAAAGGTCGACGACGAAACAGATGTCGCGGGGATTGGTCGTGGCCACGGCCGAGGCCTGGACGCTGGCCGATTGCTTGTTGAAAATGCGGGCGAAAAACAGGGGGATTTCGCCGCCGGTGGAGTTCGCAGCCCGGGCCGTCACCTTGACCGCGTTGCCCGGGGTTCCCGACGGCGTAAAGGTCCGCGTGGCCGTGTTCCAGGTCCCGTATTGGACGTCTTGGGGCCGGATCACGACCGGCCGGGATCCCAGCCGATTCTTGGAGGCAAACCGCCGGGCGACGGCCTCCATTTCCGCCCGGGGCAAGTTCATGGAAGCGGCGGCCGCCAGGGCCGACGAGTCCGCCGCCGCCTGGAGTTGCGTCCGAGCCAAAACGATGCAGCCCATGTCCACCGCAAAGGCGACAATGCCGAAAATCACCACCATTAAAAAAACCGTCAAAAGTAAAATCGCGCCGCGTTGCCGAGGCCGAAATCGGTTAAGCAAGCCGGTCATGGAAACTCCCCCGGATAGGGCCGCCTGGTGCGGAAAAAGGACGGATGCGGACGGTTCCGCACAGCTTGAAACATTCCCCGCCCCTGCAAATCCTCTATGAAAATCCATAGGTCAGGCGATATTAATGTCAACCATCAGAACTTGGCGGCTGACAATGGACCCGAAAAGGGATCGTCATCCTGAGGACCACGGCAGATCCGCATCCGCAGCGCGGCGAAAGAATTCGTGTTTTGGGCAAATTCGCTAGGTCAAGAAAATCAGTGCGGACGGCGAAATCCGCGCACTCCGTTGCGATCCGCACGACGTGATTGAACGAGAATTTCCACGCACAGAAGGACAATCACGGGCACCGCCCAGTTCAGAAGGATGGTCGTCAGCGTCAGGGACATGAATTGTTCTCCGGCGTTCTCATCGGTCGAGGCGCTCCCGTTGCTGGAAGAGTTTTTTCATCCCATGCCCAACGCCGTTACTCGACAAACTTCTCGTGAGCAGAAAATTTCCCGGTGAGAAGAAGGATGCTCACTATGGGGGGGGTCGAAGGGAGGCGCATACGTCACGGTTATCCTGACGGGCACCGACCGGCTGCCATCGACAGATGGTCGGCGTTGGTCGGCGAAGGATCTTGCGTGAAAAACGACGTAAATGGATCGCCATCAGAGATCATTCGCTATGCCCTGGACGACAAAGGACTGCCGCGCTGAGGACGATCGAAGGGTGCTTCTAAAAATACAAATAATATACATAAATCCATTCAGAGACCTATTGATTTATGTATAATTATCGTTATTATATGTACATATATACACTATATTGTTCCCTGAAGCATCCGTCATCGAGGAGCCTGGAATATGATTTCTTCCTCTCGGATTGAAGAAATTCGGCGGCTGTTGAACCGAAGAAAACTCTCCCAACGCGCCATTGCCCGGCAGATGGGCGTCAGCCGCGGTACGGTGCAGGCCGTGGCGCGGGGCCAACGGCTTCCGCAGCCGCGACGCCGAAGGGCCGAACCGTGGGCCGGTTTTTCGCCGCCGAGCGGTTTGCCGGTGCGTTGTCCCGGCTGCGGGGCCAAGGTCCAGACGCCGTGTTTGGCCTGTTATATCTCGGGAATCAAACGGCAGTTGAAAAACGCGATGGACCGAAGGTCATAATCCCCGCGGAAGAGAACGATTCCCTCAACTCACGTAACTTCCCTCGGTCAGCGACGACGGCAGGCCGGAGGCGTTGTGATCGGCGTCATTGGCATACCGCGAGTAGGCCAACAGATCGTAGACCAATTCCTGGATCCCCGTGGCGCCGCCGACGACGTAGGGCACCAGATCGTCGGCGCCTTTCCGGACGTGGCGGAGCAATTTGGAGGCCTGCGCGGTGAGCCGCCGGGCGGTATCCTCCAGGCGCTCTCGGGAGCGGTGGGGGTCGCTGTCGACGGAGGAGATGCCGGCGCTTTCCGTATCGATCAATCCTTTGCTCAGCACGAGGTTGCGGAACCATCGCAACAGTGCGCCCCGGCTGATCGTTCCCGTCGGCCGGCCGTCGTCGACGATCACCACGCGGCGGATCGAGACGCGGCAGAGGAATTCATAAATCGTGCGGATCGGGGCGTTTTCCTCGTAGGTGATAACGTGCGGTTTCATAACCTGATGGACCGGCAGTTTCCAGCAATCCAACGAGACCATGGCGGCCATCAGATCCTTTTCGGAGAGCATCCCGATCAGCTTGCCGGACGGATCGACGACGGGGGCGGAGTTGCTCCGCGAGCGGAGGAAGAACTCGGCGGCCTGCCCGATGGTTTCGTCTTCCCGCAGACAAAACGCCAAGGGGGTCATCACGTGCCGGGCGATGATGTTCCGAAAGAGGTCGTCCTGGGGGCCGTTTTTCAGTTGGACGGCGCCGGCGTCGTTCAGCGAGGTGACGGTAATCACCCGGTCGCGTCCCGAACGTTTCGCGCACAACAGCGCCTGATCGGCCAGGTCGACCAGGGCCTCGGGCGTCGGCGTATCCTCGTAGCACTGGGCAACCCCGAAACTGGCGGTGATGCCGATTTGCGTGTGGCCCAGGGGAATGACCATTTCCGAGAAGCTCCGCCGCGCGCGTTCCGCCCAGATGGCCGCGCTGCACTCGTTGGTTTCGGGCAGGAGCACGCAGAACTCCTCGCCGCCGTAGCGGCACAGGGAATCGCTCCGCCGGCAGTTTTTTTGCAGCAGGTCGGCGGCGTACTTCAGGGCGACGTCGCCGGCGGGATGACCGTGGACGTCGTTGATCCGCTTGAAAAAGTCCAGATCCACCATCACGCAACTCAACGGCAGGTGATAGCGCAGGGCGCGATGCCACTCCTTGTCCAATATTTCGTAGAACGTGCGCTGCGTCATCAGGCCGGTCAGCGGATCGGTGCGGACCATTTGATTCAAGCGCCGCTCCAACGTCAGGACCCGCAACCCGGCGCGCATCCGCGCCAACAACTCTTCCGGAAAAACGGGTTTGGGAAGATATTCGTCGGCGCCGGCTTCCAGGCCGACGATCAATTCCTCGGACGTCCCCTTGACGGTGAGAAAGAGGATGTAAACGTAATGCGGCAACTCGGCGGCGCGGACGCGGCGGCACAATTCCTCGCCGTTGACGTGGGGCATCAACCAGTCGGTGATGATGAAATCCGGGCAATCGGCCTCGATGGCCGTCAGGGCCTGCCGCCCGTCACGGACCAGTTGGACCTGGAAGACCACCCCCTCCAACCACGAGGAAAGCAGCCGCAACATCGCCGGATCGTCGTCAACGATCAGGACTTTGGCTTCCGACAGATTCATGGGATCGTTATTTCTCTTCCGACGGGTTTACCTGCCACAAACGAGACCGCTTATCGAGAATCCCGTTTATTCCCGTCAAACATAGCTTGCCGGGGCGGGAATTACCCTGATTTCTCGGAAAAACGGGGAAATATCAGCGAAAATCGCCGCGATCTGCGACCGCCGAATCAACGCCGCAAAGGCCGCCTGAAAGGGGCACGGCCGTTAGAATCGGTTTTTTCCGAACGACCGGGCAAACAACGGATCAAGGGGCCCCGGGCGCGGTCCAGTGGCGTTCGATCTCTTCAAGGGACTTGCCCTTGGTCTCCGGTACGAATTTCCAGAAGAAGAGGGTGGCAACGAGGCAGATCGCTCCCGCCGTGAAGAAGCCGCTGTACATCCCGCATTGGCGCACGAACGTCGGGAAAATATACGCGCTGAAGGCGTTGGCGGACCAGTTGGCGAACGTGGCCGCGGAAGCGGCCCGGCCGCGGATTCGGTTGGGGAAAATCTCCGGGGTCAGCACCCAGATCACGGCGCAGATGGAGAACGCCAGGCAGGCCATGTAGGCGCAGAGCACGACGAGGATCGCCGGGCCCAGGGCGGCGGACACCGTGCCCTGGAGTTCGTTGTTCGCCGTAAAGGAAAGCCGGGAGCCGCCGAAGAAAAACAGCGCTCCGATGACGACCAAACAGACCGTCACGGCGGCCATGCCCTTGATCAGCAACGGCCGGCGTCCCCACCGATCGATCACCATCAAGGCGAGGACGGTAAAGACGAGGTTGATGATTCCGATGCCGACTTGCACCAGCAGCGCGGTGGCATCCCGGTATCCCGCCGCCTTCAGGATCTCGGGACCGTAATAAATAATGATGTTCACGCCGGAGAATTGTCCAAAGACGGAGAGCATCACGCCCACCAGCAGCGCCAGGCGCAATCCCGGTTTGAACAATTCCCGGAACCGGCCTTCCTCCCGGCCGAGCGCCGTTTGAATCTCCGCCATCTGGCGCTGCGCGTCGTCGCGGCCGACGATTCGGGCGAGGATGCCCAGCGCGCGATCGCCGCGACCCTTTTGGGCCAGCCAGCGGGGGCTTTCCGGCACGTGGAGCAACAGCAGGAAGAACCCCGCCGCGGGGATCATCTCCGCGCCGAACATCCCCCGCCAGACCTCGGCGATCATCACCTCGTGCAACCGTCCCTGCCCGCCGAAAACGGCCGGGGAGGACGTCGAAAACGACAGCAGCAGATAATTGGACAGGTAGGCGCCGAGGATGCCCAGCACGATGGACAATTGGTAAAAGGCGACCAGCCGGCCCCGCCACCGGGGCGGAGCAAACTCCGAAATGAACATCGGCGCCAGCACCGAGGCCATTCCCACGCCCAGGCCGCCGAGGATCCGCGCCGCAATCAGGACGGTGAAGTTCGGGGGAATGCAGGAGTAGAGGGCCGAGGCAAAAAAGAAGGCCGCCGCGACCAGGAGGATCGGTTTGCGCCCGAACCGGTCGCCCAACGCCCCGGCCGCCGCCGCGCCCGCGATGCAGCCGACCAGCGCGGAACTCGTGAACCACCCCTTGAGATAGTCGCTCAGTTGATACTGCTGTACGACGCGCTCGACCGTCCCGGAAATGACGGCGGTATCAAAACCGAACAAAAACCCGCCCAGCGAGGCCACCAGACAAATGCCGATCAGATACCGGACGCTGCCGCGCAGAGGCAGCGCCGTTGTTGGGGCAGGTTGAAAGTCCGCGCTCATTTCTCCTCCCTCTTACTTCGCGTCACGCGATCGGCTCTCTGAAAACCGCGCCGGGGCCGGCCCGGCTCGCTTCGCGTCTCTCGACTCAAATGCCTTCGTCCAACAACTGACAGCACCGCAGCAGGGTGCGGGGGAGGTGGAAAAAACACTTCCAGGCCGTCGCCTTGGCGGTCCAGGTGGGACTGCCATCGCGGTTCAGGTAGCCGTACCATTCGCCGTACTCCGGATCGGGAAAATGGCGGAAGGCGTATTCGTGGAACCGTTCGTACCACTTCCGCAGATCGTCCCGCCCCGTCAATTCCCAGGCCAGCAGCAGGGCGTAGAGCGACTCGCAGTGCGGCCACCACAGTTTCATGTCCACTTCCAGGGGATGCGGCGGCGAGCCGTCGATGTTCAACAGGTAGCGGAGTCCGCCGTACTGCTCGTCCCAACCCCGCTCGAGCGAGGCCAAAATGATCTCTACGGCGGTCTGCTGCAATTTCGCGTCGTTGCCGTGCCGGGCGATCTCCAGCATCATCCAGGCGCTTTCGATCGCGTGGCCCGGATTGACCATCCGGCCCTCCGTCAGGTCCAGCAGCGCTTCGCCATCGGGAGAGACGTTCTCCAGCATCGCGGCGTGTTCCGGCTTCCAGTGGAGCCGGACGGCAGATTCCGCGGCGCTGTGCATGTCGGACTGCCAGCGGGGCGCCGGATTGAGGGTGTTCATCACCCAGGCCAGGGTCATCCGCATCATGTCGTGGGAGTGCAGGTGGAACTGCGCCTGCATCGGATAACCCAGTAGCGCCGTGTCGGAAGGGGCGCCCCAGCGGGCGTTCAGACTTTCGTACATCGCCGCCGCCCGGTCCCACAACGACCGGTCGCCGCTTACGGCGCTCAACTCGGCCAGGGCGATCGTGGCGAAACCCTCGGTATAGAGGCTTAAGCACGTCGCCAAGGGCCGGCCCTCGCGGGTCAGCCGGAAGTACATCTTTCCCCCTTCGCGGAAGGCATGGTCGAGCATGAACCGGGCGCCGAGTTCCGCCAGTTCCCGCCACAGGGGACGCTTCTCGACCTGGTTGTATAAATGGCTGAACGTCCACACCGCCCGGGCGTTCATCCACATGTACTTGTCGCCGCTGTAGGTGTGCCCGTCGCGTTCCAGGCAGGAAAAGATCCCGGTATATTCCCGATCGGGACCGTGCTTTTCCCACCAGGGGACGACGTTTTCCAACAGCGCCGTGCGATAATGCCCGCGGAGACGTTGTCTTTCCGGGCCGGGAATGCCCGAAGTGTTGGGAGCGGTCATGAAACGATCCTCAAGTGGTTCCATGAAATTGGCACATTCTATCTAATGTTTATTGAATTGACCAGGGGAAATCATGAAGGGGATAATCGGTTCGTCGCCGATCATTTCGCGGCGGATTTTTTCGAAATGCCTTCCCGCCCGGCTGTGTTTGCTCATGTCCCAGAGGTTCAGGTCCAACTCACGGAGCGCCAGGACGGCGGTGATCCACCCTGGGGTCCAACCGGCCTCGATGCACCATGCGCCCCAGCCCCGGTCGGCGTTCGAGCCCCAGTAATCCCACTGCCGATAGTCGAACGCCCGGAACCATCCGCCGTCCAGTTCGGGATGGGACCGGCAGCAGATCTGAACCCGGAGGAGAAACTCGGCCAACCGGTCGGCCATGCGGCGATACTGCTGCCGGCCGGTGGCGGCGTAGGCCTCGTGCAGACCGAGGAAGGTGAAATTGCAGGTGTAGAGCAGGTCGGCCACCGGATCGCCGTTTTTCTGGATCAACGGGGCCTCGCCGTCGCCGTATCCGGCGTTCGAGGTCGGCGGGCAATAGCTGCCAAGCTCCAAGGTCCCGAGTTCCTCGCGGATCGCGCCGCAGGCCACTTGGCAACGCTTCATATCGTCGGCGATCCGTTTCAGCCAGGCCCGGTGCTCGGGCCGGTCGTCCACGCGGACCAGCCACGCCAGCGGCAGCAGCATCCGGCCCCGCTCCTGCTGGATGCCGTTGGTCCAGTTCCAGCGGTCGGGATAGGCGTCCATCATCATTTTCAGTGCGTTCCGGGTCCGTTCCAGCAGCAAGGGATAATGGGTCTTATCGTACAACCACAGATAACTCGCCCAGGTCCAGGCCTCGTAATGCGGCGCGTAAAGGACCTGGTCGCTCCGCCAATAAGTCCGCCAACCGCGTTTCAAAAGCGTCGAGTTGTTCAACCGTTTACCCCGGAAACCCAAGTAGCCCGTGGTGCGGAAGTTGCCGAGGATGTTTTTGACCAGCACTTCGTCCCAGCGGTCGGAGTTGAGCGCCGCCGACGTGCCGATGCCGCCGAGAATGATTTTGATGTCGTTGTCCTGGTAGAGCGCTTGGTTGTCCGACGCCCAGAAGGTCAGCCCGTAATTCGCTTTAGCCGGGTCGTCCTGGAAGAGTCCCGAGCGGAAATAGACCCAATCCAGCAGGTTGGCGGCGACCGCTCGGCTCCGCCGATCGCCGTCCAGTTTCCAACGCAGCGCAAAGGCCAGCGCCGTCTCGCCGTTGACGTCGTTGCGCCGCCACCAGCGGACGGGCTGGGCACCCTCGTACGAGATCCGCGAAGCGACGCCCTCCAGGACGCCGTAGCGTCCGTCGCCCACGCCCAGCCGGGCAGGCGGAAGCGGAGCCAGAAGATTCTTCTTCGTCAGAATCTCCTTGGCCCGTAGCTCTTCGAGATACTCCTGACCCTGCTCGCTCAGTAGCAGGCGGGCCTTGATGTGCCAGTCGATCGCGCGGAGGATCGCCTGTCGCGCGGCGTCGCTCGGGAGCTTTTCCTCGCATCCGTAAGCGGGCCGAACCGTGGGTGTCCAGTCCAACGTCGGAACCTTGCCGCCCGGAGCAAGCCACTGAAAAATAAACTTCCACACGGCCTGCATCGAGGCCTGGGGGGCGTATCGGGCGGTGATGAATTGACTGAGCTTGGTTGTGCAAACCAGCACGTCATTCCGGGGATGCTCGAAGAGGATCGGATATGCCTTCGTGTCTTCCAGGCCGAAGACCGCCGTGTCGAAGCCCGCCACCTTGGCCACCACCAATAACGGATCGGCCGCGTCGGTTTCGACGAAGTGGCAGTCGTGCACCGCAAGGATCTGCATCTTCTTCAGGCCGGGACCAAAGGCGTCCGTGTCCGCCACCACGCGTTCCAAAGCTGTCTTCCGCGGAGGGGATACCTTTCGGCCCGGCAGAAAACTCGGATATTCCACGTACAGCCGCAGCTTCTTGGCGGCTGCGGTCATCAAGACCTCCGCGCCCAGCGGCGTCGGCTCCGCCGGATAGCGGTCGGCCAGGATCAGGACGCCGGCGCCCCGCGGGGCGTTGCGGACGGCCTCCTCCGGCGTCTCATATCGTGGCACTGCCAAGCCGGCCGCCGCGCTGTAGGTCCGATACAGATCGTTCTCCGCCCGGGCGGAAAAGATCAGCGTCGGTCCGGCCGTCGTTTTTTCTCCTTCTCCGGTTGGAGCCGGTTTGTCATCTTTCTCCGCGAGGTAGACAAATTGCTGATCTCCCGAACCCCCAAACCCGGCAGCGCAGACCGTCAATGTGAAAAATAGAAGACAGTACACGTAAGAACTCCCCGAAAAAGCAGGTTTCATGCGTGATTTTTTCAACTATTCATACATTATGTTGAGTTTAGCAGAAACAGCGCTGACAAGCTATGCTCGAAGGCGTATTTCCCAGGGCCGAATCCTTTCTGATTCCCAGGTCTTGACACGCCGGCCAACTGTTGTATAATATGTACATCAGTTACCACACAGGTGCGGCATGTATCTTTACCTGAACCACCGCAGCGGCGAACCGATTTACCGGCAAATCGTCGAGGCGATCAAGTACAAGATTGCCTCCGGGCAGATTGCGGTGGACGAGAGGCTGCCCAGCATCCGCCGCCTCGCCGAGGAGTTGAAGATCAATCCCCGCACGATGTTGAAGGCCTATGAGGAACTGCAACACGCCGGCCTGGTGGTGATGCGGCAGGGGCAGGGAGTGTTCGTCGCCAATCACGGAACGACTACCGAGTCGGTCCGCCGCAAGGCGATCGGCGAAATGGCCCGGCGAATGCTGGCCGAGGCCTTCCGCCTGGGGGCTGGAACCGAAGAGGTATTAAAAATCATCCACACCGAATCCAGCAAAATGGAACAGGAACAAGGGGAAGCCGGCCATGAATGATTCCGTTGTCCACGCGGTCGATTTACACCGCCGATTTGGATCCGTCCCGGCTCTGGACGGCGTGAATCTCGAAGTCTCCCGGGGATCGATCCTCGCCCTGCTCGGTCCGAACGGGGCGGGCAAGACCACGCTGTTGCGGATCCTCGTCGGCCTGATCGAGCCGACCGCCGGCCGGGCGGAGGTCCTCGGCCGGCCGGCGCGCCGCCTTTCCGCGGCGGACGGCGGACGGATCGCCTACGTGGGCGACCGCTGCGCCCCTCCGAGTTGGGCGACCCTGGCGCTGTTGGAAGACCTCCAGGCCGGCGCCGTGAAGGACTTCGACCGCGACTTTTTCCGCGAGCTATGCTGCTGGCGCGGTCTGACGCCGCGGCGGCCCTACGGCGCGTTGAGCAAAGGGCAGCGTCGCTGGGTCCTGACCAGCCTGGCGCTGGCCGCCCGGCCGGAACTGCTCCTGCTGGACGAACCGGCCGATGGCCTGGATCCCGCCGCCCGGCGCGACCTTTACGACTGCCTGCGGAAGCACGTCACCGGGCACGAGGCCACGGCCATCGTCACCACGCACGTCCTGGCCGACGTGGAACGGGTCGCCGACGACGTGGCGATCCTCGAGACCGGCCGACTGGTGTTCGAGGCCCCGTTGGAAGACCTCCGCGAAGAAGTCCGCCAAGTGGAGATCCCGAATGATTCCCTCTCCCCGACCACTGCGTGGTGCCCGGAGAGGGCTAGGGTGAGGGCGGAAGACACCGAGAACGGCTTTTCCCTCCTGGGCGCCGTTCAACGCGAGGACGTTCAGATTCTCTGGATCCGGCGGAACGGGATCAGTGATGAAAAACTGTGTGAAAAATTCGGCCCCCACACGACCATCCGGACCGTCGATCTGGAAACGTTGTACCTGACCATCATCGAACATTCGCCGGATATCGTGGATACACACGGCGTGCAACACAACTGACGAGGACAAATGTTTCACACAAACGGGAGATTGCCATGCCCCTACGACACGGACTGTTGAGGATTTATTGGCGACAGGCCCTGCCGGCGACCGGCTGGGGACTGCTCAGCCTAACGCTCTACGCCCTTATTTGTCCGGGAGTGATGAGTTGGCGGGATCTGTTGCCGATGCAGTTTATCGGTTTGCAATGCCTGCTCTTGGCAATCTTGTTGGGCCGTTTCAACACGCCGGCCTTTGCGTTTTTGTATTCCCGGGGATATTCCCGGAATCAACTGTGGGGACATCTCATGCTCGTTAGCGTGTTGTCCGTCTTCATAGCGTGGCTGCCGGCCGCGCTGACAGTCTGGTCGGGCCTGCGGAGTTCCCTGCACGATTGGTTCCAGAGTCCGTATTTTCCGGTGATGGCCCCACGGGAAGCACTCGTGCCCTGGATTTGGCTGGGCATCTATCTCGTCTTTCTGCCGGCCTTTCACTACGCCTGGATCCGCCTGGCTCAGCCGACGCGGGGCCAGAACGGCGGCATCCTGGCCGCCGGGGCAATGATTGCCGCCCTCCTGGCGGTCTACTCCATGAACGGATGGTTCGCCTGGCCGTGCGTCGGTACGTTCTCTTTGATGGTTCCCGTTTTCCTTCTTGGCGCCCGAATGCTCCATCGCAACTTGGAGGTGCGCGCATGACCGCTTTTTCATTCTTTTTTTTCCTGGTTATGGCGGTTTTAATTGTGGCGGTATTCCTGCTTGTCCTCCGCAGGCGGCGAATGGCTTTCAGCCGGCCGGGCGCCTTCCTGCCGCAGCCGGCCCCTTATCCCGCCCGTCCCGCCCGGCTGGTCGAGGCGGCGGCACTGACGGCGGCCGCGGGCATCATCATCGCCATTGCCGCCACCTTCCCGAACACCGGCGGGAATCTCCTAAGGCTCGAACAGATCCCGTACGATTATGCCGCGGTCAACGTCCTCTTTTTCGCCTGCGCCGTCGTCGGGGTGGGCGTCGCTATTTTACTGGCACTTTTGGGACGGACATTTCTGGGATCCTTGACACTGGCAACCGTCTTGATCGGCTATGGTTTCGTCCTCAACGGCGGCAGCTACCCGGGCAGTTGGTTCTTGCCGGAGGATATCATCAAACCGACAACCGCGGAGTACACGATCGACATTTGCGGCACGAATGTCCAAGACGCGGAACTGTGGGTCAACGGCGTATACTTGGGAAAGACACCCTACGTCACGACCCTGGAAGACTTCAAGAAAAAAGTCCCCTACTGGCCGGAGCCGCCGAAAGATTTCAAGACAGACAAGGCGAACATCCTCACATACCATCCGCTCGGCCCATCCATAGGACACTATCAGCGGTGGATCAAGTTGGAACTGCCGAGGGGCTACGCGGAGCCGTCGCGGCCGCCGCTTTTTTCTTCGTCGGAGGATGTCAAGAAATTCTACGAGCAAAAGCGTTTGGCCGAGGAGATAGCGAAGCGTTATTACTATCCGCGGCTCCGCTATGCCGGTGAGTGGGGATTGTCCCTGGACAACGCCGGTTGGGGCGGGGGAGGAGGGCGATTTGCTTATAGTGTCGAAAGTCATTTTACCGTCCTGTTTCCCGACCGTCAGAAACGCCTGGAAGCTTTGCTCAACAAGGCCCGGCTGGCCGACTACCACGTCGGGCCGGAGTGGTTTGAGGCCCTGGAGACCTACTACGAAGACGCCTGGCTCGCGCTGCGGAAGGCGGCCGACGACGAGCCGCCGATGGGCGAACTGCTCGATGCCTGGGCCGCCTGGCACTACCGGCTCGACCAGGCCGTGGATCCGGAATCGGCATGGGAAGTATTTCAGCGGATTTGTGACGAGGCGGAGTCTCGGCGGAAATACACGACGGCCAGCGTCGCCGGTCAGGCCGTAAAACTCTTGACGCCCAAGCTCCCGGTGGATCGGCTCGTCGATCATGCCATGGAAATCATCCGCACGACCAACGCCTTCGAACCCTTGCAAAGCCTGGTGCGCGGTTACAAGCAATTCGGCTACTGCCGGCGGACGGGCGGCCTTTATCTCGGCGACAACGGCTACCTGTACGTCTCCTCCGGCGAGAACGTCGGCCCCTGGCAGTCTCCCTACCGGGGATTGCCCGTGGCGCAGGCCATTTGGACGCTCAATCAACAGTTACGCTCGAAGCCGACTCTATCGCCGAACGTCATCCAACAGCGGATCGTCCCCGCGCTGATCTGCTGGCACTACGATGCCCGCCGGCCGGAGTCCCTGTTGGCCGCGGTCTCTTTTGGCGGGCCGGCCATCGACGCCTTCCTCCTGCGGCAAAAATGGCGGGCCTCCGCCGAGCAATTGCCTTTCGAGCAGCAGGCCCGCATTTCCGGCAAGGAGATCAATCCCTGGCTGTATCTGCTGGCCTATCTCAACGACGCCGCCGGCCGGAAGTTCCATCGCGAACATGCGGGCGAGATCATGAATTTAGCCGATAAGCTTCACGCCCCTTCATGGGGCTGGGAGAGAGATCTCGATTTCCTCTTTGCGGACCCGTGGCTGGCCAAGGAGTATTGGACGCATTACGTCGTCAAGTATCGTCCTCGGACTTCGGGCGAAGCGCTGCGGGATAAGTGGAATTACCTGCTGAAAATGGGCGACGCGACCACGGCCGAGATGTTCGTCGAGGCATGGAAAGAGACCACGATCGATTGGGCCGAGTTCACCTATGCCGTGAACTTGCTCGACCAACTCGATCCTCCAATGCAGAAAAAGGTAGTTGACGCGCTGACGTACGAAATTCACAGACGTCCGTTAAATCTTCAGGGATTTGACGACGTTCAAAGAAAACAATTGGTCGACATGCTGCGGGACCAAGGGCGGCGGTACGACGTTAAGCAGATCTTTAAAACGCTTGCCCGAGAGAAACGTCAAGCCAACAAACAGCTCTGGAAAAACGTCCCGCTCTGGCTGGAGCATAACGCGCCGGATTCGCCCCTGGTGGAGATGCTGGCCCGCTCTGAAAATCCTGAACTCCGGGCAATGGTCTTCGGCGCCCTGCGGAGCGATCCAACCCCGGGCCACCGGGCATTGCTGGCGGAGTTGCTGAAAGATCCCGACCCGAAGGTTCGGGCGGAAGCGGAAAAAGTTGCCGCGGAACTGAAGACCTTGGCGGCGGCGCCTCTGCGGGAGTTCACTTCCGATCCCGCGGCATTTTCACCATGATATTCATCCTGTAGGAGGCGGCTCCTGCCGCCGATTGTGTTTGACCTTTCTATCGGCGGCGGGAGCCGCCTCCTACAGGTTTGAGGATCACACCACAGCCAATTCCTTGGCCAGCCGTTTGCGTGCGACGTGCAGCCGCCGCTTGATGGTGCCCACCGGGGTGTCGAACTTGCGGCTCATCTCCCGCAGCGAGCGGCCCTCGAAGTAGAAGGCCTCCAGCGTCTGGCGGTCCAGCGCGCGGAGTTTCTTCAGGCCGCTGCGGACCTGGACGGCGCGTTCGCGGTCGAGCATCGCCGTCAGCGGTGTGCGGCGCTCGATGCCGTGGACGCCGCAATTTCCCGTAATGACGACCACCCGGGGCGTGCGCCGCACCGCCCGGTTGATGGCCATCCGGTCGGCAATCTGCCGCAGCCAGCCGCCGAAGCACCGCGGATCGTGCAATTGGTCCAGTTTCCGCAAGGCGCGGATGAAGACCTCCTGGCACAGCTCCTGCGCCTCGGCATGATTGCCCAGCCGGCGGAGCACGGTGGCGTACACGACCCGCTCGAAGCGCTCCGCCAGCCGGCCGAACGCCTCCCGGTCGCCGCACTGTGCGGCCAAGACGGTTTCAACCAATTCGGAAGGGGACAGTCCCATTTTCACTTCGTGAAAATTGGGACAGTCCCCAGGGGGCAATTTGTTTTGCAAAGGGAAGATCATATTCAGGGAAAGCGACAAAAAAGGCGGAAAGGGAATACTTGCGGCAACCTTCAACCGGACCGGAGGGGGAGGGAGAAAACCGAGGGGCTTCTGCTCACCGCGGCACGGGGGCGACCGGAGGGGGACCGACGTTTTCGGAAGCCAGTCGAAGGTGGATTATCGACTGGCTGTCCGACGTTCAGGCCGCTTCGGCTCCGCCGAATGCCAGCCAGTCCGCGGCCGACTGCAACCGGGTTTAAGCACCCGACGCAACAGCCCGGCGGCCGACTGCGTCGCCGCGTAATACGCGGCGCGTAGGTCCACCCGGAGGCCGTCGAAAAGCCGCATCCCAAATGACCGCGCACGGAAGAGTGCGACCGCGACAGGGGTCCCGAGGCCGACAACGCCGACGATCTCCAGGCATCCGCAACCCAACAGGCGGGAATTCGTGCCACGATCGATGTGAATAAGGCGTTGCATGGCGACCCCTTTCGTTGCGCTATCGCGCGGTTTTAAGAGGACGGAAGGAAAGAAATAAAGGTTTTGTATCCAGCTTATAAGAGGTGGGGAGCCTCCTTAAAGGTCTAATGTGGACATCTATGCCCAATTGGTCAAGAGAAATCCATTCTCCTGTGTCGGAATATATAGACCCCGCAGGAGACATGCCGGTTCGCTCTTTTTTATGGAAAACTTCGCATTAGGCATGACTGCAAATCCATAATCTATTACAATGCAACATGTTAAGTGTGTCATCCCGTTAAAGTTATCCATCCGTTCCAATCGGTTTAATTCTCAAGACCGCCAGAATCCGAACCGATTAGATTTCGTGATAGGCATGCTTTGTTTCGATTTTTTTCTTTGCGTTGCAATAAATTAGCGAATTTAGGGGGGTTATGGTAATGTCGCAGAATTCTCTCCGGCATCGGCCCTTGATTGAAGACCTTGTAGGTCACTCGGGGGAGATAATCCTGCCGGAGACGGCGGCGATCCCCTGTGATCCATGGTCCGGCAGTCACCGCAGGCCGGGCGTCTTGCCGGCTTGTGCCGAAGGAACGGATGTCTCCCGGGAGCCGTGGTCGAAAGGCGAGAATCCGTTGCCGATCGTGGGCCGTTTTCCGGATTTGGACCGGTTATCGTCCGGCGGGCAAGACCCCGCTCCACAAAGCTCCCTTTCCGCCGCCGGCACAAACGATCCGCCGTCCGAGCCCCAGGGGACTTCTCTCCGGCACGACCGGTGGCTCAATCCGAAGCTTTCGGCGCGCGTCCTGGGAGGAGCGGGACTGTTCCTGCTTATGGCGGCGATTGTACCCTTGCTTCTGCCTTCCAGCGAGAATTCGGATAAGGAATCCAATGCCGGCGGCGTGTCACCCGCCCCGACAACCGCCTCCGCGGCGGCAATTCCGACGCCGAAAAATGACTTTCCGGTTTGTATTGACCGCGTCAACCATGCGCCCGAAAAAACCGGGACATCCTCGATTTCATTCCCTGGTCCACTGGCGGTATCGCCTGACCCGCAAGCAACTCCGGCAGCGACCGCCGCCGGGAAGACCCCGGTCCTGTTGCAAGAAAAGGTCGGGACCGAAGTGCCTCGCGGCGCACCGGTCCTACAAACAGCCGACCGCCGGTCGGGAGTCTCGGACGGCGCTCCTTCAGTTGCCGTTCCTCCGCCGAAAAGTCCCCCGGCGTCCGGCCGGGAAACCGCTCCCGCCCAACCCGCCGAGAGCAATACCGACGCGGACTTCGTCCCGTGGCCCCGGTCGGCAAGCGACGTCCGCAACTCAGGAAATCCCCCGTCGCAGCCTACTCCCCGAACCAACACGTCGCCTCTCGGCGGGCGGATGGCACTGAGACCGCCGCCCACGGCTCGGGCCGGCATTATGCAAAATCCCTATTTCGAGCCGACTCCCTCCCCGCCGCCGGAGACTTCGGGCATCCCTTATCCCGTAACGGACAGGAGTTCAGGAATCGGTGAACGTGTCCTGACGCGGTAAGGAGTGTTAGGCAAGCCACGTCAGCAACGTTTATTGATCGAATGTTGAACGCTTCAATTTCAATCCGATCACCGATAGCGGTCACGGGAACGGCTACTATATGGAGTACAACTTGGCATGAGTACCATCGACCAGGCGTTCATCAAGGCTTACACCCAGCCGCCGAAGGGAAAAACCAAACCGCCTTCCAGGCCGAATGCTCAGGAACTGATGGCGGCGATTTCCCGGGAGAAGGCCTCCGGGGTGAGCGGCTCTCCGACCGAGGGTAAAAAAAAGGCCCCGCGGAAACCGTCCTCCAAACCGGCTGCGGTCGCTGCAACGAAAAAGAAATCATCCACGGCGGTCACGTCCCGAACGGAAAAGAAGACGGCGGCCAGCGCGTCAAAGACAAAAAAATCGGCGGGGAAAAAACCTCTCGCTCCGCCGAGAACGGCGCCGCAGGGGCCCCAGGCTGCGGAGACCTCGTATCGGCTGGATCCCCCGCAAGGAAACTTGCCGGCGCCCCGGCTGATGCCGCTGAAGGCCGCCGCCTCGGCGGGCAAGGCTTCGCCCGGTGACACCCTATCCCTCCCCCCGCCCATTCCGCCGAATCCCGGGAAAACGTCACCCCCGCCGCCCCATATCCCCTTGGCCGAATCGCCGGCGCCTGCTCGGGAGGCGACGACCGGCACCGACCGGACGATCGCGGAAGGAACGGAACACGGGGGGCAGGAAGGGGACGGTCCAATTTTTTCCTTAAAACAATCGGGACCGTCCCCGAGCCTTCGGCCGGTCGGGGAATTGCAGGATTTCCGTCCAGCGCTCCAGGTCGAGTATTTGTCCTGGCCGCACGATTGCGGGCGGCTGGAATCGGCAGCGGGCGCGGAAGTGGACCGGGTGGCCGACTGTCTGGAGAACGCCCGCCGCGAGGGCAAAACGCTCTTCGGATTTGCCGCGATCCGTCCCGGCGAAGGAGTGACCACGCTGTTGCTTGCCGCCGCCAAGCGGCTCATCGAGCGGGGGCATCGCCTGCTGCTGGCGGACGCGGACACGGCCGTGCCGCAGTTGGCTCGGCGTCTGGGCATCCTGCCGCAGGTCGGCTGGGAAGAGGCGCTGGCCGGGCGGCTGTCGCTGGCGGAGGCGGCCGTGGAGTCGCTCCAGGAAGGGAGCGTCGTGCTGCCGCTGCGAAGCGCCATCGCCCGGGAGACGTGGGATGCCGACGTCCGGCTCCGTTGGACGGAAGCCTTTCTGACGCTCCGGGGGCATTTCGATTTCGGGCTGGCCGATCTGGGCGCCTGGGAGCGATCGCCCTGGGCCGGCGGCGGGAAGCGGGAATCCACGCCCGGGGGCCTCGACGCCGTCCTCCTGGTCCGCCATCCTCAAAAAACCGCTTACGAGGAACTTCTCAACGTCCAACAACAATTCCTGCAGGCCGGAACGCCGGTGTTAGGAGTGGTGGAGAACTATGTACGAGAAATACTGGCAGCTTCGGCAAAAACCGTTTGAGCCGGGCGTCGATCCGAAGTTTTATTACCCGGGCGAGTCGCACCAGGCGGCGCTCTTGAAGTTGCGCTACGCTTTGGAGAACCGCCGGGGCGGGGCGCTGTTGACCGGCCCGGCGGGGATCGGAAAGACCTTGCTGACGGCGCTGCTGCGCGACGCGCTGGGCGAGGCGTTTACGCCGTTCGTGCACCTCGTCTTCCCCCAGTTGACTCCGCCGGAACTGTTGGCCTACGCGGCCGACGCCCTGGAGGGTTCTCCCGGCGCCGTCGCGCCGGAGGCCGCGCCGCGGAACCTGCAGCGGATCGAGGCGTTCCTGGCGGGAAACTCTCGGAAGGGGCGGCACGCGGTGCTGGTCGTCGACGAGGCCCAACTGATCGATTCGGCGGCAACCTTCGAGACCCTGCGGCTGTTGATGAATTTCACGACGGACGGAACTCCCGCCTGGACGTTGCTCCTGGCCGGTCAGCCCGCCTTGCTGCCCGTGCTGGGGCGGATGCCGCATTGGGAAGAGCGCTTCGCGGTGAAATGCCTGCTCCGGCCGCTGACGTTGGAAGAAACGGCCTCTTACGTGAATCACCGTCTCCAGGTGGCCGGAGCCAAACGGACGATCGTCGACGCGGACGCCTTTCCCACGCTGCACGAACTGACGCACGGCCTGCCGCGGCGGATCAACCGCCTTTGCGACCTGGCCCTGCTGATCGGCTACGCCGAGGAACAGAAGACCCTGGGCGCCGCCCACTTCGAATCCGTCTGCCGCGAATTGGTGACCGTCGAGCCGGAATAGTTCTGAGGGATTGGGGATTAGGGATTGAATGATTTTTCAAGCCGCTTGCGGCTTCGCATTCATCTTCTATCGATGCATCGAACTGCTAATCCCCAATCCCCAATCCCTAATCCCCAATTCCCATGGCCGCCAAAACGATCCGTGTCCTGGTGGTGGACGACTCGGCCGTGTGCCGCCGGATACTGACCGACCTGATCGACGGGGCGCCGGGGATGCACGTCGTGGGCACGGCGGCCGACGGCCGGGAGGCCGTCGAGCGTGCCGGGACGTTGCTGCCCGACGTCGTGACGCTCGACGTGCAAATGCCCTGGATGAACGGCCTGGCGACGCTGGACGCCCTCTTCCAACGCCGCCCGCTGCCCGTCGTCATGGTTAGCTCGCTGACGAAGCTCGGGGCGAACGTCACGCTGGATGCCCTGGAGCACGGGGCGCTGGATTACGTCCCGAAGCCGGAGTACGGCGTGGATCTGCGGTCCGCCATCGAGGAGGAGTTGATCCGCAAGATCCGCATGGCGGCCGGCGCCGACGTACGGCGGATCCTGGCGCTGCGGGCGGAGCGGAAACGCCGTCGCGCCGAGCGTCCGGCGCCGGTGAAGCAGGCGCCGGCCGAAGCGCCCGGCGACGAGTTGGCCGAGCAGTGCATCGCAATCGGGATCTCGACCGGGGGGCCGCCGGCGCTCAGCGCGCTGTTCGAAGAGTTGAAGCCGCCGTTGCCGCCAATTGCCGTCGTGCAGCACATGCCCCCGAATTTCACCAAGCCCCTGGCCTGGCGGCTAAACGCCCTTAGCGCGTTGAGCATCAAGGAGGCGGAGGCCGGCGACGCGCTGCGGCCTAATCACGTGCTGATCGCCCCCGGCGGCCGACACTTGCTGCTCCGCCGGGCCGGTGCCGCGGTCTGCGCCGCGCTGGACGACGGTCCGCCGCAAAGCGGCCACAAGCCGTCGGCCGACGTGCTCCTGCAATCGGCCGCCGAAATCTACGCCGACCGCTGCCTGGGCGTGATCATGACCGGCATGGGCCGCGACGGCGCCGACGGATGCCGCGCCGTCCGCCGGCGCGGCGGTTTCGTCCTCGGCCAGGACGAGGCCTCCTCCGACGTCTACGGCATGAACAAAGTCGCCTTCACCGAGGGCAACGTCGATCGGCAATTCTCCCTCGGAGACGCCGCCGCCGCCATCACCCGGGAAGCGCGGCGGATGAGAAAATAGGGATAAGGGATGAAGGATGAATAGATTCATCCCTCATCCTATTATCCCTCCGGCTCGCCGATTTCGCGTAAATAGTGGGCCAGCCGGTCTTGCAGGTCGATGAGATTCTGCCACTGCCGGGCGTCGAGGGTTACGCGGTCGGTCTTGCCCTTCGAACGGACCGAATCGATCAGGCTCCGGATCCGCATGTGCAGATAGTGCAGCAGTTCGGCCAGTTGCGCGAGTTGGCCGGGCCGAAGCTCCTCGGGCAGTTCCGGCGGCATCAGGGTGTGCAGCACGGTCCGGGCGTCCAGCTCGCCGCTGAGGTGCAATTCCACGTCGAGCGAAACCGAGCCGGAATCCCGGTCCATTTCCTCGGCGTTCATCGTCACGCCCTCCGCGAGATCCGCTCCGCGCATCTCGGCCAGCCGTCGGGCGATCTCTTCCCGCGATCCGTAGATCAAGACCGTCCGCCCCAGGGCGATCACGTCGCCCGGGTGCAGCACCCATAGCTGCACGCTCTCGCCGTTGACCCGCGTGCCGTTGGTGCTCTCCAGGTCGGTCAGGACGATCTTCTCGGCGTCCTCCTGGATTTTCAAATGGTACCGACTGATCCGCTCGTCGTTCAGTTGGACGGCGTTTCCTTCCTCGCGGCCGACCGTCAGCGGGGTCGGGACTTCGGTAAACTCCCGGCCCCGATCCGCACCGTCGATGATTCGTAAAGTAATCAGCGCCATGATTAGATTTTTAACACGGGTTTCAAGCGAGGTCAAGTTGGGGAGCCTCAGGCAAGGCAAGTTATTAGCGACGCTTTCCGGATTCCCGAAATGCCGCTGATCCGTCAGGCAACGCCCCGCGAAAGCAATCGCGGGGGGAAAATGGGGGCCGGTTCCACCCCCGCGATCGCCGTCGCGGGGTGTTGCGGCGGCCTGAACGATTCGGGGATCTATCCACACCGACGGCACATGTCGATGGACGCCGGCCGCAAGCGGCCGGGCTAAACATCGGATCTATTCTCTTAGCAGGAATTCACTTTTTCATCTATAATCAATGTTGGTTTCTTGGAGAAAGCAGAGGAACACGATCATGCTGAACAAGTCGAAGGCCGGGTGGTTCATTGTGGCTCTTTCGCTTTGCGGCATGGCCGGGCATTATTCAACGTCCGATGCGGCCGCCGAGGAGAAGCCTTTGTATTCCCAGGAGGAAACGGCCGATTTTTGCAAGCGGTTTCAGATTGCTCCGATCGAGTTCCATTTCCCCAAGCAGTCGTTTTTGGAGGCCGGTTACGCGCCGCCGGGTGGGTATGTGAAGGATTTCGGTGTCATCAAGCACGATGGGCGGTATCATCTTTTTCACATCGACGGCCGGCCCACGGAGCGGTGCTGCGAGTCGGGCAATGAGATTTCCTTCGGGCACGCCAGCACGGCCGACCTGCGACATTGGATCCGCCACCGGATGCCCTTGGCCGTGGGCGATCGCCCTTGGGAAAACGAGCACGTCTGGACGCCCTTCGTGACCGAGTGGCAGGGGCGGTACTACATGTTCTACATGGCCGGCGGCCGGCACACGCCCGGCGTGCTGACGTACGCCGTCTCGGACGATCTGGAGACCTGGACCAAGTGGCCGGGCGGGGCCATCCAGACGGCCGGCGGGCGCGATCCGTTCGTCCGGATCGCCGACGGCGTGATCTACCTCTACTTCACCGCCAACGCCGGCGGCATCGAAGTGGTCACCAGCCGCGACATGCAAAAGTGGAGTCAGGCGAAAACCGTCTATCGCAATCCGCAGCGTCTTCCCGCCGAATCCAGCTCGGTCCACCGCCGCAACGGCCGATGGGTGCTCTGGTTCAACGATTACATTCATTGCGCCGATCCGAGCGGCGATTTCCGCCCGGGGTACGTGTTTTCCGACGATCCCCTGAAGTTCGACCCGCAGCAACTCCGGGTCTTCAAGTTCACCACGCCGCTGCCGACGAAGTACGGCCCCCACGACTGGCTGGAAAAGCGGCCCATTCCCGTGAGCATCGAGCTGCTGGAGAAGGGCGAGAACACCTGGCTGGTGACCTACTTCCGCTGGCACCTCGATCGGTTCCGCCTCTTGATCGGCGCCCTGCATTGGGACACCGATCCGGCGAGCATCGAAGAGATCGTCACGCCCCAGCGGTTGAAGGAAGTCCGGGCGAAGATGCAGTAGGGTGAGTTGACCTTCCCGGTGAATGGTCTTCTTGATTCTCTTTGCCGTTATTAATTGTTTCTCCTTTTCGGGCTGAATATTTGCACAAGAGGGGGTCTTCAAGTGCCGGTTTTTACGGGACGTCGAGTGAATTGTTGTGGGTGGCTGGAAGAGCACGGCGCGACAATAAAGGTGGTTTTTCCCATGTTTTTTGATGTTTTGCGAATTTTTGCACCGTTCCGATAAAGCGAGTTTTTGACGTTTTTCAATCCACAAAGTGAAGCCGTTATGTGTTTTTTTCGAGGAATTCAGGTTTTTTGGGGTGGAATTTTTGCCGGTGGGGTTTGGGGAGGGATGGAATTGTTGCTCGCCGGCAGGACACCGGCGGAGCCCGTGGCACACGAGCGGACGAGTTGGGAAACGCGTCCAACGGGTTTGGTCAACGGGCATGGCGTTTGGACAATTTCGGGTGAGAAAGGGCCTCATTGGTAGGGGTTGGATTATCGAAAGAAGTATTCCGGCGTGGCATCTCTCTTTCTCGCATATTCTCGAAGGGGCCATGGGAATGGGAGGGCGCATCGTATTCACGCAGGAGGGGTAGGATTCGGATCGAGTTTTGCAGGAAGAACCGCGGACGGCGGAGCCGTCTATTGATGCCGATGCAGCCCATGATCGTTGTTCCACCGCAAACACGGCTGTTCCAGCCGAGTTTGCTGGTTTTTTGGCCGTGGAACGGTTCATTGGCAATGCAGGTCTTAATAATTGCAAATTGGTCATTGCAAATTTCAAATTGCAAATTGGAGGACGTGCAGGATACGGAATTCTCAGGTTCTCAAACTGTAAACGCCACCACGGGGTTTATCCCCGTGGATCGATGATTGGCCGCTAAAGACGACGTTTTCCATCCTTTCTCTCTGTTTTTGTGGAGTTTGCCCGGCCCGAGGCCGGGCAAACTCCACAAAAACAAGAACTATCCTTTATTGATGCCGATGCAGCCCATGATCGTTGTTCCACCGCAAACACGGCTGTTCCAGCCGAGTTTGCTGGTTTTTTGGCCGCGGAACGGTTCATTGACAATGCAGGGCTGAATAAGCCCGTTTTTTAGTGGCCAATCATCGCCCCACCGGCACGAGGCCGGTGGAGGCGTTAACAGTGTGAGTTAGGTTCCGGGGGACGGTCCTGAATGTTTGCTCGAATATACTGTACATATATACACGTATCTTGTCAAGCGGAGAATTCGCTCTTTTGGAAAACGCAACGATTTACAGCCTAAAGAGATGCGGCGTGATCCGCAGGGGGGTGGCCATTTTTCCAGATCCGGGAGGCGTTATGGATAAGGAGTTGCGAGGAGTTCGGTAGCCCGAAGGGCTTTACAATAGGATAACGGCTTTTCGTGACTGGCAAGGTCCTGATGGAGTCACCGCAGTTACGTGAGGAGGCCAACCGGGAATGAGCAAGCGTGCCAATCGAGCCATGCCCGGAGACTGCCAGATTCCGCATCGCGCGTCAACAGTAAGGGGAGTCCCCCGAATTCGGGATGAAATCAAATTTCCTATCACTCGGTGGTAGTTGACAATGGTTGAAGACGATGATATTTTACAAAGGTTAACTCATCTTTTTTTTATAAATAGCTTCTGAGGCAGCGTTAGCACACAGGCATAAACGAACATCGACCTGAAAAGGTGATGCGGGGGTGGGTGAATTCTTTCAACAACTGCTCGCTGCGCTCGGTTCTTTCGGGTCTTCGGTTTTGCCACTTTTAAATGTATCTATACGATCATTCACTGATGTATTGGAAGGTAAAGGGTATAAGTGAAAGTAAAAGTAATAGGCTTTTAATCTTATTCTTATTCACGAGGGAGAAATATCAATGTTACATCGTTTATGTAATAGTTTGTGTATTTTGTCTTTGGTATTCTCAGGCGTGGGTTCAGCCTCTGCCGTGCCGTTGTACAACATCACCGATCTTGGCACCCTGGGTGGTGTACTGAGTTTCGCCAGTGACATCAACAACAGCGGTCAGGTTGTGGGCGAGGCACGTGACGCCAGCAATCATACCCGTGCATTCCTCTACAGCAATGGGACGATGATTGATCTGGGTACAATAGGAGGTGATCCTAACCACAGTGAGAGTTTTGCTTACGGCATTAACACTGACGGGCAGGTGGTTGGCTACACATTGGTACAAGAGGGTAACATGCCTCCTACTTATGCTTTTCTATACGACCATGGAGATTTGATAAATCTGGGCACTCTGCCTGGCACTTCTTACACGAATAGTATGGCTCACGCTATAAATGATAGCGCCCAAGTAGTCGGGGTCAGTCTGATGGGCTCCAGTGGTGGAAGACCTATTTATCACGCATTTCTCTATATCAACGGAACGATGACTGACCTAGGCGCCCCAGTCGCCTTCCCCTCTTCCGTACCATATGCAATAAACAACAATGGCCAAGTAGTTGGTTCCATGACGAATAATACTTCAAATATCACTCACGCCTTTTTTTATAACAACGGGAGCATGATCGACATGGGAACTCTTCCCGGCGATACTTTAAGTGAGGCTGTAGCGATCAACAACAACGGCCAAGTGGTTGGCACCTCTTCTGCAACTAATCAGCATGCGTTTCTTTATGCCAATGGAACGATGACCGGTCTAGGCACTCTAACGGGATTTTCACGCAGCTTTGCACGTGACATTAACAATGGCGGCAAAATCGTTGGCGATGTCGCCACCGCTGATTTTTCGACAAGACGCGCTGTTCTTTATTCCGGTGGGACAATCACCGACTTGAACAGTCTCATCAATCCAGATTTAGGTTGGAGTCTTGGTAGAGCGGACGCTATCAACGATTCCGGGTGGATCGTTGGCACGGGCCAACATAATGGAAATACCCGTGCCTTTCTTCTAATCCCCATCCCCGAACCCTCCACTTTTGCCCTCCTCGGCATTGGTGCTCTCGGTCTTTTTACTTACGCTTGGCGAAGGCGGAAGGAGCTTCATAACCAGCATTCGACGATTCTGGCAATAATCGTTGTATTAATTGCTGGTTCGGCACGGGCTGACGTGTTTAATATGGGCGGCACCCGCGACCCCGTTACGGGAACATGGACAGGATTAGCGAGTCTGGAGTTCGTCACCATAGATGATCCCGGCAATGTAGCGGATACGTCAGGTTATGGCTCAGTCCCCTACGTCTACCAAATGCGGAGTTCCGGAGGGGGACATCATACATAATTATCGGCTCATCCTTCGTTTGGGACCGGGTTTTTGTCGTCGCAAGACGCGCCCAAGGTTCTTTTCCAATCGCTTCTGGAACTCCTCGTCGCCGAGGACCCAACCCGTGCGCTCGTGTTGAATTACGGACCCTTCCTCGCGGCACCACTCGGCCATCAACTCCAAGTACGCTGCATAGTCTTCCTCGTTGAAAAAGGTCTGCTGCCGGCGATTGCCGCGCTGGGTGATGAGATGCGTCATGCCAGAAATGACCACTCGTGCCAATCGAGCCATGCCCGGAGACTGCCAAATTCTGCATCGCGCGTCAATAGTTAGGTACTATGTCCCCCGATCTGTCGACCACGTTCAGCAGGCGGCGGCGGATGGCTTCGAGGCGCTGCGGATCGAGGATTTTCCGACACTGGTTGTCGGTGACGTAGAAGACGTCGACGACCTGGTCGAGATAGGTGCCGATCTTCGCCCGGCCGACGGACAGCTCCAGCTCGAACAGCGTCCGGGCGACGGCGTAGAGGAGGCCCGGGCGGTCGAGGGCGAAGATGTCGAGGATGGTGAAGAACTCGGAGGTGCTGTTGTCGGCCAGCACGCGGGTCTGGACGCCGGGGGCCTTGAGGATGGGTTTGCCGGCCTGCCAGGTCCGCCGGAAGGTGGGCAATCCGCTTTCCGGATTTTTCAATGATTGCACCAAGGCCCCGGCAACTTGCTGAAAACGGTCCGGTGGCGGCTTGGCGTCGAAATCGGGATCGCGGACCCAAAAGCGGTCCAGCACCAGCCCGTCGGAAAAGGTGTGGATCTGCGCCGAGCGGATCTCCAGCCCCTGACCCGTCAGTGCCCCGGTCAGGCGGTGGAAGATGCCGGCGGCCACCGTCTCGGAGGCGGCCACCGTGTACTGGCAGGTGTGGGTCTCGGGCAGATAGCCGCCCTGGGCGAAGACGTCCTCCGCGCAGCGGCCGTGCAGCAGGCGCAGATCGGCGGCGACTTGCTCGGGAGACGTGGCGTGGAGATAACTTTCCGGCAGACGCTCGATTTCGCGGCGGAACCAGGGATCGTCTTTTTCGGCGATTAAGCAATCTCCGGCCGCCTCCCGGCGCTGCCGGAAGATCTCCGCCAACGTGGTCTCCGGGCTGTCGCCGGCCAGGCACTGCATGGTGCGGTGATACAAATCGGTGAGGATCTCCTCCTTCCACCCGTCCCAGACGCCGGGGCCCACGGCGGCCAGGTCGGCGGCGGTCAGAACGTAGAGCATCTGCAGCAGGTCGGGCGAACCGACCTGGACGGCCAGATCCAACGCCAGCCGCTCGTCGGCGGTGTCGCGGCGGAAGGCCAGGTGGTTCATCAGCATGTGCTTGTGGACCAGGAAGCGGAGGGTCTCGGCGTCGCGGGAGTCCAGGCCCAGGCATCGGGCCGCGGCGGCGGCGATGGGGATGCCCGCTTCGCGATGATCCTCCAGGCGTCCCTTGCCCAGGTCGTGCAGCAACAGCGCCAGGTGTAGAAGCCACTTCGGCCGCAGGGGCCGATACACCCGGCCCAGCGGCCCGGCGTCCCGGCCGAACTCCGTGGCGCATTCCACGGCGCGGAGGCAGTGCTCGTCGACTGTGAACTTGTGATACTGGTTGAACTGCAACAGCCCGCGGGCGTGGGCCAACTCGGGAACGAACCGTTCCAGGAGGCCGGCGTCGTGCAGATCGCGCAGCAGCGGGCCCAACCGGGCGGGATGGTCCAGCAGGGAGAGGAAATGGCGGCAGGCCGCCGGCGCCGGCGGCTCGGTCGGCAACCGGGCCGCCTCCCGGCGGATGGCTTCCCAGGTGGCCGGGGTGATCGGCTGGTCGTGGAGGTTTGCCAGATCGACGAGGCGGACGACGGCGGTCAGGTCGCGGCCCAGGATTTTGGCCCGCCGGGAAGGCGTCCACAGTCCCAGCGGACCGGAGCGGATGCCCTCCTCCACGCGGCGTCCCAGCGCCGTGGTGACGACGCCCGTCAGCCGGCCGTGCGTCCTGGCCTGGAGTGCAAACCGCTGCGCCGCGTGCTGCACGGCACGGGTGTGGCGGAAATACTCGCGCATCAACTGCTCGACCGGCAGCAGGCCCTCCTGCGGCACGTAGCCCCGCAGGGCGGCAATCCGCAGTTGCTCGGCCCGGCTGAGGACGTCGGTCGGCTGTCCGGCGTGAAAGTGTAACTCGTTCCGCAGCCGGAGCAGGAACTCCCGGGCCTGGCGGAGGACCTGGCCGTCTTCCTCGCTCAGCGCGCCCCGTTCGACGAGCGACTCCAGTTCCGGCGTGCCGTAGCGGACGCTGCCGATCCAACGGATCAACTGCAAATCGCGGAGCGTCCCGCCGGAGCGTTTGACGTTCGGTTCCAGGAGGAACGGCGTGTCGCCGAAGCGGATTCGTTCTTCCCGCCGGGCGCGGTCGAAGGCGGCGGCCAGGGACCGTCCGCGGCGGCGGACCTTCCGCAGAAACCGCTCCTGATAGTCGGCGAACAACCGCGTGTCGCCGCAAACCAGCCGCGATTCCAGGAGCGAGGTGCAGATCGACGGATCCTGCAGGGCCAGGCGGCAGGCCTGGTCGGGGGTGCGGACGCTGTGGCCGAGGATCAACCCGGCGTCGAACACGTCGCGCAGCAGCCGTTGGACGAAGGGGGCGATCCGCCGTCCGGCGCTCGAGGGATGGAGGATCATCAAGTCGACGTCGCTGTAGGGAGCGACGTCGCGGCGGCCGGAGCCGGCGTGGGCGACCACGGCCATCCGCTTAAGCAGCCCGGCCGGGCCCGACTCGCCCAGATCGTCCAAGGCGGCGTCGATCAATCCGATGAGGATTTCCTCGCGGAGTTGTGCGAGCCGGGCGCAGACTTCCCCGCCCAAGCCCCCTGCCTGGTGAAACTGACGGATCAGCGCCCGGCCTTCGATCAGCCGTTGTCCGGCCGCCAGGACGTGGGGACGGAGGGTGGACATGGGAGGAAATTAGATGGCGTTTTCGCCCGACTCGCCGGTGCGGATCCGCACCACTTCGCTCAGGTCGGAGACCCACAGTTTGCCGTCGCCCACCTCGCCGGTCCGGGAGGCGCGGAGCACCGCGTCGAGGACGGCCGGCAGCTTGGCGTCGGGAACCACGACCTCGATCTTGATCTTGGGAATGAAGTCGACCTGGTATTCCGTGCCGCGGTAGGTTTCGGTGTGGCCTTTCTGGCGGCCGAAACCGCGGACCTCGGTGATCGTCATGCCCGCAATCCCTTGTTCCGTCAGGGCGTTTTTTACGTCCTCCAGCTTGAAATGCCGGATGACCGCTTCCACTTTTTTCATAGGGAGTGCTCCTCGATTGTCGGTGCGGCCTCGCGGGGACGGTCCCGGCCGACATGGAACGTTTTCCGAGTATAGGGAGAAAACATGGAATTGTCCAGTTAAATAAAAATGTATCCTTCCTCGCCGTGCTGGCTGAAGTCGAGGCCTTCGATCTCGGCTTGCCGCGTAACGCGGAGTCCGATTGCGGCGTCGAGGAGTTTGAGGATTGCGAAAGTCACGACGACGGCCAACACCCAGGTGACCGCCACGGCGAGCAGTTGCGCCGCCATCACGCGGCCGCCCTCCAGCAGCCCCAGCGGTTGGTCGATGAAGGCGCCGGTGGCCCGGGTGGCGAACACGCCGGTGAGTATCGCGCCGAGGGTCCCGCCCACCCCGTGCACGCCGAAGGCGTCGAGCGAATCGTCGTAGCCGAACCGGGACTTGATCGCCGTGCAGGCCAGGTAGCAGACCACGCCCACGGCCGCGCCCATCAGCAGGGCGGGCATGGGGGTGACGAATCCGGCGGCGGGCGTGACGCACACCAATCCGGCGACCACGCCGGAACACGTTCCGAGGACGGTTGGTTTGCCGCGGACGATCCATTCCACCCCGGCCCAGGTCAGACCGGCCGCGGCGGCGGCCAGGTGCGTGGCGGCAAAGGCGCTGGCGGCCAGTCCGTTGGCGGCCAGGGCGCTGCCGGCGTTGAAGCCGAACCACCCGACCCAGAGCAACGCCGCGCCGATGGCGGTGTACGTCAGGTTATGGGGCGGCATCGGTTCGCTGCCGTAGCCCAGCCGCTTGCCGAGGACCAGGGCGCAAATCAAGGCGGACACGCCGGAGCTGATATGCACCACGGTCCCGCCGGCGAAGTCCAAGGCCCCGCCGGCCCAGGCGTTCGGGCTGCCGTATTGCAAAACCCCCCCGCCCCAGACCGCGTGGCACAAGGGACAGTAGACCAGCGTGCCCCAGAGGATCATGAACACGACCATCGCGCTGAACTTCATCCGCTCGGCGAACGCGCCGCAGATCAGCGCCGGCGTGATGATGAAAAACATCCCCTGGAAGAGCATGTGCGTCAGCCGGGGGATCGTCAGGGCGGGATGCAGCGGGATCACGGATTGACCGTCTTTCCATTCCGCTTGAACGCCCCGCATCCACAGGTGGTCGAGACTGCCGATCCATTTCGGGGGAGTTCTGATCGCGTCGCCGCCGAAGCCGAGCGTGTAGCCGTACAACACCCAGATGACCGACATTAAGCACATCAAGAAGACGCACTGCATCATGACGCCCAGCACATTCTTCTTCCGGACCAGGCCGCTGTAGAAAAAGGCCAAGCCGGGGGCGGTCATCAGCAACACCAGCGCAGAACTGGTCAGCATCCAGGCGTTATCGCCGTGGTCCACCGCGGGGGCGGGCGCCGCGGAGGCGACTTCCAACGCCGGTTCCTCGACGGCTAGGGCGGGCGAATTCCCCCAAAAAAAGAAAACGCAGACGAAAAACGCCACGCTCAACAGCCAGCCAATCCTTCGGTTTTTCATCAGATGAAGCCTCTATTCGAGAGATGCACTATTGGGGAGTCGTATGGGGAGATTAAAAATCAACAAGCAGGGGCAATCTTTATGCCAATGGATGAAATCATCACCATTGAAAGAGAAAAAAACTCGCAGAGATAAGCAGTTGAAAAGAGTTTATAAGCAATGGATGGGGGATCCATCAAGATATTCCCACCCTTCATTGCACGGACAATGGGCATTCTGTGCCGATATTTTAGGCACCGATAAAATGGGCTTTTTTACAGCGTAAACCTAGCAGCAGGCACAAGTCGAATGCAGGCTACGGTTTCCGCCAAGGAGAATCGGCCACGCCGGAGCGTTGATTGGCAGAGCGGGCCAGCACGAAAAACAGATCGCTCAGACGGTTGACGTACGCCAGAAGCAGGTCGGAGACGCCGCCCGGCTCCGCCGCGGCCAGGGCCACGACCGCCCGCTCGGCCCGACGGCAGACCGTCCGCGCCCAGTGGAACAAAGCCCCTCCGCGGGTCCCGCCGGGGAGGATGAAACCGGAGATCGGGGATGTTTCTGCCGTGAATTGATCGATGGCCCCTTCCAGGCGCTGGATCTCCGATTCCGTCAACCGGGTGGGAGATCCCGCCGACGCCCCGACCGCCAGATCCGCGCCGGCGGAAAACAAGTCGTTTTGGATCTGCTCCAAGAGCCGATCCACCTCCGGAGGAAAACCTTCGACGCGGATCAGCCCCAGTACGGCATTCAACTCGTCCACCGCGCCGCAGGCATCTACCCGCGGATGGTTCTTCTTGACGCGTCGGCCGCCGGGTAGCGCCGTTTCCCCCCCGTCGCCGGTCCGGGTATAGATCTTCATGGGTCCATTCCTTCCGCCAAATGGATAAATTATATTACAAAAACCCGGATTAACCAGACGGAGTTGCGTCATCATGTCTCTTGCCCAACAAAAAACCGAGCGGCTGCGGGCGGCTCTGAGCCACCGCGAAGGCGACCGCGTGCCGGTCGGCGAGTTCTTTTGGACCGGTTTCCTCAACCGCTGCAAGGCGAAGTACGGGAGCGATTTCGATCCCTACCGCCACTTCGACCTGGACTACGTGGTGCTGACGCCGAACATGGACCCAAAGATCCAGTCCTTCGAGATCCTCGAGCAGCGGGGGGAGGACATCGTGGTCAAGACCGGGTTCGGGGCGGTGATCCGTCGCCGGGGCGACCTGCCGATGCCGCATTACGAGGGCTTCGCCGTCCGTCGGCCGGAGGAGATGGCGGATTTTACCTTCGATCTGCCCGACGACCCGCGGCGGTTCTTCGCCGGCGGCGACGACCAGATCAACGGCGTCGGCGACGCCTTGCTGCGCGACCTGCCGGCCTGGGACCAACGGCTCCAGTCCTACGCCGGCGATTTCGCGCTGTTCGGCTCGGTGTGCGAACCCTACGAATATCTGTGGCGGATCATCGGCTCGGAGAACGCCCTCTACTGGATTGCTACCGACCCCGAGCGGCTGGAAGCGTTCGTCGACCGGATCGGGAAATTCCTGGTCGAGTTCACCAAGGCCCAGATCGCGGCCGGCAAAGGGCGGCTGTGCGGCATGTACTTCTGGGGCGACGTGGCCTACGTCAAGGGGATGCTCTTCGGCGCCCCGCGCTGGCGGACCCTGCTGAAACCGCACGTCCAGGCCTTGATTGCGCTGTGCCGCCGGCACAACCTGATGACCGTCTATCACGGCTGCGGCGACGCCCGGGCGATCTACGAGGATCTGATCGAGATCGGGCTGGACGGCTACAATCCGCTGGAGGCCAAGGCCCGGCTCGACGCCGTCGAGCTGAAGAAGCAGTACGCCGGGCGGCTGGCCTTTGTGGGCAACGTGGACGTCCGCGAGTTGGAGAGCGGCGATCCGCATCGGATCGAGCGGGAAATCCGCTACAAGCTCCAGGCGGCCCGGGGCGGCGGCTGGGTCTGCCAGTCCGACCACTCCGTCACCAGCCGCGTCGCCCCCGAAAGCTACGAACTGGCCGTGCAAACGCTCCGCCGGTGGGGAAACTATCCCCTGCGGCTCTGATCTGATTATTCCTCCGTCACGGTGCCGGCCACCAGCGGCAGCCATTCCTGCACTCGGATATAATCCACGTAATCCTTGGGCGCCCGCCAACCGATCAGGTAGATCTGGTCGCCCGACTTGCGGTAAAGCACCTCGAAGACGGCGTCCAGCGTTTTGTAAGTTTCCTTCCCCTGGGGATCGATATAGGCGAAATCCATCTTCGTCGTGCCGTGGATCTTGTTCCACTCGACGAAGGTTCCTTCAGGATTTTCGCCGGTGAAGATTTCAAGCGGGGAAATGCTATCAAACCCGTCGCTGAACGAATTATTGATCCCCTGCACCGTGCGCGGCGAGTCCTGCAACATGCCGGCATAGATGTAATAGGGGGTCTTGTGTTTCGTGCTGTCTTCAACGAAGGCTTCGTAAGTGGCTTTCAGCCCGGGAAAATCGATTTTACCGGGTTTCAGCCGTTTTTTGTCCACGCTCCCTTCGCCCAGCAGGGTAAAACTGCTGGGCACCTTGGGCAAGCAGATCTTGAACGTGGCCCCCGGCACGGCCGCCGGAGAGTCGATCATGTTGAACCTCGAATTACCCTGGTTATTACGGACCCATTTACTCAACCGCACCTCGTACGAACTGGTGCCGCAACCGAGGAAACACGTCAGGGCAAAGAGAAAGAGTCCGCGGATCAGGGAATTGTGCGTGGAAATAACCATGAGCCTGAAAACATTTAGCGGCCGCCGGCACGGCGGCCTGGGAACTTGCGATGAACGGAGCCGCCGTACCGGCAGCTGCTGAACTCCCTTTATTCTCGCACTCCTCCCCCGCAATTGTCAAGTTATTCGAACAACAGGTAGCCGAATCCCTCGGGGGCGACCTTCGTCGAGGCGGGAGCGCTCCACGACTGGAACCCGACGCCGGGAACGGTCCGCTGGAGGCCCACGCACCAGGCGTCCCGGGGCTGGGGGACACGGCCGGTCAGCGCCTTCCAGGGGACGGCGGCCTCCACGGTCCAGGTCTCGTCGTCGTTGTCGGCGGCCACGAACCAGCCGGGATTCCAAGTGGCGTCGCCCCAGCAGTCCTCGGCGGTCCAGCCGCGGCTGTCGATCGTCAAGCGATAGTACGTGGCGTAGTCTCGGTCCATGTCCAACAGGATCTCGAAGTGGTCCGAGCCGCGCAGGTCGGCGTCGCGGGGCCGCGGACCGGCCGGCGGCGGATAGTTCGCCCCGGGGGCCTTGCGGCAGTGCACCGCGACGTACAGGTACTCCCGATCGTACGCCAGCGCCGCGCAGGCCGGCCACGCGGCATCGTCGGCGTCGGCGCTTTCCAGCGGCGCCGTCCTGATCTTCTTCCACACCTCGTCGTCAAGCCGGCCGTCCAACCGCGGCTTCGTCCGCGCGGCGAAGCACGGCATCGTCGGCTTCGGCGGTTCGTTCCGCGGATCGGCCAGCCACTGTTCCCCCTGCGCGCAAAGCGTCCAGGCGTCGCTGCGCGGACTGCGGCTCTCGGTCAAGTAAAACCGCTCGGCCTGTCCCGGATACCCCTGCTGGCGGTGCGCCGCGGCCAGGGCGAAACGCAGCGCCGGCGCGGCAAACAACTCCGGCCGGGTCCCCTCGATCTCCTTGCCGAGTTCCGCCGCGCGGTCGGGACCGACAAGAGGGGCAGTCCCCTGTTCGCCCAAAGGGGGACTGTCCCCTTTGCTGGACCGGCACCAGGCCGCCTCGCCGCTGGAATAATACTGCACCAGCCAGAGGAGCGCCAAGCGGGCCAAGGAATGTTGCGGGTAGCTCCGGGCGAGCCGGGCGTAGAGTTCGGCGGCCATCGAGCCGCGGCCGCTGCGGGCGCAACGCCCGGCCAAGTCCGCCAGCAACTGCGCGGCGCCGGCGTCGTCCAGGCCGTCGAGCAGTTGGGCGGTCTGCCCCAGGAGCCGCTGCTGCATGGACCGGTCCCCTTCCGCCTGCCGGAAAATCGCCAGGACGTGGCGCCGCTTGACGGCGGCGCGCTGCCGGGCGGCGAGATCCTCGTCGGGCGGATCGAACAACTCGCGTCGCGCCTCGCCGCCCGGTGGGAGGACGATTCCGGTAAAGAAATCGCCCCGGCCGGACGTCCCGCCCGAACGATCCCAGACTTTGCGGTACGTCAAAGTCGGCGGCCCGGCGGAAACGGCGTCCTGCAACAGGCCCCGAGGCTCGGCCGCCACGTCGGACACCGCGCCGCCCAGCCGGGAAAGCGCCTGATCGGCCGCCACGACGACGGCGTCTTGCCCGCCAGGCTCGGCAGGAGTAAAGATCCGCTTGACTTGCCACGGTTCCAAGCCGGCTTCAGTGATCTGCTGCGGATACGAGGTTGCGTCACTGGCCTTCTCCGCGGCCGAGAGGACCAGTTGGGCGATGAGATCCTCCAGTGTCCCCTCTCCCTTTGGGAGAGGGTTAGGGTGAGGGCTTTGATCTTCATCCCCCACCGCCCTCACCCTAGCCCTCTCCCGGCGGGAGAGGGAACCATCGCCGCCGGTGACGATGATCTCCGGCCGCCAGAGCCGGATCTGCCGGACGAGGTGGGCCTCGATGATTTGCCGCCCGCGGCCGTCGTGGGTGCGGTCCCAATCGCCGAGGAAGTCCTGCGGCGTTTGCGAGACGCCCTGCTGGCGGATGGGAAACTGCCAGGCCAAGTCGGCCCGGGATCCACCCACCGCCACGATGGCCTGCTGCAAGCGGTCGGGCAGGGGGACCGTAGTCGGATCAGGAGTCTGACCGCCGCGGCGGTTGAGCGCTTCCACGGCAGCCAGATAGCCGTCTTGTCCCGAAAGCCGGGCCAATAATTCCAAAGGCACGGCGTCAGCCTCGGCGACCAGCGTCAGCAGCGCCGCCCGAGTGCCGCCGCAGCGCTGCCGGACCCAGGTCCGACCGCCGTCTTCGGTAGCCAGGATCGTTCCCAAGGCGCCGACCGCCCAACCGCGTTGGTCGTCGGCAAAAGTCAACGCCTCCAGCGGCAGACGGTTGCCGGTGGGAAAGACGCTCCACGATCGTCCGGCGTCGGGAGAATACACGACGCGGGTGCCGGGCGTCCCGGCAATCCAGACCTTTTCGCCCCGCACGGCCAAGGCGGCAAAATCGAACTGGGCGGCGATCTGCGGCGGGACCTCCGCTACAGGCGTCTGCCACGCAGCGCCCAAGTCGACGGTGGTCATCACCAAACCGCCGTCGCCGACCAGCCAGCCGTGAACCGGCGGCAGGAGCGTCATCGCGCGGAGATTGCGCAGTCCGAAGGTTTCGTTGCGCAGCGGCTTGACGCACCCCCGGAGCACCCGGGCGGCGATCCCGTCGCGCCCAGCCAAGGCGCCGGTCAGGGGATCGACCATCTCGCCAGTCAACCAGGCCGTCGGCGCGCCGCCGCCGATCGGCTTCCAGGTCCGCCCGCCGTCTCGAGTGATCAATACTCCCGCGGGAAATAAGGCGGAAGGCGTGGCGACCGCCCAGCCGATTTCGGCGTCGAGGAAGCGGATCCGCCGCAGCGGCGGCAGTTCCTGCCGGGTCGGGCAAGACCAGGTCCTTCCGCCGTCGGTGGTCGAAAGAAAAACTCCGACGCCGTCGTGCGCGAAGGGCCGGGCGGTTCCGCCCGCAGTAAAGCCGGTCTTTTCGTCGACAAAGGAAACGGAAGACAACGTGCCGCGGACGCCGGATGTCTGCACAGTCCAGAGCCGGCCGCCGTCGTCGGTGTGCCAGATCGCCCCCCGGTCGCCGACCGCCCAGCCGCGCCGGGCATCGAGAAAAAAAACAGCGTTCAGTTGGGCGTCGGCCAGGAAGGGATCGGCAGCCGCCGCCGCGGACGGCGCCAAAACCGGCTTCTCCGGCGGAACGAGCTCTCCCGCCCCCAGCAGCGGCAGCGTGAAAAGGATCGGCAAGAGAGTTGGAGAGATCATGGCGACGTCCATGTCGGGTAAAGCCTATCGTGGAGTGCGGCGGACGCGAAGCGGGCGTTCGTTTTCCAATATTTAACTATTTTACCGCAATATCCATCCGGCTCCCAAGACCGAAAAAGCCGGCAAGAAAGCGGCCCCATTTCGCGGTTCAGTCCAGGATCGCCCTACCGGCGGCCGTTAAATTGGAGCGATGAAACCACCCAACATCAGAAATGGGCGTGGATTAAGATTTGATCCCCAGGCAGGCCAGGATCAGCAGCAGCGCGAGCCAGAGGATTTCCAGGGAAATCGCGCCGGCCAGCAGCAGTTTTTGCCGTGACGTGGGACGCGGAGGAGAAGAGGGCGCGACGGGGGGCACGACGTCCGGCCGGGTGGAGGGCGGCGGGATCGGTTTCGAATGGGTCCGGGAGCGTCGCGACATATCTTAAGGTGAAGAGAAGCGGTAATCCTGCCGGAAGGCCTGGTCGAAGTCGTACAGGTCGTTGAAATCGACCCGGCTGTCGCCGGGCGCTTTCCGCATCTGGCCGATGCGGATTAAATTGTACACCACCTCGCCGAAGTCGGCGGTGGTCCGCAGGCCCCAACTGTTCAACACCGTCTTGGCCATGAAGCCGTACTGATGCAGGGCGTACCGGCGGATGGCCTCGCAGAGTTCCTGCCCGGTCACGTGCCGCTGGCCGCGGGATTCGACGTCCATCTCGGGCGGCTCCTCCGGCGGCGGATCGCTGGGCTTGTCGGCGCCCATGCCCAAGACCTGCTGGGCAAACTGGAGCGCCTCGAAGAGGAAAACGTAGGCCTCCAACGGGTAACGACGGTCCTCTTGGATCAACCGGGCCAGGGGATGGGAAGAATCGATCTGCAGGGGCATGGTCGGGCGGGGGTGCGATCTGGCGTTGTGAATCTAGTATTTCAAATTGTATGTCGCAAATTGCAAATTGTAAATTGAACAATCGGAAGAAGCGAATCAAGGAGACTCCCTTCGCACGTTTCCTATCTTGCTTCTCCTCCCTCGCTCTTTACTCCTGATCTCCCGGACCGGCCGGCGGTTCTTCCTCCGAGGCCGCGGGAAATCCTTCGCCGGCTCCCTTGTCGGCGCCGAGGGGGGAAGCCTTTTCCACCGGCACCAGCAGGCGGCGGCGGTCCTCGGTCAACACCTGGAGCTGGCGGTTGAAAATTTCGTGGCCCAGGACCTTGGCTTTTCCCTCCGGGGTCATCACGAACGCGCCGACGGGGGGGAATTCCCGCTGCAATTCCTCGTAATAATCGAATTCGTAGCGGAGGCAGCACTTCAGCCGCCCGCAGCGGCCGGAAATTTTCGTCGGATCGAGCGTGGCCTTTTGCAGTTTCGCCATCCGCATCGAGACCGGCGGCATCTCGACCAGGTGGGTGTTGCAGCAGACCGGGCAGCCGCAGTCGCCGTAGTCGGCCAAGAGCTTGGCCTCGTCGCGAACACCGATCTGCCGCATCTCGATCCGCGTCTGGAACTGGCCGGCCAGGAGTTTGACCAGTTCGCGGAAATCGACGCGGTTTTCCGCCAGGTAATAGACGATGATCCGCTCGCCGCCGAAGATGTGCTCCACCTCGACCAACTGCATATTCAGTGCCAGTTGATCCACGTACTTCTGGCAGACGTCCAGTTCCTCACGGGCGTGCTTTTTCATTCGCGCCTGTTCGTGGAGGTCTTCGGGCGTCATCGCGCGAAGAATTTGTCCGGTGGGCGGGTCGGCCAACCGGGCCACCACCTCGGGAGTGGCGGCGGTGAGCACCTCTCCCGACTCCAAGCCGCGTTCGGTCCGGACGATCACGGGCGTGCTCCGCGCAAACTCCTGGCCCGCGGGGGCGGTGAACACCCCCAGAAACCGCATCTCGCCGTAGTGGACGATATAATCCGCCATAATCCGAAAAAGTGACGCCGTATTCCGTTTAGCGGCCGTCGGCACGGCGGCCCCGTTTTAGAAGCAGCACGAGGGCCGCCGTGCCAGTGGCCGCTAAACTATATGGATCAAATCCAATATAACTCCCGATCCTCGACGGGGGAAGGTCGGAGGGCCTCGGAGGATTACTCCTGAAAGAAATCGGCTTCCAACTGATACGGCAGGCCGCCCAACGGCGTGGCCACCTGTTCGCGGTCGATGCGGAATTTCCCGCCGACTTTTACGAGGCTGTCGGTGTAATCGGTCGTTAAATCGCCGGTGAACTTGACGGAGATCATTTCCGTCGATTTGAGCTGGCGACTGCAAAATTGGCAGTGGCCCAGGGTCGGCACGAGGACGAATTCCCTGATCTTGATGTTCCGCCGGCCGGGATACATGTATCCGGTGATATAAATGCGTTTTTCCCGGTCCTGACTGGTGGGTTCCAGATCGTAGGCGCTCGGCGGGATGATCTCCGTGGCGGACTGGAGATCGTCGAAAGTGACGGGAGTATATCCGGCGGGAATGGAATGCGTCTCGACGTAATGATAAATGCCGAAACCCAGCAGCCCGAGCGCGGCGGCGGCGGCGATGCCGCCCCAGGCGAACGCCTCGCCGGTGTACTCGCCCGGTGCCGACTGGATCTGCCGCAGCGCGTACCAACCCAGGGCAGCCGCCAGCAGGGGAACCGCCCAAAACACCGGGTGAAAAACCGTCAGGATCGAGAACATCCCGACCGCCAGGCTGAGAATCGCCGGCCAACTCAGCGAGCGGTACCGCTCGGGCGCGGCCGTTTCGTCGATCGGTAGTGCGTCGGGTGAGGTATTCATCATAGTGAAAGGGGACAGGGGACGGGGGACAGGGGAACAAGGATGAAATCTTCCCACTGTCCACTGCCCACTGTGTTGCTACGTTCCGGCCATCAGCGACTTGGCCACGTCGGTTTTGTAGGCGTACATGGCCGGCAGGTAGCCGACCAGCGAGGCGAGGATCACCAGGCCGGGAATAAGCATCAATTCCACGGGCTGAAAATCCCAGGGATTGACGACCACGCCGGTCTGCTCGGCAATGGTCGGTCCGAGCACGGCGATCAATCCGTGCCCCAGGGCCACGCCCAGGGCCCCGCCGCCGAGCGCCAGGAGGATCGACTCGAAGAGGATGATCAACATTACGGTGGAGCGCCGGGCCCCGAGCGCCCGCATGATGGCGATGTCGTGCCGCCGGTCGCTCATGGAATTGTACATGCTGACCATGATGCCGATGCCGGCCACGACGACCACCAGCACGGCCAGGATCAACAGCAGCAGTTGGACGTTGCCCACAATGCCGTTGAGAAAGCGGAAGATTTCCCGGCTGGGTTCGACGGCCTGGGCGGCGGTGTACTTGTTGACCACTTCCGGCAGCGCCGTGTAAAGCTGCGGCATGCTCTTATCGTAACAGACCAGGATGGCGGAGACCTCGCGGTGCAGGGCGTGGTGGTGCCCGGTATGGTCGTGTCCGGCGTGGTCTTCGTGATCGGCGTGTTCTTCGTGCTCGGAGCCTTCCGCGGCGTCGCCCGCCGCGGCCTTGGCATGGGCGGGGCAGCGCCAGAATCCCTCGATGTTCATAAAGATCGCCCGGTCGTTGGCGGTGCCGGTCGGCTCCAGGATGCCCACGATCTTGAACTCGGGATCCTCGTGCTTGCCGTATTCGCTTTGGCTCTTGGCGACGGGGCGGAAGGTGTCGCCGAGTTTCAGGCCGGTCTTCCGGGCGGCGGTGGCGCCGAGGACGGCGTCGTATTCGCTGCCTTTCTCGTCCTGAAAGTTCTTGCCCTCGCGGAACTGATAATGAACGTCCTTGCCCTTGTAATAATAAGTAAGTTTTTCAAAAAAATCCGGCGTGGTGGCCACCGCCGGGCAACCTTGATAATCGTGGCCCAGGCACACCGGAATGGCCAGTTCCACCGCCTTCGACACCAAATCGGCCCGTTGCAGCAATCCCATGCTCCGCTCGGCGAGGGGGACCGACAGTTTGACCTCGTTCGAGAGATTTCCCTGCTGCAGGTCCTCGAAATACTGGTAGGGGATGTTATGCAGGGGGTCGCCCAGGTGGAAGACGGTGTTCAGGACCAGGTCGAGCTTGCTGCCGCCTTTGCCGCCGATGATCAGGTCGTATCCCGTCGCGCCGCGTTTGAAGGTCTGCGAGACCACGCCGTGGATCACGAGCACCGTGACCACCAAGGCCACGCCCAATCCCATCGAAAAGGCCGTCAGCCCCGAGGCCAACACCCGTTGTTGAATGCTCCGCCAGGCGACTTTCCAGAGACTCATGGCAATAATGAATGCAAAATGATGGAAATTGTAGGAGGCGGCTCCTGCCGCCGATCATCTTTTTTTCTGTTCCCTCGGCGGCAGGAGCCGCCTCCTATAGAGGGAAAATAACTAACCGCTGATCGCCAGGTTGAATTCCGTCAGCCGATCGACGCGGGGAAATTGGTCGGCGACCTCGTGGCTGTGGGTGACCAGCATCAGGGCGACGTTTTCTTCCTGACTGGTCTGGCGGATCAGGTCGAGGATCGCCTGCTGGTTGCCGGCGTCGACGTTGGCGGTCGGCTCGTCGGCCAACAGCAGCTTGGGCCGGTTGGCCAGCGCCCGGGCGACCGCCACCCGCTGCTGCTCGCCGACCGAGAGCATCGTCGGCCGGTGCGTCAGCCGGTGGCTCAGGCCAACGCGGTCCAGGAGCTTTTTCGCCCGGGTCTTGTCCGGCCGCCCCCGGGCGAACCGCATCGCCAAAAGCACGTTCTCCAGCGCCGTGAAACCCGTGAGCAAATTGAACGTCTGAAACACGTAGCCGATCCGCTCGGCGCGGAACCGATCGACCTCCGGCTCGGTCATCAGCGTCAGATCGAAGTCGTCGATCCGCACCTTCCCTTCCGTCGGCCGGCTGATGCCCGCGATCACGTGCAAGAGGGTCGTCTTGCCGCACCCGCTCTCGCCGATCAGGACCACTTGCTCGCCCTGAGAGACGCGATAGGCCGGAATATCCAGGATCCGCAATTCCGACCCGTCCGGCTGCCGGTAGGATTTTTTCAAATTTTTCAGAATTAATATGTCGTGATTGGCCATCGCAATGTCGTTCCCCCTCCCCGACCGTTACCTGACGCCCCGAGAAAGCCGGGGGAAAGGAGTATTAAATGGTAGAAAGTCTGCAATTATTCATTACGGAAGCAGTCTGGTCAAGGTTCGACGGGCGGGAAAGCCGTCGCAGGACCTTTTTCCGGCGAAATAAATAGTTCTGCCCCCTTTTTTGCACAGAGCAGCCACACGGCGAACGACGCCACGCTGAGCGGCATTAAAATGGTATAGGACCAGGGCAGACGGAGGAGGAGGAAGAGTTTCTCGAAGGTCTTTTCCACGTCGCCGGAGCCGAGCAAGCCGATCAGGATGCAGGTGGTCAGCATCCAGAGGCGGTTTCTTTTCGCGGCAAAACTGACCGTCACCGCCCAGGCGGCCGAGGGGGCGAGGATGCCGTAGGTGAGTTGCTCGCTGCCGGGACCGAACAACAACTGCCACGCGGCCCAGATCGAGAGCACCAGCGTGAGGAAATAGCCGGTTGTCTTTCGAGAGTCGAGGGTCGAAGGTCGAGGGTCGAGAATCGAGATGTGAGATTCGACCATCGACCATCGACCTTCGACTTTCGACCTTCGACTCTCCGCATTCCGTACCCCCAGCCGCCGCCACTGCACGAAACACCATACCCAGACCATCGCCCCGGTGGCGAGTTGCAGGACGTGATAGCCGATGGGGGAGACCGGCGGCCAAACGTTTTCCCAGATCGTCCAGGCGTCGCGGTAACCGGTCCAGCAGCGCTGTTGCTGAAAACCGGTCAGGCTTACGTACCATTCGCAGTACTGGCCGAGCACCACCGACGGCGGCCGGGTGAGGAAGGGGAGCAGCGCCAGCACGACGGCAACGGCGAGGAATCGCCCTAGAAGCTCCTTCGGCCAAAAAGTTATCAGCAACAGGACGATCGCCAGCGGCCAGAGCTTGATGTACACCGGCAGGGCCAGCAGCACCGCCGCCACCCACCACCGCCGCCGGACGATTGCGGAACAGGCGAAGATCACCAGGGCGATCAGCAGCGAGTTGCTCTGAGCCGACCAGATCCCGGAGGCGGAAACCAAGAGCGCCAGGCCAAAAAACGTTGCCCTCCGCCCCTCCGGCCAGTCGCCGGGCAGTAGGTCGCGGACCATCGCCGTCAAGGCGGTAAAGAGCGTGCCGACGCTCAGCAGGTTCCACAAACAGCCCCCCAGCCACCGCGGCAGCACGGCCAGCGGCGTAAAGAGGATTGCAAAGGTCGGCGAATACCGGTAGATGTCCTTCAGATCGGGCAGGTATTCGTGCAGGGGAAGGTCCTGCCACCAGCGCATCGAACCCGCCGCCAGGATTGGGAAGACGGAGTGGGCGTCAGTCTCTGCGCTGGACTGCACAATCGCCTTGACGCACACCGCCACGGCAAAGGCGATCCACAGTCCGTGAACCACCCCCAGCGGCAGACTGTGTTTATTCAAGGAAATTCCCCCTGGGCAGCGGAAGAAAAATCCCTGATGAGGGATGTATCAAATAGCGCTCCGTAGTTGGCGAAAGGATGAACGCCGGCGGTCATGCATCCCAACCGGCCCGTCGCCTCTGATGCCGAGATGAAACAGCGTGCACGCACCGGACTGATTGGCTCCCTATTCGGGATGGTAACCGACCGGGACGAACTGGCCGTAGTCGTCCACCTCCACCGTTATGCCGTAAGGCAGGACACAAGAATCGCCGTTGTAATCTTCCATTGTGTACTTGGCGGGATCTTTGCAAAGGTAAGTGATTCTGGCGCCCGGGAAAACCAGGAGTGATTCGGACTCCCGGTATTCCATATTGCTGTTCTTCCCCAATCGCAAATTCTCGCCGTCAACACCGACAATCTCGGCCTTCGTGGTTGTCTTTTTGACGTCGTGCGGAGTAGCCGGCCGTTTCCGGGGCTTCGAGACGTACCCCGTGCCTTCCGGCCAAGAACACGTTGATTGACCACAGCCCGGCAGCATCACCCCCGCGGAAGCCAGGAACGCGAGCAGCATCCAAAGGCGTCCCGCGCAAAGAAGACCACCGCCGTTGGCGGGCGTCGGTTTTGAGCAATTCCGGCACATAATGCACGTCCTTTTATGAATTGACTTCCATCGCTGGGATGGATTTTTTTGAAAGACCCGTCGGCGCGCCTTTTCAGAAAGCGCGGGGACTCCGCCGGGGCGGATCGGTTTCCTATAAACTCTCGGGCAATTTCGAATCCTCCGGGACGGTGAACGTTCCCGCCTGATAGGTCTTGCCAAAGACCCTCACGTCACCTGGGATCGTGATCGTCAAACCCGGCGGGGCCAAGAGATGCCCGGACGTTGGGGTCAAGAGGATGATTTGGCGGGGCAAAAACTTTTTTCCCCCGACTAAGACTTCGTCCTTGACGCCGACCACGAAGACGGCGCCCGGCAGAGTATGCGTCATCTTGCCTCCCTGGATCCCCACAAGGCCCCCGACGAGAAATTTCGAGGGATCCTCCCGATCCACTTCCTGAATGACGGCGAAGGCATCCTTGCCGTACTCAAGCCCCCGGTCTCCTCGGGGAAGCGGGTTTTTCCCACAACTCACGGAGAAAACAAGAATCGCCGCCGGGACGAAACGTGCCAAAGCATGCCACCCGCTCATGGGAACACCTCCCTTCATATCCAACTTATCGTGCGCTCGGCTTTCCTGGAATCATCAATCTACTCGCCTGCCAAGATGCTGTCAAAGGGCCGGCCGCATTGAAGTACAATCCAGGATGAGCAATAAGAGCGGGCGGGCGGCAGCAGCCTTTTCGTCATTTGTCATTCTTTCGTCATTCGGATTTCGTTCTTCGTCCTTTTCCCTGCTTAGCCGCAAGCGGCTTTACCCCTCATCCTTCACCATCTGCCGCAGTTCGGCGGTGGTCTTCATCGCGCAGAACTTCGGGCCGCACATGCTGCAATAGGGCGTTTGGCCACTGTCCGAGGCGGCCAGCGACTCTGCGCGCATCCGTTGGGCGGTCTCCGGATCGAGGGAGAGCCGGAACTGCGTCTCCCAGTCGAAGGCGAACCGGGCGCGGCTCAGGGCGTCGTCGCGGTCCCGGGCCCCGGCCCGGCCCCGGGCGACGTCGGCCGCATGGGCCGCGATCTTGTAGGCGATCACCCCCTGCCGCACGTCGTCCAGGTCCGGCAACCCGAGGTGCTCCTTGGGCGTAACGTAACAGAGCATCGCCGCGCCGTACCAGGCGGCCAGCGCCGCCCCGATCGCGCTGGTGATGTGGTCGTAGCCGGGGGCCACGTCGGTGACCACCGGCCCGAGGACGTAGAACGGGGCCTCGTCGCACCACTCCCTTTCCAGCCGGACGTTCCGCTCGATCTGGTCCATCGGCACGTGGCCCGGCCCTTCGATCATCACCTGGCAGCCCTGCTGCCGGCCGCGTCGGGCCAGTTCGCCCATCACCTTAAGCTCGGCAAACTGGGCGGCGTCGCAGGCGTCGGCCAGGCAGCCGGGACGCAGCCCGTCGCCTAAGCTCCAGGTCACGTCGTACTGCCGCATGATCGCGCAGAGGTCGTCGAAGTGCGTGTAGAAGGGATTTTCCAAATTGTGGGCGGCCATCCACTTGGCCGCCAGCGAGCCGCCCCGGCTGACGATCCCGGTGACGCGGTTCTTCGTAAGGGGGACTTGATCTTTCAGCAAGGCGCAGTGGACGGTCATGTAATCGACGCCCTGCCGGGCCTGCTGTTCGACCACGTCGATAAAGTCCTGCGGCTTCAGGTCGGCCACGTCGTCCAACGGCTCGACGGCCTGGTAGATCGGCACGGTCCCCACCGGACAGGCGGCGGCCTGGATGATCCGCTCCCGGACGGCGTCGATCTCCGCGCCGGTGGAGAGGTCCATCACGGTGTCCGCCCCGTATTTGACGGCGGCAAACAGTTTTTCCAGTTCGCAGCGGGGATTGCTCGACAGCGACGACTTGCCGAGGTTGGCGTTGATCTTTGTCCGGGCGGCCACGCCGATGCCGATCGGCTCCAGCCCCTTCTCGACGTGGACCGTATTGGCCGGAATGACCATCCGCCCCCGGGCGACCTCGTCGCGGACGACGTCCGCCGCCAGCCCTTCACTCTGGGCGACGAATTCCATCTGCGGCGTAATCTCGCCCTGCCGGGCGCGTTCGAGTTGGGTCATGGGGTGGGGATTTTGAGGATTAGGGATTTAGGAATTTTGGATTGGAGTTTTCGGTTGGTTTTTTGGGTAACGACGGAGCCGTTTTGTAAACTTCGGGGGGATGTCGCGGGGGGTGGTTGGCGAGGGGTGAGGAATGGGTCAATAGCGGCGCGTAATGCAAAGGGAAATTGTACATGCGTACACCATCTCGCATCGACGAGCATAACCGAAAAGGCGGCCAATTTCAAGGGGGAAAATCGGCCGGGTTTCCATTTTCAGCTATCCTCACAGCATTGTATACGAAAAGGCGGGTTGATTTCGAGCGGGGTGGGGGGGATTTTTTCGTCAAATCACAAATTGCCAGATTCTCGAAATATAGTTACATTCATGATGAGGGGATTGATTTCAGCGACGGTCAGACCAAGAGATTGATTATCTGTTGCCTCCTGGGCTTTACTCTATTTCCGGAAAATACAAGCCATGAGCAGGCGTTCCCTCCGCCGGCGGATCGTTCTGATGCGCGTCGCCGGCGTCGTTTTGCCCCTTATCGGATTGGCAATCGGCTGGTATTGGTTCTACTACCTGGGCCCCCTGCGGCGGATTTATGATCCTTCGTGGTATCGGCAACGCTCGAAAACCGCTTATTGGGAAGAGTGCCAGAAGTGCATACGTCGGTCCAGATGGTATCACAATGCGGGTTCTGACGTTGGACGATTTGGCGATAAACAATGGTGTGAATGGATTATGAATCACATTCAACCACGTGAAGACATCAGCAGTTGTTTTGCGGGACACAAAAGCTCTGCGCTGCGGAAGTTGACGAACCAAGACGCGGGAGACACGGCCGAGGCCTGGCTTGCCTGGTGGGAGCGGAACAAATCGAAAACGCAGGAGGATTGGATCCGCGAAGGATTCCGGAAGTACGGAATCGAGATCGAAAAACCGCTGACTCGTTCGAATGTGATCGCGCTGTTGAAAATGACGCCCTCCTTGGACGAAGAGAAGAGCAAGGTGCCCAGTTACGTCCAATACAACGCCTTCCGCTGGCTCCGCGACAGCGATTTCGATCCTGCAACGTTCACGGTCGAAGATTTATCTTCCCCGGACGGCGACGAGGTGCTCCAGGGCCTGATTCGTTTTTCGCGTCTTTCCGGCGTCTATCCAAAATATGAAGGTTTGGGGGTGCTCCGCCTCGGCAAACCGCCCGAGGAAAGCCATCTCATGCCGGAGATGGCAACGTTGAAATTTCGACTGATGATGGATGCCTTGATCTTTGGGCCGGTCTGTATAGGGGCGCTGTTGTTTTGGATGTCTTTTCGGTTGCGGCGACGGGAGTAAGTTTAGCTTGACTCCTCTTCGCTCTCGCTGACGACGGGCATTTTGATCAGGGGGCCGCTGTCGTCGCCGACGCCGCCCTTCAACTCGGTGGTGTCGATCGAGGTGCTCTCGAGTTTCTTTTCGGCGGCGGCTTCCTCTTCGGCGGCCCATTCCACGCGCTTCCGCGACAGTCCGATCTTCCGCTCGTCGGGATCGACCCGGAGGACCTTGACCTCGATCACCTCGCCCACCTTGACCACGTCTTCGGGATTATCGACCTTGTGATCGGCCAGTTCGGAGATGTGCAGTAGTCCTTCGAGGCCTTCCTCGAGTCCGACGAAGACGCCGAAGTTGGTGATTTTGGTGACGGGGCCTTGGACGATCTGGCCCGGCTGGTAGCGGGTGGGGATGCCGCCGGCCCAGGGATCGTCGGCCAACTGCTTCAGGCCCAGGGCAATCCGCCGCCGTTCCTGATCGACCGAGAGGACGCGGCACTCCAACTCCTGGCCCTTCTGGACCATCTCGTTGGGATGGCTGATCTTCCGGGTCCACGACATGTCGCTGACGTGCAGCAGTCCGTCGATCCCCTCCTCGATCTCGATGAACGCGCCGTAATTGGTCAGGTTCCGCACGATCCCCTTGACGATGCTCTCCGGCGGGTAGCGGTCCATGACGCGGTCCCAGGGATTTTCCTGGGTCTGCTTCATGCCGAGCGAGATTTCCTGTTTTTCCTTGTCGATTTTCAGCACCACGACCTCGATTTCGTCGTTCGGCTGGACCAGCTCGTTGGGATGGCTGATCCGCCGGGTCCACGACATCTCGCTGATGTGGACCAGGCCCTCGATCCCCTCTTCGAGTTTGACGAACGCCCCGTAGGTCATCACGTTGACCACCGAGCCTTTGATCTTTGAGCCGACCGGATATTTGTCCTCGACCGACTCCCAGGGGCTGGGCATCCGCTGCTTGAGTCCCAGGGCGATTTTTTCCTTGTCGTAGTCGATGTGCAGGATGACGATTTCCAGTTCCTGGTCCAGCGAGAGCATTTCGGAGGGGTGGTTGATGCGTCCCCAACTCATGTCGGTGATGTGCAGCAGGCCGTCGATGCCGCCGAGATCGACGAAGGCGCCGAACTCGGCGATATTCTTGACCACGCCCTTGCGGCGCTGGCCGATCTCCAGTTCGGACAGCAACTGGGCCTTCTTTTCGGCCCGTTCCGACTCGATCAAGGCCCGGCGGCTGACGACGATGTTCCGCCGCGCTTCGTCGATTTTCAGCACCACGCACTGGATCACCCGGTTGATGTAGTCGCCGATGTCGGCCGGCCGGCGGATGTCGACCTGGCTGGCCGGCAGAAAGACGTTCACGCCGATGTCGACCAACAGTCCGCCCTTGATCTTCCGCGTCACCAGTCCGGTCACCACGTTCCCCTCCCGGACCGTCTCCATGACCTTCATCCAGTCTTCGATCTTCTTCGCCTTCCGCTTGCTCAGTGTGATCATCCCCCGAGAGTCGTCGACCAGGCCGTGGATGTCCTCGACGTCCTCGATCAGCACGCGGACGATGGAGCCCGGCTCGGGCAGCGATTCGCCCTCGTCCCACTCGCTGCGGAAGACGATGCCTTCGCTCTTGTAGCCGACGTCGACCAGCACGTATTCGTCTTCCAGACGGAGGACCTTGCCCTCGACGATCTTGTTCAAGTCGAGTTCCTGGGTCGTCCAGTCGATTTCCTCCAACGCCCGGCCTTCCGAGGCGTCGGCAAGTTCCGTCAGCAGTTCGTCTTCGCTGAGATCCAACGACCGAATGAGATTGCGATTGACCATAAAACACAAAAGAAGGGGTTGGGAGGCGACGGCTAGAGCGCAGAAAAGGATTAGAAGAAACCGCAAGGATTCATTCGCGCCGTCCACCTCGGGACCATCATCCCGCCGATCCGGTCCTTCGACGCCGAGGGACTCCTGCGAACCGATGGGAACCGCTCACTATATCACGTTCCATCGGTCGAAACAACATCCCAGGATGTGTAATGCCCCTTTCGAGTGGTGTTTTTTACGTTTTTCTAGTAAATCGCAAGTCCTTTTTCAGGTTTAGGTTGGAGTAACCGTCTGGAGCGCAAGTTTGTATAGTCCATAATAGGGGTGTCGCGATGGGCTTCTGGGTAAAATAAAATAGACCGCGTTGAGTGATTTTTACACACAACGTTATACGAACCATGACACAGCCCGACCTCAGTTCGCCGCGCATCGCCGTCGTCGGCGGGGGAATTGCCGGGCTGGCGGCTGCACATCGGGCGGTGGAACTCGATCCGCGATGCCAGGTGACGCTGTTCGAGGCCGGGCCGAGGCCGGGGGGGGTGATTTCCACCTTGCACCGCGACGGGTTCCAGGTCGAACGGAGCGCCGACAACTTCATCACCACCGTCCCCTTCGGGCTGCACCTCTGCAAGCGGCTGGGCCTGGGCGAGGAGCTGATTTCGACCAATCCGGCCTTCCGCCGGACGTTCGTCGTCCGCCGCAACCGGCTCCGGCCGCTGCCGGACGGCTTTCTGATGATGGCCCCCACGCGGCTCTGGCCGCTGGCGGTCACGCCGCTGTTAAGCCCCTGGGGAAAACTTCGGGCGGCCTGCGAATACTTCATTCCTCCCCGAACGGACGACGCCGACGAGAGCATGGCCGACTTCGTCCGCCGGCGATTGGGAAACGAGGTCTTCGACCGGCTCGTCGAGCCGCTGGTCTCGGCCGTCTACGCCGCCGACATGCAGCGGCTCAGCGTGCTGGCCACGCTCAGCCGTTTCCGCGAAATGGAACGCGACCACGGCAGCCTGATCCGCGCCATGCGCCGGCAGATCAAGCATCGGCCCAAGGGCCACCCCGGCGAGAGCGGCGCCCGCTACAGCCTGTTCGTCACCCTCCGCGACGGACTCTCGCGACTGGTCGAAACCCTGACGTCCCGGCTGCCGGCGGATTCCATTCGGCTCAATACGCCGATCGAAAAGATCGAACTCCATGATGGAAAATGGCGACTGTTTTTTCCAACCCATCCCTCATCCCTCATCCCTCATCCCTCCGACTTCGACGCCCTGATCCTGGCCACGCCCTCGTGGATGACCGCGCGGCTTCTGGAACCGGTCGATTCCACGCTGGCCGGGGAACTGGCCGCCATCCGGCACGAGGGGACGGCCATCGTCTCGCTGGGCTATTCGGACCGGCAGATTGGGCATCCGCTGGACGGCATGGGGGCCGTGATGCCGGCCGTCGAGCAGAGTCCGATCCTGGCCGTCAGTTTCAGCAGTCGGAAGTATCCGCATCGGGCGCCGCCGGGAAAGACGCTGCTAAGGGTCTTCGTCGGCGGTTCGCGCCGGCCGGATCTGGCCGAGATGCCCGACGATGCCCTGCTGCCGCTGGTCCTCCGGCACGTCGAAAAGATTCTGCACGTCCGCGGCGCGCCGGGATTTATCGACCTTGCCCATTGGCCCCGCACCATGCCGCAGTATCACGTGGGCCATAAAGACCGGATCGCCCGCATCGAAACCCGGATCGCCACCCTGCCCCGGCTCCGGCTTGCCGGCAACGCCTATCACGGCGTCGGCATCCCCGACTGCATCCACAGCGGCGAAACGGCCGCGGAACGGATCCTCGCGGATTTTTCGTAATTATTGCCAGGGCACAACTTACGAAGTCACACGATTTGCTTTTAGATATTCTCCAGCTTCTCTATTTTACCCTACCCGAATATCTGGCAAAAATGTTCTCAGCGGTCAAGCCCTAGTCGATATAGACAAGGAACTCGTAGGAGTGCGCTTCCAGTCTGCGCAGTCTGTTAATTAGCAGGTAAAGATTATGAAAATAAGCCGGCCCTTGATCGTAGGAATAATGTGCGGCATGGGGCTGATTCTCTGGGCGGCGCCGGCCCCCGCCGCGACGCTGCCCGAGGAGACGGCCGAGCGGATCCTGGAGATCAAGCCGGATCCCGACGCCGTTGAGAAGAAGGAAGTGCCGCCGGTGGTTTCGGCCGTCGCACTCGATCCGCAGGGGGTCGTACTCGCCACGGCGGGCGACGATCACCTGGTGCGGCTTTGGGATTTCCACAGCGGCACGGTGCTCAGCCGTCTGGAGGGGCACACCGACTGGGTGCGGGCGGTGGCGTTCCGGCCCGACGGAAAGGTCTTGGCCACGGCCGGCGACGATTGCGCCGTTCGGTTTTGGGATTTGTCGAGCAACACGCCGCAGATCCTGCCGGAAGTGCCGGAGATGATCCGGGTCTTGGCGTATTCTCCCGACGGCAAACGGCTGGCGGCGGCGGGCTACGGCGCCAAGGTGTACGTCTACGACGGCGTCACGGGGGCGCTGCTCCAGCAGCTCGATGCCCCGGGCGGCGACGTCCGGGCGCTGCGCTACTCGCCCGACGGAAGCCGGCTGGCGGCCGGGGGGCGTTCGGGCGCGCTGTGGGTGTGGAATGCCGACGGCAAGCTGCGGTTCGAGGTGCAGGCATCCTCGCGGCCCCTGCGGGCCGTGGCCTTTTCGCCCGACGGCCGGCAGATTGCCGCGGCCGGCGCGGAGCGGATGATCCGGGTTTACGACGCCGACTCCGGCAAACCGCTGGTCAGAATGCCCGGGCAGCCGGCGGAGGTGCGGAGTTTATGTTACTGCGGGCCGGATGTGCTGGCGGCCGGCGAGACGGACAACCGCATCCGGCTCTGGAGCGTTTCCACCGGCCGGTTGCAGCGGCAGTTGGAGGGGCACACCGGCACGGTCGCCGCGTTGAAGTACGACGGCCCGCGGGGCGAATTGCTCTCCGCCGGTTTCGACACCACGATTCGCACTTGGCGAATTGTCCCCCGGCAGGAAAAAGTATCACAACGTTAAGGGTTTGCAGAGAATCAACGTTGCCAATTTACCCGTAACCCCCTGCACGCAACACGGAGGTTGCCGTGGCGATATTACAGAGGTTATTTCGGCGGCCCAAGGCGCACCCGGCGCGTCGGACGTTCCCGCGGAATTCGCTGTTTCCCCGGTTCTGGCGGCGGTGCCGCTTGGAGCCTTTGGAATCGCGGCAGATGCTCTCGCTGACCCCGGCGATCCATCTCGGGGCGGTGTATTTCGAGGATTCGAGCACGCACGACCAGGTCGGCGACGTGATCGAGATCAGCTTCAACGGCGGCGCCCCCGGAACCCAGTTGACCGAGCTGATAATCGATACCGACAAGCTGGGCGACGGACTGTCGCTGGGCGACTGCCTCTTCGACACCGAGAGCGGAGAACTGGGGGCCTTCGTTTCGACGCCCTTTACGATCCTCGCGCAAGAGGGCATCGACGACGTGACCGCCTCGGTGGAAGACGGCGGGGCCCTCCTTTTGCTGAAGTTCACCGGCTTCGACGCCGGGGAAAAGTTCGTCTTCAGCATCGACGTCGACGAGATGGGGTTTCTCCATCCGAACGCCGTGGCGGAAGGCGCCGAGTTTGAAGGCTCGCTGTTGCACGGAACCTTTGCCGCGCCGCACTTTTACGTCGCCTCGGGCAGCGACATCTTCCTGGACGCTTTCGACGCCAAACTCGGCGGCTCGGGCCTGGACCTGCCCGACGACGATTACAATCCGCCCAGCCTTTACATGCCGCCGGGTTCCGAGCCGGGACCCGTGTACACGGCCGGGGCGATCTTTTCGATTACCCAGACGCCGCTGCCGATCACGCTTTCGGGACACGTGTACGAGGACCTCGGCGAGGATCTCCATCGGGACGCCGCGGACCCGCTGCTGAAGGGCGTTTCCCTGACGCTCCTGAAGCTGGAGGGCGAGAACTACGTTTCGACCGAGAAAACGGCCGTCACCAACGCCGAGGGTTATTACGAATTCAAGGACCTGCTGCCAGGCTCCTACCGCGTCGTCGAGACGCAGCCGGACGGCTACTTCAGCGTGAGCGCCTCGCCCGGCACGGTCGGCGGTCAGTCGCGAGGCACCGCGAAAACGGAGGATATCCTCACCGAAATCGCCCTGCTGGGCGGCGAGGACAGCGTCAATAACGATTTCGGCGAGATCCGCCCCTCCAGCATCAGCGGCCGCGTGCACGTCGACCTCGACGGCGACTGCACTTACGTCCCCGGCGAGCCTCTGCTGGCCGGCGTGCTGATTACGCTGCGCGACGGGACGGGCAACACGGTGGCCGTCACGACGACCGACGCCCAGGGCGAGTACGTGTTTACCGGTCTCAGGTCCGGCGTGTACAGCGTCGCAGAGCAACAGCCCGACGGGTATCTCAACGGGTGCAACCACGTCGGCTCGGTGGGCGGAACGAAGTCCTCCCCCGACCTGCTGAGCGACATTCCCCTGCCCGCCGCCACCGACGCCGTCCGCTACGACTTTTGCGAGGTGCCGCCCGTCGCCCTCTCGGGCTACGTCTACTACGACGTCAACTGGAACGGACTGTTCGACGGCGGCGAGCAGGGCATTGCCGGCGCGACCGTCGCGCTGCTGGACGCCGCGGGCAATCCCACCGGGCAGACCGCGGTCACCGACGAGAAGGGATTTTTCAGCTTCACCAACCTGTATCCCGGCGCCTACGGCCTGGCCGAGACCCAACCGGAGGGATATTTGGACGGCATCGACACCGCGGGAACCGCCGGCGGAACGGCCCAAAATCCCGGCGACCGGATCGACCGGATCGTCTTGATGGGCGGCATCACCGGGGAGCGATACCTCTTCGGCGAAATCCGGCCCGCCAGCGTCGCCGGCCGGGTGTACGCCGATCAGGATCTCGACTACCTGATCGGGCCTGACGACCTGATGCTCGCCGGAGTGACGGTGTACCTGCTCGACGCGGAGGGCAACCAGGTCGCCTCCACGACGACGAATGAAAAGGGCGAATACCGGTTCGACAACCTGGCGCCGGGCGCCTACGGTGTGCGGGAGGTCCAGCCGGCCGGCTATCTCGACGGCCCGGACTACGTGGGTTCCGTCGGCGGCACGCTGGCGGAGAACGACTTGATCACCCAAATCACGCTCGGCCCGGGCGTCGACGCGGTAGAGTATAACTTCTGCGAGATTCCCCCCGCCAGCATCGCCGGCCGCGTGTACGCCGACATGGATCTCGACTACCAACTCGGTGCGGCCGATTTGTTGCTTTCGGGCGTGACGGTGTACCTGATCGACGCGAATGGCGACCGGCTCGGCTCCACGCAGACCGATGAACGGGGCGAGTACCTGTTTGCCAATCTGACGCCGGGCAAGTACGGCGTGGAAGAGGTCCAGCCGGCCGGCTATCTCGACGGCCCCGACTACGTCGGTTCCGCCGGCGGCACGCTGGCCGGAAACGATTTGATCACCCAGGTCCAGCTCGGCCCGGGCGTGGCGGCGGTCCGTTACGATTTCTGCGAATTGCTGGGAGCGAAAATCTCCGGCTACGTGTTCCAGGACGGACCCGTGATCTCCGTCACCGAGGGCGATCCGCTGCCCGAGATCCCCATCATCCGCGACGGCCAGTTTACGTCCGACGACGCGCCGCTGGCCGGCGTGCTGCTGCAACTTTGCGACGGCAACGGGGCGCCGCTGGTCGATTCCGACGGCAACGACATCACCACCGTCACCGACGCCGACGGCTACTACGAATTTACGAACCTGACGCCCGGAAAGTACGGCATCGTCGAACTCCAGCCGGAAGATTATTATCCCGGCATCGACACCGCCGGCAGCGTCGGCGGCCTGGTCGTCAATCGCTACGTGAAACTCGATCCCTCCGACGCCCAAATGCTGGCGGTCGATCCGGAAGGGAGTTCCATCGTTCGCATCGGGCTGATGCCCGGCGACGACGGGGTGCATTACAACTTCAGCGAAGTCAGAATGCAAACCGTTCCGAAAGAGAATCCCCCGGAGAATCCGCCGGACAATCCGCCGAACAATCCCCCAGACGATCAACCGGGATTCATCCAGGGCAAGCCCCCCACGGCGCCCACGCCCCCGCCGTCATTCCTGCCCGGCGGCGGGGCGCTGCCCGGCGGCAGCCCCTACGTCACGCCGCCGATGCTCTGGGCCTCGATCCCCTACGGGGGAGCGGGAGAGCCGGGCGGATACTCCTGGCACCTGAGCATCATCAACGGCGGTCAACCCCGGAACGGCGAAGACGGCGACGAATTCACTATGTATCCGCACAGCAACGTCTTCGACCCGGCCACCTGGACCGGCCCCGCCTTGAACCAAAGCGAACTGGTGATCGCCGACGCCGGCGGCGCGCCCGTCAGGACCGTCCGCTTCGGACTGCCGGGGGCCATCCCCATTATCGGCGATTGGGACGGCGACGGCATCGACGAGGCGGGCGTCTTCTACGACGGCAATTGGTTCTTCGATCTGAACGGCGACGGCGTCTGGGACGAAAACGACCTTTGGGCCAAACTGGGCGACGCCGAAGATCAACCGGTGGTCGGCGATTGGGACGGCGACGGCAAAAGCGACATCGGCATCTTCGGCCCGGCGTGGACCAGCGACCACAACGCCATCCAGGCCGACCCGGGACTGCCCGACGCCCAGAACAACTTCCTCTCGAAAAAACGCCCGAAGAACGTCCCTCCCGACTCGTCGGAATCCGCCATCGGCTGGCGGACCCTCAAGCGGACCTCCGCCGGACCGCTCCGCAGCGACGTGATCGATCACGTCTTCGAGTACGGCAGCGAAGACGATCGGGCGGTCGTCGGCGATTGGAACGGCGACGGCGTGACCACCATCGGCGTCTTCCGCAACGGCACCTGGTTCCTCGACGTCAACGGCACCGGCCGCTGGGACGAGGGCGACGTCCGGGTCCGCTTCGGCCGGGAAGGCGACGTGCCGGTCGTCGGCGACTGGACCGGCGACGGCGCGAGCAAACTCGGCGTCTATCGCCACGGCGTCTTCCATCTCGACGTCGACAACAACCGCCGGCTCGACGCCACCGACAAGGTCTTCGCCCTGGGCCATGCCGGCGACCAGCCCTTCGCCGGCGACTTTACCGGCAACGGCGTCGACACCGTCGGCGTGTACCGAGACGGCGCGGCCGCCCCCGCCCCCACGCCCGCCGCGGCGAATTAATCTCCATTGAATCCCAAAGGAGCGAAAGCTTGGCCCCGGCACTTGGAGACAGTCCAGTTTTTCAGGCAAACTGGGATGGCTGGAACATATCCCGAAGGGATTACAGAGGGTAGCCCCGGGTTGCCGCCAAGCGGCTACCCGGGGGAAAAGGTCAACATCCCCATTTCTGAAAGGGTTGCAGAGTGTGCAGTTGCGCCACTCCGAAACCCCGTTGGGATTTCACCGGTTCATTGCAACCCGATCACCGGGGTAGCCGCTGCGCGGCAACCCCGGCCTATCTTATAACAAGCCCTTCGGGCTATTGAATTTTCCTAACTCCTTGTGCAGTAATGTTTCAAAAACTGGACTGTCTCCAAGTGCCGGGACTAAATACTCTCGATCTCAGGATGACCTCTAGCCAGAAATCCCCGTAAACTGCTCTTTTCCCGGGGAGCTATTTTTGGTACTTAACTGCCCGATTGTTCGGTAATGGGGATAAAAGACGGGCTATTATGCGCCCGGAAATTATCCAGATTGCCGCATTGCATGTCTTTTCACAAAACTTGCCCTTTCACTTGGGAAATGGTTTATGAAACGGCTTATCATTCGGATCGGTGTTTTTGGATTTATCGCGGGCATGGTCGGTATGATTGCGTTCGCCCAAGTGCAACAAAACAATGGCAATAATGACGAGCAGCAGGCCGCCGCCAGCCCGCTCCGCAACGCACCGCCGACGAGTCCCGTCAGCGAGGAAAATCCCTTGCGGAACGATGCGCCGCCGAGTGCTGCATCCGCCCCCGTCCCTCTGCGCGAGATCCCGAACGCCCCGGCCGCCTTTCGGGACCTTCCGGAGCCGTCCCCGGGAGACCGTTCCCTTTCTTCGACGTCACCAACGGGGCCGTCCTCGACGCCCGCGGACCCTCCGGCGTCCGGAGAGAAAACGTCCCTGAACGATCCGTTTGCCGGGGCCGGACGGACGGCCATTCCCATTTCCAGCCAAAATCCGGAGGCCTCCCGCGTCGTGCAACTGACCGGCGCCGCGGCGGAGCAATCCTCACCGCAGCTTTCCGGACCGTTGATGCCCCAGCCGGCGGCCGATCAGGAACCGAAGCGGATTCCCCCCGATCCGTTTGCCCAACCGATGTCGAATTCGCCTCCACCCCGCGAATTCACCATGCCGAATCTCCAGGCCGACTCCCCCGTCAGCGCCCCGGCGTCGAAAGAAGGGACGGGACAGCCCGGCGGGAAGCAGCTTGAAGGGCCGCAAAGCCCGCAACTGACCCTCCAGAAATTCACGCCGCCGGAAATTCAGGTCGGCAAGCCGGCGGTGTTCAAGGTGACGGTCCAGAACACCGGGCGGATCCCCGCCTCGCAAGTGGAAATCCGCGACCAGGTGCCGCGCGGAACGCAGTTGCTGAAGACCTCGCCTCGGGCGTCGGAAAACGCCCAGGGCGAAATCGTGTGGACCCTGGGCATGCTCCAACCCGGCGAGACCGCGTCCGTCGAAATGGAATTGCTGCCCACCGCCGAGGGCGAAATCGGCAGCGTGGCCTCCGTCCACTTCACCGCCGAGGCCTCCGCCAAGACCGTCTGCACCCGGCCGCAACTCGTCATCGAGACGGCCGGGCCGGGCGAGGTGCTGATCGGCGATTCCGTCACGCTTTCAATCACCATTTCCAATCCCGGCAGCGGCGTGGCCACCGGCGTGATGCTCGAAGAGCGTCTGCCGCCGGGCCTGCAACATCCCTCCGGCAACGAGTTGGAGTATCCCGTCGGCAACCTCCGCCCGGGCGAGAGCAAACGGCTGCAACTGCAACTAACGGCCACCGCGCCGGGACGGATCGACAACGTGCTGACGGCCCGGGCCGACGGCAACCTGCGGACCGAGGACCGCCTGGCGCTCGAGGTCATGGCCCCCAAGCTGGACCTGGTCGCGGAAGGGCCGAAGCGGCGGTACTTGGAGCGCGAGGCGACGTATCAGTTTTCGGTGTCCAATCCCGGCACCGCGTCGGCGGAGCAGGTGCTGCTGACGGCCTATCTCCCGCCCGGCCTGAAATTCGTCAGCGCCAACAACTCGGGACAATACGTCGAAGCCGATCGGGCCGTCTATTGGCGATTGGAAGAACTCCCCTCGAACCAGACCGGAACCGTGGAACTGATCACCATGCCCGTCGAGGCCGGCCAACAGAGCATCATCCTCCGTGGCACCGCGCAGAAGGGACTGAACGTCCAGAAGGAACAGGCGGTGATGGTCGAAGGCATCGCGGCCATCCTGTTCCAGGTGGCCGACGCCGCCGATCCAATCGAGGTGGGTGGCGAAGCGACCTACGAGGTGCACGTCCTGAACCAAGGCTCGAAGGCGGCCAGTAACGTGCAATTGGCCGTGATCCTCCCCCCCGAACTGCAATTCCTCTCGGCCGAGGGACCCGCCCGGTACGCCGTCCAGGGCAATCAAGTGATCTTCGAGGGCCTCGCCCGGCTGTCGCCTAAAAGCGACACCACCTACCGCGTCCGCGTCAAGGGCCTCCGCCCCGGCGACCTCCGCACCCGCTTCCAACTCCTCACCGGCGAAATGCAAACGCCCGTCCTCAAGGAAGAAAGCACCCGCGTCTACGCGGATGAGTGAGTAAGATAATATGCGATGATTGATTGCACAAGATTTTGCAGCGATGGTGTTAAGCCGCCAAGCGTGATGACTGAATCAGAATTAAGTGCATAACAAAGGACGCCTCATGTAACACATAACGTTTCCGTAGATTTGGCCACATAGGGCCTCTGCCGATTCATGTCGAATATCTATGTCATCGCCAAGTTTACTGGACCAATGACCGTCTTCTTGTCTTTGCTTGGCCGCGTGCGTCCAATTTCCATGGGCATCTGCATACAGAGCCACCTTTTCATATCCACTTTCCCGCTCGGGTCCATTGCAGATTTCATAACCAATCGTCCGAAAGGCGCTAATCAGCGCATCTAATTCATGTCCGCGTTTGGCTCCATTCGGCCAATAGAAACCAGCAGGCAATGGTAATTCAGGTGGGGCCGCCGTGCAGTCCCATTTTTGCGTGTTATCGTCAGCGGCATAAGCAATGCAATTGTAAATGACGCTGGCATCGCTTGTTTGCTCGTGATCTACATTATACAAGCCGGGGAATGCCGGTATCAAATGTTGTATCCCTTTGCGCTTCCCCATTGTAACCATGCCTCCGTCATTGCAGGGACTTTTCCCCAATCATGTTCTGGGATTGGATTTTCACCTGTAATTGCTGTGAGTGCCCAAAACCAATCGCTCATTGATTCTTTGAGATCAGATAGGATAAACGGCAAGGCTGACCTGCCCATTTTAATAATCTCTTGGTACGCAGGATGACTACATTTTTGTTTTTGATTCGACAGGTACCTCGTAGCTTCTTTCCAGGTGTTCGCCAGAATTTGGAAATGCGCATTAAGTAAAGGAGTAAGTACTTCTGGTGAAGATGAAGTTGAACTACCCTCTTCGGCCTCCATTGCAGTCCGAAAAATCGACTTTCCCAATTCATATTCAAACCGCCTTACATTTTCTCTGATTTGGGACAATGTAGCCAGATAATCCACATCTTCGAATCCAGAAGTGCTGCCTGACTGCTCATTATATTCGGCAGGCCGTTTTCGTAACGACAGAGCCCATGAGGGCAACCGCGAGATCCGTCGGGTACTGTGTATTGGTAGTTGAGTTGTGCCAATCATGGTATTCACGGTAATTGTCCTTTCATTGTAGCGGCGGTATTGACAATGGATGATGAGTCATCACGCGTCGCGTCCCATTCCTCTAGTGTACTAACAACATCTCGCCAAGGTTCGGGACGCCCCAAGATACCGCGATGATAATTAAACGCCAATTGAATTAGTTCGTTCTGTTGTCCATCAGGTAATGCTATCATGATCGGCTTAATATCCAAACGCAAACGGAAACTCTTCCAATTTTTGCTTAGGTATCCCCCGAATCGAGCATCGATAGAGTTAAATAAGCGGTGAAGTGCCATGCTTTCAGAAAAAAACAACCGACGGCATGCCGCTTCAACGGTCTCGTTGTCAGGGAAGAAATGCCAAATGAAGTTCAGCCCTACACCAGTGTAAGGTGTATGTGGCAGAAGAGTAATGATCTTCCCCAAACGATCACTTATTAACTTCTGCTGCTTCTCAGGATCGACATGTCGAGCAATGTGAATCTGACAGTTTTCCGGGACTATCAACAAGTTAAAGTCGCGTGTAGAAACCTGGACAAACATATCGGTAAAAACCGATCCGACCTGAATTTCATCCAAGAATACAACATTGTTTGTCACAAGCCAGTGTTGGCCGGCTACGGATGGATTAAAGTGCTGAGCTGCTACCACAACTGACGATGATACAAGCTGAATTGCCATCGTTTATCCTCCCTTTGCTCATCTACAGCCATCCACAAAATACCCATCAGAACCAACCAGCTTACCATTTTCCTAGGTGCCTTGCCAAGCCATGTTTTTGGTCATTTATCGTCTATCAACGAGTATGCCACTGCCCTTGAGCGGCTCAAAACTGCTTGAATGACAGTCTTTTCCAGCTTTCTGCTACACGTCGCTGGTCAGTCGATCGTAGAAATCGACGTAGCAATCCCGTTTCTCGCCCGAGCGGGCCTGGATGGCTGTGCGGGGATGTTCGTTCAATTGGCCGGTGACGTTGTATTGGGGATAGGGGCCCCATTCGACCTTCTGCGACAGCGGCAGCAGGTGATCCTGGATGACCCGCCAGATGGGGCGGATGCGGAACTTCGGGTTGCGCAGAAAGCCGATCAGCAGTTCCATCGGGCAGTTGCCGGCCCCGCGGCCCAAGCCCATCATCGAGGCGTCGACCCGGTTCGCCCCGTGAATGATCGCCTCGATCGTGTTGGCGAACGCAAGCTGCTGATTGTTATGAGCGTGCATTCCAACCTCCTTGCCGGTGTCCTTCGCGTATTGCAGATATTTTTTGACCAGCAACTCGACCGTTTCGGCGTACATCGAGCCGTAGCTGTCGACCACCACGATCACGTCGGCCGGCGTGGTGGCCAACACCTCCAGCACCTGGTCGATCTCCTGCTCCTTGGCGGTCGTCACCGCCATCAAGTTCGCCGAGACCTCGTAGCCCTTGTCCTTGGCGTCCTTGATCATGTCCGCCGCCTCGGAGACCTGAGGAGCGTAAAACGCCACGCGGAGGAGACTCAGCACGCTCTGGTCTTTCGGCAGGACGTCGTGCCGCCAGTCGGTCTTGCCGGCGTCGATCATCGCCGAGAGCTTCAGGTCGGAGGGATTCTCGCCCACGATCCGCCGCAGATCGTCTTCGTCGCAATGTTTCCAGGCGCCGAACTTGTCCCTGGCAAACATCTTTTTGTCGGCCTTGTAGCCGATCTCCATGTAGTCGATCCCGGCCTCGACGCAGGCCATGTACACCGCCCGGACAAAGCCGTCGTCAAACAGGTGGTCGTTGACCAGGCCGCCGTCGCGGATGGTGCAGTCTAAAACTTTCAAGGCCGGCCGATAGGTGATCCAGGGGGCTGTCACAAGTGGCTCCTTTGATGGGCAGTGGGTACTGCAATAAGGAAATACAGAGTTCGTGCATTGAGTTCCTTGCTCTTTAATTGTTGTTTACCAATAATGTAGAGTCAAATTAAGATACTGGCACTAACGGGGGGGGTGAGCCGGCCATGAAATAGAAAAGGACGCACAGATTCCTTGCGTAGCCTCCACTGCCCACCGTCCACTACCTACTGTCCACTCCATGCACCTCTACCTGATCCGCCACGGCGAGAGTGTCTACAACGCGGAGGGCCGGATTCAGGGCCATTCCGACGTGCCACTGTCGGAGCTAGGGCGGCGGCAGGGTCGGGCCGTGGCCGAGGCTCTGGCCGCTCAGCCCGTCGAGGCCCTGCACGCCAGTCCGTTGCGCCGGGCGTATCAAATGGCGGAGATCCTGGCCGCCCGACTGGGCCTGCCGATCCGCACCGACGACCGGCTGAAGGAGATCAACGTGGGCATATTTCAAGGTCAACTCCGCCGGGAACTCGATCAGACCTATCCCGTGGAGTTGGCCCATTGGACAAGCGAAGATCTGGACTACGCGCTGCCCGGCGGCGAGACGCGCCGTCAACTGATCGTCCGCGGCCGGGCCGCCATTGAAGAGATCGTCGGAGAAAAATTCCAACACGTCGCCGTCGTCTCCCACGGCCGGCTCTTGATGATGACCCTGAAATCGCTGCTGGCGATGCCGCTCGACGAACCGCCGTTCTCCCTACAAAACGGTTCGATCACCACCGTACAATACAACAACGCCGGCCGGTTCGAACTGGTCGCACTCGACGAAGTGGAACATCTCCGCGGCGTGGGCCTGTCCGGCAGCGGGGACTTGTAAGAGGATGAACCATGGACAACACCCGCCTTGAACGCGATGCACTAGGTGAGATTCGGCTGCCCGCCGAGGTTTATTACGGGGCGAACACACAGCGGGCCGTGGAGAATTTTCCGATCTCCGGGCGGCCGCTGCCGGGGGAATTGATCCACGCCCTGGGGCTGGTCAAATTGGCTGCCGCCACGGTCAACCGCGACTTGGGAAAATTGACCGGCTCGGGAAAAAATCCGCTCTCGAACGAACAGGTTGCGGCCCTGCTGGCGGCCTGCCGCGAGGTGATGGAGGGGAAATTCGACGGCCAGTTTCCCGTCGACGTCTTTCAGACCGGATCGGGCACCTCCAGCAACATGAACGCCAACGAGGTGATCGCCAACCGGGCCATCGAGTTGTCCGGAGGCGACCGGTTCCAACCGGAAAAGACGATCCATCCGAACGATCACGTGAACATGGGACAGAGTTCCAACAGCGTCTTTCCCACGGCGATTCACGTGGCCGTGGCATCCGCGATCCGCAAGGAATTGTTGCCGGCACTGGCGGCCTGCGGAAAGGTCCTCTCGGAAAAGGCCCGGCAGTGGCAGAAGGTGCTGAAGATCGGTCGGACGCACCTGGTCGATGCCACGCCCCTGACGCTCGGGCAGGAGATCGGCGGATTGGCCCGGCAGTTGGAACTCTCGGCGGATCGGGCGACGGAAGCGGTCCGGGCACTCAGGGAACTGCCGATCGGCGGCACGGTGATCGGCACCGGCATCAACACGCATCCCCAGTTCGGCCGCCGGGTGGCTGAATTCCTCGCCGCCGCCACGGACATTCCCTTCGTCGAGGTGGCCGACCATTTCGAGGCCAACGCCCAGCGCGACGGCCTGGTCCAATGCCACGGCCTGATCAAAACCATCGCCGTGTCGCTGTTCAACGTAGCGAACAACGTCCGCTTGCTGGCCTCGGGTCCCCGCTGCGGTTTCTACGAAATCAAACTCCCCGACCTGCAACCCGGCAGTTCGATCATTCCCGGCAAGGTCAATCCGGTCCTCTGCGAGAGCCTGATGCAAGTCTGCGCCCGGGTGCTGGGCAACGACGCGACGATCACGCTGTGCGGCGCCGCCGGGGGCCAGTTCCAGCTCCACGTCATGATGCCGGTCATGGCCGACGCGGCGTTGGAGAGCATCCGCCTGCTGGCTCGGGCGACCCGGGCGCTGACTGAGAAATGCCTTGAGGGCATGGAAGCCAACACCGAGGCATGCCAGTCGGCGGTCGAACGGAGCTTGGCGCTGGTCACGGCTCTGAACCCGCTGATCGGCTACGAGCAGGCCGCTGCCTTGGCCAAAGAGGCGTTCCGCAGCGGCAAGACGATCCGCGACCTCTGCCGTGAGAAAAACCTCCTTCCCGAGGAGCAGCTCCGCGCCGCCCTGGATCCCTGGCGGATGGTTCGGCCCGAAAAATAATTCCCGTCAGAGCCAAATCATTCACTACAGAGCCGGACCGTGTCGGGCCGGCGGAGGGACGCTATCCCGGGCCGGCACGGCCCGGCTCCGTACGCGGTTTACAAACCCGCGGTCATCTTGTCGAAGACGTCCACCGTCACGGCCGGCGTCGTCGTAAAGCCGATGCCCGTGAGCTTGCTCAGCGCGACGGAGGTTTTCATTGCTTCTTCCAGGCCGGGGAAATCGAGGAGGAACACCAAGTCGTTCTGGCCGAGGGTCGCGTACATCATTTGGACCGCGCCCTGGTTCTCCTTGATGACGCTCAAGGCTTTTTTCGTGCGGTCGGGACTGATGTCCTTCAGGGCCTGCGGGGTGTACTTGCCCGTGAGAATGAATGTCGCCATTGCGGAACTCCTTAGAGAAAAGGGTTGAAGATCGCGCCACGTCCCTTTTTATCCCGCCGCGTTTTGCCATTGTCAAGAGGCTAAAAGGCATGGTAGAGTTTTGTTGGTCGTCGGTCGTGGGTCGTTTGTCGATTTCCGCCGACGACCCACGACCAACGAAACGATGATCCACGCAAACCGGCCTGCCTTTTTGATCACCGTCGATACTGAGGGGGACAATCTCTGGTCCCAACCGGGGACGATCACCACCGAAAACGCCCGGTTTCTGCCGCGGTTTCAAGCCCTTTGCGAAAAATACGGATTCCGGCCGGTCTGGCTGACGAACTACGAGATGGCCCAGTGCCCGGCGTTTGTCGAGTTCGCCCGGGACGTGCTGCGGCGGGGCGCCGGCGAGGTCGGGATGCACCTGCACGCCTGGAATACCCCGCCCGAGACGCCGCTGACGGACGACGACTACCGGCATCAGCCGTATCTGTACGAGTATCCCGAGCCGGTGATGCGCGACAAGATCCGCTTTCTGACGGACCTCTTGGAGGAACGTTTTGAGCGGAAGATGGTCAGCCATCGGGCGGGCCGCTGGGGACTGGACGCCGTCTACGCCCGGCTGCTGGCGGACCACGGCTACCGCGTGGATTGCTCGGTCACGCCGTATTTAAGCTGGGCGGAATATCCGGGCGATCCGCACGGCCGGGGCGGGCCGGATTTCTCAGGCTTTCCGGAAACGCCCTATTATCTGGACCTCGACTGGATCGACCGACCCGGCGACTCGCCCCTGTTGGAAGTGCCGGTCAGCGTGGCGCCGTCGCGCGGAGGACAGGTTGGCAACTTGTCCTACAATAAATCTTCGCTTTTCCGCCGCGCTTATCGCCGGTTCTTTCCGCCGCTGTGGAAGATGATCCCGCAAGACCGCCGTTTGAGCTTCCGAGGGATGCGAAAGATTTTGGATCATGCCCTGGCGAACCGTTGGCCGTGCGTGGAACTGGCGACGCACTCGTCCGAACTCATGCCCGGCGGCAGCCCGTTCTTCCGCAGCCGAGCCGCCATTGAACGTCTCTACGGCCGGTTGGAAATTCTTTTCAGCGCGGCGGCCAAGGATTACAATGGCATGACGTTGGAAGCATTCCAGCGATCCCGTTCCGGAATTCCAAGTTCGGAATGAAGCTTGGCTGGAAACCAGCGAAATCCGGAAACCGCCGAACTAACTCCTAAGGAGAAGCTTATGTCCTCGATGGAATCCCGCATCATCGTTTCAATCTTATTGCTTGCCGGCTTTCTTTGCACGGTCTCTCCGCTTGCCGCGGTCGAGCCGCTTTCGGTTTCCTCGCCCGACGGGAATTTGACCGTCACGTTTTCTTTGAAGTCCGATTCCACGCTCTTCGCGCCCAACAACCGCGCCCATTATCGGGTAGACTACCGGGGCAACGCCGTTTTAGCCGATTCACCGCTCGGTCTCGACTTCATCGGCGGCCCTCTGGATATCGTTGCGACGCAGCGGCAATCGCACGACGCGACATGGGAGAACCGCTTCGGGGCGAAGCGGAACGTCCCCGACCGCTACAACCAGTTGACCGTCTCCTTGCACGAGCGTGAAAAACCCGGCCGGCGCATGGACCTGATCTTCCGCGTTTATAACGAGGGCGTGGCCTTCCGCTACTACTTGCCGAAGCAGGAGGCAATGGAGAAATTCACGCTGAGGCATGAAAACACCGGATTCTACTTCGCCGCCGACGCGTCGGCCTTCGCTTTGAACATGGGCCGGTTCAACACCCACAACGAGGGCGAACATCTACCGATCAAACTGAGCGCCATCAAGCCCGATTCCATCATCAACCTGCCGCTGCTGGTACACGTTCCCGATGGCCCGTGGGTGGCGCTGCTCGAAGCCGATCTGACGGATTACGCCGGCATGTACCTGGGCGGCGTCCCCGGCGGCGCCCATGCACTGCGGTGCAGGCTCTCGCCGACGCCCGGCCGGAAAGCGGATCAAGTGGTCGTGGGGACCACGCCCGCTGCCACGCCCTGGCGCGTCCTGATGATCGCACCGACTCCCGGCCGGCTGATCGAAAACAACTATCTCATCCTGAATCTCAATCCGCCCTGCGCCTTGGCCGACACTTCCTGGATCCAGCCCGGCAAGGCCGCCTGGGACTGGTGGTCCGGAAGTTTCGCCAAGGACGTCGATTTCAAGCCGGGCATGAACACGCCCACGATGAAGCACTACATCGACTTCGCCGCCGCCAGCCGCCTGGAATACATGCTGGTCGACGCCGGCTGGTGCCCCAGTGGAAAAGCCGAACGCTCGGAAGACATCCTGAAATACAAGCCCGAGGTCGACGTCCCCGAGATTATCGCCTACGGCAAGCAGAAGGGCGTAAAAGTGATGCTTTGGGTCGATTGGCTGCCGTTGAGCAAACAAATGGACGAGGCCTTCGCGCTCTATGAAAAGTGGGGCGCCTCGGGAGTTAAAGTCGATTACATGAACCGCGACGACCAGGAGATGGTCGGCTTCTACCACCGGTGCGTCCGCACGGCCGCCAAGCACCGGTTGGCGGTCGATTTCCACGGGGCCTACAAGCCCACGGGCCTGCGCCGCACGTATCCCAATCTGCTGACGCGCGAAGCCGTGATGGGCATGGAATACGGCAAATGGAGCAAGCGGATCACCCCGGAGCACGACGTGACGATCCCCTTCACCCGGATGTTGGCCGGTCCGATGGACTTCACGCCCGGCTCCTTCCTCAACGCGGCCCGGGGACGGTTCAAGGTCCGGGACGTCGAGCCGATGTCGCAAGGCACCCGGGCCCATCAACTAGCGATGTACGTCGTTTACGAAAGCCCCCTGGTCATGGTCTCCGACTATCCCGAGGCGTACAAGAACCAGCCCGGGCTGGAATTCATCGAAAAAGTCCCCACTGTCTGGGACGACACCAAGGTCCTCAACGGCGAGCCGGCCCGGTTCATCACCGTCGTCCGGCGGAAAGACCAAACCTGGTACCTGGGGGCCATGACCAACTGGGACGCCCGCGACCTGGAACTCCCCTTGGACTTCCTCGGCCCCGGCGAGTTCGAGGTACAACTCTTTGCCGACGGTCCCGACGCCGACAAGGAGGCCGCCAGCCTTCGGATCACCACGCAGCGCGTCAATGCCGACGACAAGCTCCACCTCCACCTCGCCCCCGGCGGCGGCGCGGCCGGCATCCTTCGCTTCGCTCAGGATGACCCTGATGAATAATCCGGACTTACGGTTCTACTTTTTCTCCAGCGGAATGATCCCGTTCCAGCCCGGCGGCGGGCGGCGGTTGTGCTCGGCGATGTAGACCGTCAAAAAGTCCTTTACCTCGTCCTCGGCGGGAATGCGGTGCAGCAGCTCGAACGCCGCCGACCAGTTCCGGGCCAGGAACCGGTCCAGCGCCGCTTCGTAATGCTCCAGGTGCTCGTCGCTTAGCAGCGGATACTCGGCCTCCGGCGGCAGCAGCTCGCTGATCTCCAACGGGGTGTCCAGGCCGAAGGGTTTCACTACCGCCAGCCGTCGGAGCCGGGCGACCTCGCGCGGCACCTGCCGGCGGACGATCTTCGCCGTCCGCTCGTCCAGCAGGATCGGTGCCCGGACGATCTTGGTCATCCCTTCCAGCCGCGAGGCCAGGTTGACCACCGGGCCGAAGACGGTGACTTTCACCTGGTCGACGGTGCCAATCTTTCCCGCCACGGCCGGGCCGGTGGCGATGCCGATGCCGGCGTAGAATCCGGCGGTGCCCGCCAGCTCGGCCCGGATGGCCAGCGCCGCCCGGCAGGTCCGCAGCACGGAATCCTTGTCCGGCAGGGGCCAGCCCCAAAAGCCCATCGCCGCATCGCCCTGGAAATCGCCCACCACCCCGCCCTCCGTGCGGATGTGCCGCGTCATCACGCCCAGGGCCTTGCTCACCCGCTGCAACAGCCCCAGCAGGTCGCCCCCGGACCGCTCCGACTCCCGGGAAAATCCCCGCAGGTCGCAGAACAGCACCGAGACTTCGGTCTCCCGGGGCGCCAGCACCACCTCGGGATCCTCGACCGCCAACGTCTCCAGGACCACCGGCGAGAAGAACTGGCTCAGCGAGGCGTGCTGTCGCTCCAGGAGCCGCATCTCGCGGAGCGAACTGAGCATCACGGCCACCAGCTCGGTGAACTTCACGTCTTCGCGCAGGTCGGTCGGATCGGTGGTGCTCGCCACGCCCGGCCGCTCGACGTTGAACCGCCCCGCCACGTACAGCACCCAGCCCGGAGGGGACTGTCCCGATTTTTCCGCAGGAAAGATGGGACTGTCCCCTTCAGGGATTGGAGGTTTTTGTTTTGGACGGTCTCCGGTCGGCCCGGTCACCGGCGTGCAGAAGGCCCAATCGTAGTTCTCGCTCTCGGTGAAGGCCTGCCCGCCGGTCTGGTCCGACCCGCGCCACACGTGCAAAACGCTCTGCCGCTGGCGGAGCGATTCGAGGATCAATCCCTGGCTGGGCAGAAAGTCGCTCCCCACGGCCTGCCGCTGATCCCAGTGCAGCACGCGGATCGGGGAAGAATACGGAATGTGGAGTGCGGAATGCGGAGTGCGGAATACGGAATTCCGCTCGCTTCGATGGTTTTTTTCTCCTTCATCCTCTTCACCCTCTTTCTCTTCCTCCCTTTCACACTCCGCACTCCGCATTCCGCCTTCATCATTCCTCTTCCCGCATTCCACCACCGCCGCGGCGTCCGCCCGGGGTACGCCGGCCAGCAACATGCTCACCAGCCGGACGCACAGCTCGGCGTCGCCCGCCGCCCCGGAAATCACCTCCGGCAGGCGCGCCAGCACCTCGATCCGATGGTCCGGATTGCGGAACGACACCTGGCGGAGATACTGCGGCGAGAAGGTCTGCTGCTGGACCGGCTGCTGCTGGTAGGCGGTGATGTTCACCCGCTGATCGGTCAGCGTGAAGGCGGTCTGCCCGATGACGAAGTGTTCGCCCGGCCCGATCGTAAAATGCTCCGCCTCCTTGCCGAGCAGATAGACGGGATTCCGCGCCTCGGCCAGCCGGCTGACTTCCAGCCGCCGGCCGTCCCAGAGCAAGCGGACGTGCCGCCGCGAGACGTGCTGGTCCCAGGGCACGCCCCAGGTCCCCAGCAGCCGGCCGAGCACCACCGCCTGCCCCTCCGGCAGACTCCGCCGCCACCGCTGCTGCGCTTCGGTCCCTTGGGCAATCAAGTCGGGCATAACGTTTATCTTACATCTCCCCTCCATATTTGGGAAAGGGGACAGAGCCGGGCCGTGTCGGCCCGGAAACACGCATTGGCACGCACGCATTGGGATCAGAGCGTCAGTAGAGCAAGCAAAGATGTTCACCCTTTTCTTGCCGCGACCGCGGCCATCGCGTTATAATTGGCTTTTTCCCATCCGTCACATTTTCCTTCCGCCGGGAGACGCCTCGCCATGATCTCTCTCTTGCCGAGAACCTTTGCCCTCTTGCTCGTTTTCTTCTCAGTGCTTGGTCCGAAGAGTGTCGCCGCGGCGGACCGGCCCAACGTGGTCATCATCTACGCCGACGACCTGGGCTACGGCGACTTGAGTTGCTACGGCCACCCCACGATCGCCACGCCCCGGCTCGACCGGATGGCCCAAGAGGGCCAGCGGTGGACCGATTTCTACTCGGCCGCCAGCGTCTGCACGCCCAGCCGGGCCGCACTGCTGACCGGCCGGCTGCCGATCCGCAGCGGCATGTGCGCCGAGGAGCCGCGGGTCCTGACGACCCAATCGCCCACCGGACTGCCCCATTCCGAAATCACCCTGGCCGAGGCGCTCAAGGACGTCGGGTACGCCACGATGTGCATCGGCAAGTGGCACTTGGGACGCCCCGTCGATTACCTCCCCCGCTCCCAAGGATTCGACGAATACTTCGGCCTGCCCTACTCGAACGACATGGGCTGGATCCGCCATCCCGAAAAGTACCCCGGCCTCGACCCCAAGGCCGACTACTACGCCGGCCCCTTGATCCGCGACGTGACCGTCCTCGAGCCGGCCACCGACCAGCGGCTGCTGACCAAGCGCTACACCGCGGAGGCGCTCGACTTCATCCGCCGGCACAAGGACCGACCGTTCTTCCTCTACCTGGCCCACACCATGCCGCACGTCCCCCTGTTCCGCTCGGAGAAGTTCGCCGGCCACAGCCGCCGGGGACTCTACGGCGACGTGGTCGAGGAACTGGACGACGGCGCCGGCCAAATCCTCGATCTGCTCCGCGAACTTCACCTCGACCGGAAAACGCTCGTGGTCTTCTCCTCCGACAACGGCCCTTGGATGATCTTCCACGAAAAGGGCGGCTCGGCCGGCCTGTTGTGCGGCGAAAAGGGCGGCACCTTCGAAGGCGGCATGCGCGAGCCGGCCCTCTTCTGGTGGCCCGGAACGATCAAACCGGGCGTCGTCCGCGGCATGGGTTCGACGATGGACCTGTTCACTACTTGCATCAAGCTCTGCGGCGCCAAGTTGCCGGCCGACCGCCAGATCGACGGCGTCGATCTCTCCCCGGCGCTGTTCGGCACGGGCGACAGCCCCCGGGACACCATGTTCTACTATCGCGGCAAGAAGCTCTACGCCGTCCGCCACGGCCGCTACAAGGCCCACTTTTTCACCCGCCAGGCCTACGGCAAAAAAGCCCTGACCGAATACGAGCACCATCCGCCCCTCCTCTTCGACCTGGGCGCCGACCCTGCCGAAAAATTCAACGTCGCCGCACAACACCCCGACGTGCTCGCGAAGATCGAAACCATCGCCGCCGAACACAAGCGGGGAGTGATCCCCGTCGAGAACCAACTCGAAAAAGGTTTTCCCCCTGAAAGGATCCCCAAGGTGAAGACCATCCAGGTAGAACACTGATTGCTAAGGGGGTATACGTAAATTGGTCCCCTCTCCCTTTGGGAGAGGGTTAGGGTGAGGGCGGGCACTGCAAATCAAGTTGTTTTTTCGCTTCTTCTTCCAAGCAGATGGAGTGACGGCGATTCCCAAGGGGTCGCGATCGACGGATCCCAGACGTCTGGTCGAATCCTTCGATAAAATGCCGCCTCCCATGAATGCGGAACCGATCAGGGTCTCTGACCGGCGCTCGAAACGACTTGCCGGGGCGCTGGCGATGGCGAGGGGGGATGGTAAAATAGTTGGGACGGCGGGTCCGGATCGGTTCGGGACTCGCTGACGAGGGGAATTGTCAGTTTCCACCATTCTTCATGAGAGAACTCGCATGAAATCGCACATCGCTCGCACGCTTGTGGTCCTGGGCGCGTTGTTGTCGTTGACTGTCTCGGCGTGGGCGGCCGAGGAGGCGTCGGAACCGTGGCTGAAGCCCGATCCGGCGGCCGTGCGCCGCTGGCAGGACATGCGTTTTGGGATGTTCATCCACTGGGGGCCGGTGAGCCTCACGAACCAGGAGATCGGCTGGTCGCGCGGGGCGCCGACGCCCGTGACCGAATACGACAACCTCTATCGGAAGTTCAATCCGACGAAGTTCAACGCCGACCAGTGGGTGGCCTTGGCCAAGGCGGCCGGCATGAAGTACATCGTGCTGACAACCAAGCACCACGACGGTTTCTGCCTGTTCGACACCAAGCAGACCGACTACAACGTGATGAACGGTCCCTTTAAGCGGGACGTGACCAAGGAACTGGCCGAGGCCTGCCGCCGGGGCGGCATCGCCTTCGGCACGTATTACTCGGTGTGCGACTGGCATCACCCCGACTTCCCCCTCACCAGTCCCGGCGGCAGCGTGCGGCGCGACAAGTCGGACATTGCCGCGTACCGCCGCTACTTGCGGGCGCAGGCGACCGAGCTGATCAAGAACTACGGTCCGCTGGTGTTGATGTGGTTCGACGTGCCGCAGGAGTTCGACAAGGTCGAAGGTTCGAAGAACATTCGCGTGTGCCGTTCGCTGCAGCCCGACATCCTGATCAACGACCGGGCGGGCGGGGGCATGGGCGACTTCGACACGCCCGAACAGCGCATCGGCAACTTCAACCTGGAGCGGCCGTGGGAGTCGTGCATGACGCTATCGGCCCACAACCAGTGGGCGTGGGGCGGGCCAAAGGACGGCGTGAAGCCGTTGAAGGCCTGTCTGACGATGCTGATCCGCGCGGCGGGCGGCGACGGCAACACGCTGCTGAACGTCGGCCCGATGCCTAACGGCGAAATCGAGCCGGCGCAGGCCGACCGCCTGCGCGAGATGGGCCGGTGGCTGGCGAAATACGGCGAGAGCATCTACGGCACCCGCGGCGGCCCCTACAAGCCGGCCAAACACCTGGTTTCGACCCGCCGCGGCAACACGGTATTTTTGCATATTCTCGCCTGGCCCGAGGAGACGCTCAAGCTGCCGGCGCTGCCGGCGAAGATCGAATCAGCCGGTTTGCTCGGCGGCGGGAGCGTCGATTTCAAGCAAACGGCCGACGGCCTGGAGATTACCGTGCCGAAAGCGGCGCGGCAGGAGATCGACACCGTGGTCGAACTGAAGCTCGACAAGCCGGCCCTGGAGATTGCGCCGCTGGCGGCTTCGTCGGCCGGAGAATCGCCCGCCAAAGACAAATAATCTGATTTATGTAGGGCCTCCTCGGAATCCACCCATGTCGTAGGACAGGTTGCCAACCTGTCCCTGCAATCCTTTGGGTAGCATAAACCTTGTTTCGCAATCCGAAGGATTGCCAGCCGGTAGCTAGGTCGAAACGCAGCGAAGACCTCCGGAAATAGATTGCAAATAATTATTTGCGATGCAACCCGAAGGGTTGCCAGAAGTCCCGGTCTTGCACCCCTCCAGGATTTTATTACCGGGTGGCCCCGATTGCTCGTCAATCGGGGTGCCGAAGGCACAAGAGGTCCCGAAGACAAAGAGTGCCTCTTGCGGCTGCGCCGCCCGGATACAGAGTTATCCGGGCCACCCCGGCAAATGATTTTCCCCCTATCTCCCGGAGGTCTCCGCTGCGTTCCGACCCCCGGCCACCCTCTGCCATCCCTCCGGGATGTGTTTCGCGAAGAATTCGTCAATTAACGATCAATTTGAATTATTTATGGCGTCCCTGGAATTCTCCTGATGGGTAAAACAACACCACATCGTTTATACCACCAGGAGGACCACTCTTTCATAGAATCAGATTACCAGGGAATA
>JAFGPV010000086.1 GCA_016936015.1 Pirellulales bacterium
TCGGCAATCTTTCTCTGGCACCCGGCCGCGTCGATCGTCACCGCCGCGCCGTCCAACTCAATCTACCTAAAGTATGCGATGGCCCTGGATCATCATCGGAAGCAATGGCAGCATGTACATGAACGGTGGACCGTACTCAATAAATCATATCACTATTAACCCGGGAGGATACCTATCCGGATTGCCAACCATAGACAATGGCCTTATATGTGAAATGAACGGTGGAGTTTGCGATACATATGATTTAGTAGTCGGGGAATCGGGCACGGGCACTTTCATTCAGAACGGAGGAATGAACTCGGTCAGCGCCGGCTTGTACATCGGCCTTCGCTCCGGCTCCGAGGGGAATCTCAACATCACCAGCGGCAGCACTCTTAGCTGTAGTGCCTGTTTCATCGGCAACGAGCCCGGTTCGACGGGCGAGGTTACGGTGAGCGGCTCCAGTACAACGTGGACCTGCGGAGCCTGCATCATTGGCGATTCTGGCACCGGAACGCTCAACATCTCTGGCGGCGCCACTTTCACACCTATTTCAACTTATGTTGGTTATGACACATCTTCCACCGGGACGATTAACTTCGGCACAGGCGGAACGTTGACAACCAAAGTGCTGTACGCATCACCGACACAGTTGAAGGGTACGGGCACGATCAACACCAACAGTATGATCAGTGACATTGTTCTGGTGTTTGATTTAAGCCACGGCTTAATACAAACAATTACACTCAACAGCCAGCCGAATCAGAACATTACTGTCAATCTTGATATGAGCGGAGCCCCAGATTACAATACCGAACTCGGCGCGGGTTGGAAAGGAAACGGTTCGTTGACAATTCGTGATGGAATCACAGTCAACTCCGATACGGGCATCATTGGCTTTATGTCCGATTCGACAGGTGTGGCAACGGTTGACGGCCCAGGCTCGACATGGAACAACAACGTTACCGTAGTCGGTCTCGTGGGCAATGGAACTCTTAACATCACTGGCGGCGGTACCGTCAGCAATCACTACGGCTACATCGGCTGCGACAACGGTTCGTCGGGCACCGTGACGGTGGACGGCCCCGGCTCGACATGGAGTAACAGCGACGACCTCTTCGTTGGCGAACTCGGCAGCGGGACACTGAACATCACGGGCGGTACGGTTACCAGCGATACGAGCTTCATTAGCTTCTCCTATTCAGACTCATCCGGTGTGGTAACGGTGGATGGTTCCACTTCGACATGGAACAGTGGGGATCTTTTTCTGGGCTGTTTCGGTACGGGAAGTGTCACCCAAAACAGCGGGACCGTCTCCATTGACGGTACTTTATATTTTAGCTACTACGATTCTGCTAGTATTGGCACGTATAATCTCAACGGCGGGACGCTTATTATCAAGTCGATCAACAAGGGGAGCGGGACGGCTACATTCAATTTCGGTGGGGGGACGCTTCAGCCGAGCGACGCTTTTTCAACCAGTTTGCCCATGATTCTTACCGGGGATAGTGGAAACGCGAACGTGGATACTTCCGGGCATGACGTGACGCTTTCTGGTATTCTTTCCGGGATCGGGGGAATCAATAAATTGGGGACGGGGACATTGACGCTCAGCGCATTGGAGACCTATTCCGGCGATACGACCGTCAGCGACGGTACGCTGGTGTTTGCTGGCGGGATTGACGCCGGCGGGACGATGCTGATCGACGTTCAGTCGGGCACGGCTGTGTTCAGCACGACGGATATCGGCAGGAGTGATCTGGATATCATCACCGCAGCCGGGGCGACGTTTGAGATTGCCGAGGGGACGCACGTGGTGGGGGAGATTTCGGGCGGTGGGATGACGCGGGTAGACAGTGGGGCCAGTCTGACCGCGGCGTCAATCACGCAGGGGACGCTCATCATCGGCGGCACGGGGGCGGGAAGCGGGGCGGTTGCGGTGCCGGAGCCGGCGGTGTGGGTAATGCTCGGGGGTGTGTTCGTTGTGTTGGCAGTGTGCGGGAGGGGGAAGGGGAGAAGGGTGTGATAATGTCTGCCGCCCCTTTGGGGCTTCGATGAATTTATCAACTTTCTTTTCCCAGGGGCTGACGCCGCCTGGCTATGGACGATCGTCCCGTGGGACTCTGAGAAGATCTGCCCTCACCTTTGGGGCTTTGATGGCATTGATCCATTTCCTCCCAGGGGCTGACGCCGCCTGGCTATTGACGATCATCCCGTTGGGATTCTAAGAAAATCTGCCCTCACCCTAATCCTCTCCGGGCACCACGCAGTGGTCGGGGAGAGGGGATTTGATTGCCCTCACCCTAACCCTCTCCCGGAGGGAGAGGGGATGTTATTTTCTACTGGCGGCGGTAGGTGTAGATCAGGGCGGCGGGTTTGCCGGGGGCGGTGACGGTCAGGCCGGTTTGCATCAGTTCGCGGCCGGTCGCTTGGACGGATTTCTCCTGGTCGAGGTTTTTCAGTTCGTAGTGCGCGTCGGGTTCCAGGCCGTGGAGTTTCAGCGTGATGGACGGTTCGGGGCAGTCCGGGCGGCGGAAGGCCTGGACCACGCCTTCGCCCTTCTCGGGCGCGTCGAACTGCCAGGCGATCCACACGTTTTTTTCCAGGCTGTACGGCGTCAGCGGGTAGTAGTCGCCAAGCAGGTACGGCTCGACCTGGCGGAACTCGTCGATCATCCGGCGGAGCAGCGGGTAATCGAGGTCGGTCTTCCGCGTGTCCCAGCCGATCCGGGACGCGGGGAAAATGCAGCTCCGGAACCAATAGGGATCGCTCGTGCCCTGGCCCGAGCCGAAGTAGGGGACCCAGAGTGCAAGTCCGTACGTCTGGCACTGCTGGGCGTCGGCGTCGTTGAAGAAATCGCTGCGCAGCAGGGGCACGGAGCGGCGGAGCGTTTCGAGGTCGTTGCGCCGCCCGCCGCTGGCGCACGTGTCGATCCAGAGTTTGGGGTGGCGGCGGAGCAGTTCGTCCCAAAAGGCCAGGTAGCCGGTCAGATACTTGATCTCGGTGATGCCTTGCCGATCGGGAGCGTCGGCGCCGCGCCAATAGCCCAACGGATCGATATTGTAGTCCTGGCGGTAGACGTCGACGCCCTCGCTGGTGATGAGACGATCGATTCTCTCGACGATCCAATTCCAGGCGTCGGTGTTGCCAAGGTTCACCAAGCCGCCGTTTTTTCCGCCGAGGATCCACTCGGGATGGTTTTCGGCCAGCCAGGTTCCTCGCCACGCCCGTTCGGGTTCGAACCAGAGGACGAAGCCCATGCCGTGGGCGTGGGCGAGGTTGGAAATCTCGCGGATCCCGTGGGGGAAGCGTTCGGCGTCCACTTCCCAGGTTCCGGTGGTTTCCCACCAGTTGCCCTTGCCCGGATACCAGCCGGCGTCGATGAAATAGTAATTGAGATTGATTTTCTCGCGGAGATAACCCTGCAGGATTGCCAATTCGTCGGCGGCGTTGGGGTGAAGATCGACGCTCCAGCAGGCGCCGTAATGGGTCGGCACCAGCTTGCCGCCGGGCCGGGGGAGATTGTGGGCCACCATCCAGCGCCGCCAGAGGTTCTGGCCGCGGATCCAGTCGCCGCGGTAGAACTGGAGCACGACCAGCGGTGAGCGGACCTCCTCGCCCGGCTGGAGCTTGAAGTGCGTCAGCTCCTGGCCGGCGCGGATCCGGAGGGATCGGGCATCGTCGCGGGCGAAACGGGCGGACCACTGGCCGGGCCAGCCCAGGACCGCGAGGAAACCGCCGCCTCCGGTTTCGACGTTCCAGTAGGGGAATGCGCCGTTGGTGGGCCGGCCGCCGGCCGGGGCAAACTGCCGGGCGACCTTCGGGCCGAGCGTCTCGGTAAGCGGTTGGTAGCTGTCCGCCGTGCAGCGATCGCCTTTGATGGAGTGGAGGATGAACTCGCCGTCGGCCGGGCGGAGGAACTCGGCGTCGAGGGCCTGGACGTCGGCGATCATCGGCGTCTCGGCGGCCCCGCCGTTTTTGAAGTGGAGGGTCCATTCGATCGTCGGAAAGTCGCGATACTCGATGCCGACGCAGCGGACCGCCAGCCCCGTCTTCGGATCGGTGTAGGTGAGCGTGTGTTCGGTCCGACGGTCGTCGAGCCGGCGAGTGGAGCGTTTCAACTCCCACGTTTTCAGCAGTTCGGCCGAGGGCTTGCCGCCGTAGGTGAAGGAGAAGAAGGGTTCGACGTCCTTCGATTGCTTGCCGCCTTCAAACCGCGCTGCCGCCCATTGCCGCGATTCGGTCATTTCGGCGGCGGTCGGCGATCCGGCATCGGCAAACGGCGGCGACGCGAGCCATAGCGGGATTGCAAGGCAAAGCAGGAGTTGGGTCTCCATGGGGGGCGCTCCTGCACGTGTTTGAGGAAGAATGGATGGACGCCTTCCATTGAAACAGGAAGCAGCGGGACGCTGCTGCTACTTTTCCGGAGTGTATTCGCTCAGCAGCCGGAGGTAGGTTCGGTATTGGTCGAGGGAGACGCCCGGCGGGGTTTGATGATCGACGCTGGGGATGAAACCGCCGGTTTGCATCAGGGGCTTGAGGCGTTCGAACTCCGCCCGGATCGCCGCTTCGCCGTGGGTCATCACCATCTTGTCGAAGTGGCCGACCATCCGCAACGCAGGGTAGGTCTGGCGGAGTTTCATGCCGTCCACGCCCGCCTGGCGTTCCAGGGGGAGCACGCCGTGGATGCCCTCGCGCGTCAGCCACGGGGCCAACCGGGTGACGTCGCCGTCGGTGTCGACGATGACCAGCGCGCCCATTTCCTGCAGGCGGGGCACGATGCGGCGGTAGTACGGGGCGATGAATTCGTTGTAGTGCCGCTCGGAGATCATCGGCCCGTTGTTGTACGACATGTCCTCGGCGATTGTGGCGAAGGTGGGCGGGCAGACCTTCTCCACCCGATCGAGGATCCGCAGATTGAACTCGGTCAGGTCGGCGTTGATCTGGTGCAGCAGTTCGGGCTGATCGTAGAAGGCGAGGCTGATTTTCGTAAAGCCCATCAGGGTCCGGGGGAACCAGAAGAAACCCTCCAGCGTGATCCAGACCACGGCCTCGCCGCGGGCCTGACGCTCGGCCCAGGGACGCATCGACTCGATGGCCGGGCCGTGATCGGGGAGCAGCCGCGGGCGGACCGCCAGGTAGTCGTCCATCGTCGAGACGATCCCTTCCACGTGGTGCTGGAGCGCCTCGATCGTCGGATCGGTCGTCGAGAACCAGTACTGCTGGTAGGGATCCAGGCCGAAGTATTCGCTGATGTCGAAGACGCTCTCGAGATTGCGGGGCAGGCCCTCGTCCTTCCACCGGGCAATGGTTTTGTCCCACCACATGGCCCATTCCCAACGCGGCAGCCGGTCCACCGGCTGGAAGTCCATCACGGCACGGAACCGTTCGACGTGATTCATGGTCGGCCTGCTTTTCGTTTTATGATTTGCTCCGGATTGGATTATACGGCGATCAGCCCATTTGGAGAATAACCTCGACCGCCTCGTAAACGGCGGCCAGCGCCAGGACGATCAACACCAGCAGATTGCCCTTAAGATTCATCAGCAGGGCGTGCCCGTACCGTGCCCCGACGCTCCTTCCGGCCCGCGGGCTGAAGAGCCAGACCGGCACCAGCATCGCGAAGAACGCGGCCAGGACGTAGCCCTCGCCCTCCAGGAGCAACGTCAGCGAATGAAACCGCATGGCGCCGGCCAGGGAGAGGACCGCAGGGGCGAGCAGAAGCCCCCAGACGATGGCGCGGAACCATGCCGTCAGGACGCCCAGTCCGGGGATAATCAGCGAGGGGACCGTAATCATCAACAGGGAGCCCACAATGAAATTGACGCCCAAGGTGGCGGCCGCCGCCAGGGGAATGATCCGGCTGGCGTAGGCCTGGCCGGCGATCCCGAGCGGGCCGGAGCCGCCTTGCACTTCTTGTCCCACAAGCATCAACATTCCGTCTTGCACCAGTGGGAATTCGTAAATGATCATCGCCGCGGCGAAATAGAGGCCGAAGTAGGCGACGTGCAGCAGGGCCAGCAGCCTCCACCGCTGCCGGAGTTCCGTAAGCGGCGGCCCCAGCCAGGAATGCGTGATCCGCTGCGCCGCAAAGCCGTACGCCTGGATTAGCAGGGCGGAACCGCCGAAGATCAACAGCGCCATTCCCGCCAGATAGGAATGGTACGGACCACGGGGAAGACGCTGGATTTCGGCGACCGTAGTAAACTGGCCGCGAGGGAACCGGTCGCCGGAACTGAGCATCTCCTTTGCTTCCTCCTGCGGGACCAGGAACCCTTGCCCCAGCGGCTCTTTCTTGGAATCGAGACGGCGGCGGAGCACGGGATCGTCGGAAGCGTAAAAGGCATTCAATTTCGGCGAATCCTCCCGCCGCAGCACCCCGACGACCTTCAGGACCTGCCGGCCGGCGGTGATTTCCGCGGGCGGATGGGCCGACGCCTCGGCCAGCACCTCCTCCGCCCCGGCGGCTGGCAGCCGGCCCGAGGCCAACACCTTGGCGGTGAAGCGATTCCCAAAGTCGGGCGCCAGGACCACCTTTTCCTGGTGATTGTACAGAAATGAGCGTTTGAATGAAGGATTCGCGGCGCCGAAGACTTCAGCCGTTTGGACGACGTCCTCGGCCGGGGCAAGCAGCCGCACGCCGACGGGCGTTCCCCGGGAGAGCCGGGCCGACGGTTCTTGGGCGACGAAGAGGATGTAATTTGGCCGCTCTCCGCCGTCCCGCTCCGAGGCCTCGTGATAGGCGCGGAACGTCACCCCGATGCCGCCGCCGGCGACGAGCAACCATACTATCGTTCGGAGCCAGGACATGAAAAAGCTTCCAAGTTAGAGGGCAGCCATGTGTTCTCGTGGAATGGGTCCTATGTTCTTTTTCATCCTCGGAGCGTCTGTAACCGCTTGATGATCTCCGGTTCCTCTTTCAGTTCGACCAGTGGTTGAAGCTGCTCTTCAACGTAATGCCAGTCGAGGCGATCGCCTTGGCGCGAAATAATGCCCTCGATATCGGCCCAATCGCGGGCACGGTCGGCAAAGGCCTTCAGGACGATCAGGTCCTCGGCCGAACAAGTCAGGAGGGATAGTTTCGGCAAAAACTCGAACTCTGTGGCCCGGGAGACGACCGATTCCTCGAAGGACGTGCCCCCCAAGGCAATGTCGATCCCGACGCCCGAGGCCGATTTCAACAACAACACCCGGTGTTGTTGGGCGAATTGAGCCGCCTCGGCAATCCGCGGCGGAAACTTTTGCAATAAGATGTCGATATAACTCCCTTCGGTGCCGAATCCCGTCAACAAGGAGAGATCGACGTCCTGGGTCACCCTGGGCTCGCCCCAGCGTTGCAGCGCCACGCCGCCGATGAAGCAAAATCGCCATTGCTGCCCGCGGCAAACATTCTGCAATTCCGCCGCCACTTGGAAGAGTTCGTTCATAAATAATCCGTCGTAAAATGCCCTCACCCTAACCCTCTCCGGGCACCACGCAGTGGTCGGGGAGAGGGAACCGCGAGATCGGCTTTAATCGTTGAAACCAGGCCTGTTGTTCCACCAGCCCGGAGGTGGGCGGGGGGGTGAAGTGCCGGCGGCAGGACTCGAAGGCGTCGGCCAGGTTGCGGAGCGCCGCCTGCGTGTCGATTTCCTGCAACTCCCGCCGCCGGATCGCCGCCAGCTCCGGCGCGGCCTTCTTCCAGGTCTCGACCCAGCGTTTTGTTTCGTTAGCCATATTTATCTGATGTAAATTTAGTCTTACTTTCTGCTTTTATTTGTCCTTTACCAATCGTCGCTAAAATCCTATTTGCTAATTTTTTTCGAAGCTCGGCAGTATCATCCCAGACAATGTGGTTTAATTGTCTCGTGTCGAAATGTGCCCTTTCTATATCGTTTTTGTGGCACATCCAGATTACCGGCAATCCCATTCCCATCGCATAGCCAGCCTCAAAATAAACGCCGTTTTTATGCTCAGTGGCGTCTGCGACAAGAAACCGGCTTTCTTTGATCCGAGCGATAATCTCGAAAACGATATCGCCAAGAAATTCCTTCCGATCAACTCGAAGAGCCTCCTGATAACCAGCATCCTCTTCGATCGCAGGTTTTATCGCTTCCTCAAATGCTTGAGTGAGTATTTTCGCATATTCGCCCTCTCTCGAGAAAGACATGGCAACAAACACATAAGGAGATTCGAGAGTGGGAATACGCCTCGTCTCTTCCCAACCTTTTGTTGTTAGCCAAAATAAAGAGCCATCGTGTTGATTTACGAATTCTTTTTCAACAAAGCCTGCTTCTATAGCATATTGAATATAGAATTTGAACTCTTGTATAGTTTCCGCAAAGCATATCACACAATCAAATACCTCTGTGAGCTTAATCTTATCACCAGGAAATCGTGATTTGTGGGCAATATAATTTAACAGATAACGTACTTTTTTGGGGACGTCATTCTTATCCGGAGCTTGTGAGGCAAGTTCCTGGTAATTGCTGGAAGTGATTAATTCAGGTTCGCCAGTGAACTCATAATGCCTCCTGACAATTGATGACAACTGTTGCCTTTTTTTAGCAAAGTCAGGTGCGCTATCTATTAGTTGAAGCGCCTCTTTCGTAATACGATAATTTCCACAGTGAGAACAGTTGAAATTATGAATATCACGAGAATCGCTATATGCTTCAACGTCCACTGAAAATCTACAAAGTGGGCATTTCTTCAAAGTACTGGCATTGCTCATCTCATTTCCCTCCGTGAAGAAACAGGATAAGGCCTACATGTCCGCTAAGAACGACGTGAACAAACCTTGACAAGATTCATTTCAAAGCAGAACTTGCAATCGCAGTTCCTGTTATACCATTTGGACCTCCACTGGGATGCTCTCATGTTGCTTCTGCTGTTTCGGCGAGAGGAAATTCAGCCGTTCGAATCCGATAACGCGGCCGCGGCGGTCTTTGACAAGAATCACGTCGTCGTCGGCTTCCTCGCAGACGAACTCTTTCTTGGGATCGGTGAACCATACGCTGAGTGAGTTGCCCTTGCGGTCGTAATACACTTTCAACTTGTCCATAATTCGGCGCCTTTTTTGATATTCTTTGTAAAGTAGGCCGTTACCACAAAACGATCTTCTTTCCTCTCCGGTGCCACAACAACGCAAAGATGAACGCGTCCCGAGGGAGTGTAATATAAATGCACGTTGGGATCTTTGGCACTTTGTCGGATCAACTTTGGGGACTCCACGCAAATCCGCAACAGCCTTTCGTGTCCGGCCAGGGCGGGATGCTTGTAGCGGATAATCTCCCGCCAGCGGTCCCTTGTCAATGATACACAATACCCTAACGGTGATGAAACCTGAAAGATCAACCTACGGGTCATGGTTCATCTCCAAGGACATAAAAAAGGGCCGGAACAATTCTTGCTAATCGTTCCGACCCTTATTTTATCCGCAATTTCGCCCTCACCCTAGCCCTCTCCCGGAGGGAGAGGGGAATGTCAATGGCCGGCCTTGATGGCGGCCTGGGCGGCGGCCAGTCGGGCGATGGGGACGCGGTAGGGGCTGCAACTGACGTAGTTCAGATGGGCCTGGTAGCAGAACCGGACGCTGGCCGGGTCGCCGCCCTGCTCGCCGCAGATGCCGATCTTCAGGTCATTCCGCGCGCCGCGGCCCTTGACGACCGCCATCTGGATCAGTTGGCCCACGCCCTCCTGGTCAATCGTCTGGAAGGGATCGGCTTCCAGCAGGTTCTTCGACAAGTAATCATTGAGGAAGCCGCCGATGTCGTCGCGGCTGAACCCGAACGTCATCTGCGTCAGGTCGTTGGTGCCGAAGGAGAAGAACTCCGCCGTCTTGGCGATCTTATCGGCCAACAGGCACGCCCGGGGGATCTCGATCATCGTGCCGTACAGGCAGGGGACTTTTACACCCAGCCGGCCTTCGACCTCCGCCTTGACGCGGTCGAAGATGACCTTGGTGTCGTCCAGTTCGGACACGTCGCAGGTGACCGGGACCATCAGTTCGGGATGGGGCTGCCGGCCGGCCTGGATCAGTTCGGCGGCGGCCTCGAAGATCGCCTGGACCTGCATCTCGGTGACGTCCGGGTAGCTGACGCCCAGCCGGACGCCGCGGTGGCCCATCATGGGGTTGGTCTCGTGCAGGGCCTCGCCCCGCTTCTTCACCTCGAAGGGCTTGATGCCCAGCGCGTCGGCCAGTTCCTTCTGCTTGACGGGACCCTGGGGGACGAACTCGTGCAGCGGCGGGTCCAGCAGCCGGATCGTCACGGGCAGGCCATCCATCGCCTCGAGGGTCGCCTTGATGCTCCGCTTGACGAAGGGGAACAGGTCATAGACGGCGGCCCGGCGCTTCTCGGCCAGCGCCTGCTCGGCGGCCTCCTGCTGCTGCTTGGTCCGGGCCGACTTCGCCTTTTCGCCCAGGACCATGATCATCTTCCGCAGCAGGAAGAGCGGTTCGTCGCTACCGACGCCGTAGAACATGTGCTCGGTGCGGAACAGGCCGATCCCTTCGGCGCCGAACTCGCGGGCGACCCGGGCGTCCTCGGGCGTGTCGGCGTTGGTGCGGACGCCCATCGTGCGGAACTTGTCGACCAGTTCCATGAATTTCTTGAAGCGGGGATTCTCCGAGGCGGCGATCATTTCCAGCGCCCCGGCGTAGACCCGGCCCTTGGTGCCGTTTAAGGTGATCAGGTCGCCTTCGCCGAGCTTGACTTCGCCGCCGGAGGGCTGCTTGACGGAGAGTTTTTTGCCGGCCAGTTCGATTTTCAGGTCGCCGGCCCCGACGATGCAGCACTTGCCCCAGCCCCGGGCGACCAGCGCGGCGTGGCTGGTCATGCCGCCCCGGGCGGTCAGTATGCCTTCGGCGGCCCGCATCCCCTCGACGTCCTCGGGATTGGTCTCTTCGCGGACCAGGATCACCTTTTCGCCCCGCTTGTGCCAGGCAACGGCGTCGGCGGAGGTGAAGACGATCTTGCCGCAGGCGCCGCCGGGTCCGGCCGGCAGACCCGTGAGGAACGGTTGGGCGTTCTTTTCCGCCTCAGCGTTGATGATCGGGTGCAGCAGCTCGTCGAGCTGCGCCGGGGCGACGCGCATGACGGCCGTCTTCTCGTCGATCAGCCCTTCTGTGAGCATTTCCATCGCCATGTTCAGGGCGGCGGTGCCGGTCCGCTTGCCCACGCGGCACTGGAGCATGTAGAGCTTGCCCTCCTGGATCGTGAACTCGATGTCCTGCATGTCCTTGTAGTGCTGTTCGAGGCGGACGCGGACGTCGTCGAGCTGGCGGTACAGTTCGGGCATGGCCGTTTCGAGCGAGGGGAGGTGTTGGTTCTGCGGATTCTTGGTCGCCTCGTTCAGCGGATTGGGCGTGCGGATGCCGGCCACCACGTCTTCGCCCTGGGCGTTGACGAGCCACTCGCCGTAGAACTTGTTTTCGCCGGTGGCCGGGTTCCGCGAGAAGGCCACGCCGGTGGCGGAACCCTCGCCGAGGTTGCCGAAGACCATCGACTGCACGTTGCAGGCGGTGCCCCACTCGCCGGGGATGTTTTCGATCTTGCGGTAGGCGACGGCCCGCTTGCCCTCCCAGCTCTTGAAGACCGCCCCGATCGCGCCCCAAAGCTGCTCCTGGGGATCGTCGGGGAACTCGCGGCCGAGGACCTCGACCACTTTCTTCTTGAACTGCTTGCAGAGGTTCTTCAGGTCGTCGGCGGTCATCTCGGTGTCGAGCGTGTAGCCCTTCCGCTTCTTCAACCGGGCCATCAGGTGTTCGAGCTGCATCCGCACGCCTTTGCCCTCGGCCGGCTCGATGTCCTCGGCCTTTTCCATTACCACGTCGGAGTACATCATGATCAACCGGCGGTAGGCGTCCCACACGAACCGCTTGTTGCCCGTCTTGTTCTCCAGTCCCGGGATCGTCGTGCTGCACAGCCCGACGTTCAGCACGGTCTCCATCATCCCGGGCATCGAACTGCGGGCGCCGCTGCGGCAACTCAGCAGCAAGGGATTCTCCGGATCGCCGTAGTTCCGGCCCATCGCCTCCTGCACCTTGTTCAAAGCGGCTTCGACCTCCGCTTTCAACTCGGGCGGGAACTGCCGTCCCTGGGCAAAGTAGGCCGTGCAGAAGTTGGTGGAGATCGTAAATCCGGCGGGGACCGGCAGGCCGAGCTTGGCCATCTCGGCCAGATTGGCCCCCTTGCCACCGAGCGTGTTCTTCATGCCGGCGTCGCCTTCAGTACCGTCGGGACCAAAATAGTAGACGTATTTTGTGGTCATAATTGGTTTCTCTCCAAAGGGTTAGAAAACAAGATCGTAGGGTGCGAAAACGCACGCTACAGGGGGATTTACGGAGCGTATTACCGCTACACGGGCGGGAAACGAAACTGCTGAATCTAACAGCCGTTAGGGTGGTCGTCAAGGTGGTCGCAGAACTCCTCGTCTGGGGGGCGAATACAGGGAGGTTGTGAGACGCCGGGCAATACGTTACGTTCAGAGCTTTCTCTGATTTGATGGGTCCTTAGTATTATTGATGCTTTGTCAACGCCCCGCGATGGCAATCGCGGGGGTGAA
>JAFGPV010000001.1 GCA_016936015.1 Pirellulales bacterium
CCTCCTTGCTTAAGGCCAACGGCAGTAATCCTTTCCGCCGGCTCCTATCATAGCAAAAATGTGGGTAAACTTAAGGCTGTTAGCCGCTGGTTATTTCGCATCCTTGTGGCCACCCCCATATACTTTTTCTGCACCCCGCCATACTGGCTATGACTTAATCCTCCTTGACAGTATGTGTATATTTGGCTAAACTAACAAATGATGGTTGCCGATGAAATCAGTCGGAGCAACTTCCACGGCCCTCACCCCCGGCCCCTCTCCCAATAGGAGAGGGGAGATTTAGGATGGACGCCAAAAATCAAGCCAAATATGAAGCCCGCGCCAAGATCATCAAAGCGATGGCGCACCCCACTCGCCTATTTATTGTGGATGAATTGGCCCGTAGCGGCCGGCGGTGCGTTTGCGAACTGACCGAAATGGTCGGCGTCGATATGTCCACGGTATCGCGTCACTTGGCGATGCTCAAGAATGCGGGCATCGTCGAAGACGAGAAACGCGGGGCACAAGTATACTACAGTCTGCGAGTGCAATGCGTGTTGGACTTTTTCGAGTGCGTAGAGTCGGTAATGAAGTGTAACCTGAAGGACCAGCAAAAACTGCTGGTATCGTAGGAGGGGATGCGAAGGCTGTGTTTTTTTGCCGGTAGACTTGGCGACTTTGCCAAATGGCAACATATTTCCAAACGCACGAGACCAACGCAGGCTGCTTAGAACCTGATATCACTTGGAGAAAAACAAAATGAAGAAGGAATGGACCATTTTTGCCGGGCTGGCGGCAATCTTCCTGCTGGCCTACTTTCTCAATTTCACCGACTCGAACATCCAACGGGCCATCATGGATGCGTTCTATATGCTCCAGTGGTACGCCCGCAACCACACATTGGCTTGCGTGGTGCCCGCCATGTTCATTGCCGGGGCCATCGCCTCGTTCCTCTCGAAAGAGACCGTGCTGCGGCACCTTGGCCCCAAGGCGAACAAGGTGGAAGCCTACTCCGTGGCGTCCACCTCCGGCACGGTGCTGGCCGTCTGCTCGTGCAGCGTGTTGCCGATGTTTGCGGGCATCTATCGCGTGGGAGCGGGCTTGGGACCGGCATCGGCCTTCCTCTATTCCGGGCCGGCGATCAACGTGATGGCCATCTTTTTGACCGCGCGGGTGTTGGGATTCGATCTCGGCATAGCGCGCATCATCGGCTCCGTGGTGTTTGCGGTGGTCATCGGCGTCATCATGGCGGCAATTTTCCGCAAGGATGAGGAGAAACGAGAGGCTGTTTTCATGCAACTTCCTGAACCGCCTCCATCACGGCGGAATTTGTTTCAGACAGCCCTGTTTTTCGCCGCCATGATCGCCTTCCTGGTCTTCAGCGATTGGGCCAACCCGAGCCAGACGACGATCGTCAAAAAGGACGGCACGAAGATGCAGGTTTCAGTATTGTTGGAAACAACCGAAATGCTTCGCGTGCAGGTCGAGGAACCGTTCGGAGACGTGAAAAAGGGCAAAAAGCTGGAAATCCCGATCGGTGAAATCGAGACGCGCGAGGCCGCGACGTCGGAAGGCTACGAGTGGGCCAACTGGATGTACGTCAATCGCTGGTATTTTGCGTTCGCCTGTTTGGCGGCCACCTTGCTGATGATCGCCGGCTGGTTTGACAAGAACGAATTGTCCGACTGGATGGGCCAGACCTGGGGATTCGCCAGGTCGATTATTCCCTTGTTGTTCGGCGGCGTCTTTGTTACGGGATTTGTCGGGGCGCTCATCCCCGAGGAAACGGTGGGGCGTCTGGTCGGCGGCAACAGTATTGGAGCCAATCTGGTGGCCTCCGTCATTGGGGCGATGTGGTACTTCGCCACGTTGACGGAAATCCCCATTATTGAAACGCTCCGGGGACTCGGTATGGGCAAAGGCCCCGCGTTGTCCCTGCTGCTAGCCGGTCCCGCGTTGTCATTGCCCAGCATCGCGGTGATCTATAGCGTGATTGGGTTTAAAAAAACAGCGGTTTTCGTCGGCCTGACCGTGATAATGAGCGCCATCGTTGGCATGGTTTTTGGATTGTTCTTCGGATAAAATGCTTATTGGCGAATTCGCCACACAGGAGAATAAGAAATGAAGCTGATTCAGATACTTGGAACCGGTTGTCCGAAGTGCGAAAAACTCAAAAAGAATGCGGAGGAGGCCGTGAAACTCGCGGGCACGGAAGCTCAGATCGAAAAAGTCACCGATATTGGACAGATCACCTCGTTTGGCGTGATGTTGACGCCGGCCCTTGCGATTGACGGTGAGGTCAAGGTCGTGGGCAAGGTGCTATCGCCCGAGGAAATCCAAAAGTTGTTGGCCTAATAATGCAGAGGAAAGGAATATCGGCATGGAACTGAAAAATGCTCTCGCCGTCTGTCTGATTTCGCTGTTTTCGGCGACTCTGGTTGTGCTGATCGCCCGCTCGCTTGACAACCAGGCCGCCGCGCAACTGGAGCCGCAATTGACGCAAATCGCCGACGAGTTACGGGCGATTCGTCGCCAGGGCGGGATTGCACGATCCGACGACGTTCCGAAGTCGGCGAGTGTGGGCGACGGACTGATTGTTTACTATTTCCATTCCGACGCGCGGTGTCCGAATTGCCGTGCCATTGAAGCCGGAACGAAAGAGGTCTTGGACACCCATTTTGCGGAGCAACAGCGCCGCGAGGAAATCGAGTGGAAGGTCCTGAACTTCAGCAAGCCGTCGGGCGCCGTGTTGGCTTTAAAGTTCGAGGTCAAGGACCCCGTGGTCGTCCTGGCCAGGGTGAAAGACAACGAGGTGCAAGATGGCTGGCAACGGCTTGACAAGGTCATGGCGTTGGCCGACGACAAAACGGCGCTCATGGAGTATGTGCGAAGCGAAATCGAGCGGATGCTCGCAACCGAAAAACAGCCGATGTCCACGACACCCCGGACGCCGGAGCCGACGACTTCATCCTCCGACGTCGACATGGAACCCTCGGCGGACCCGCCTGCGATTCCAATTCCCTAGAAAAACCTTGTTTTCCAACCATATCACGAGGAGACCAGAATTATGAAACGCATTGTCACTGCTGCCGTTGCCTTTTCAGTCCTGACGCTCTTCGCCCTTGCATTCCCCCAGGTGATCCATGCAGCCGACGCGGTTGTGAAGGCCGACGCTTCTGCCAAGACGAATACTTCGGCCAAAGCCGCCGCTCCAGCCCCCCGACCGGCCGATCGCGTGATTGTGATGTACTTCCACCGCACCCAGCGCTGTCCCACCTGTCTCCGCATGGGAAGCTATTCCGAGGAGGCCGTGAGGAAGGGCTTTGCCCGAGAGGTCAAGAGCGGCGCGGTCGAATTCCACTACGTCGATTTCCAGGATAAAAAGAACGCCGCGTTGACGAAGGGCTATAAGATCGGCGGTCCTTCGCTGATCGTGGTCAAGGTTATGAAAAACAAGGCTGTGGAAGCGAGGAACCTGACGGAGATATGGTCAAAGAACCGCGACAAAGATGTGTTTCTTAAGTATGTGCAAGATAGCGTTGCCGCCTTCCAGAAATCAAAGGCGAAAACCGCGATGAAACCGGAAGTCGACAGGTCGGCACAAAAGACGAAGTGATATTGAAAGAAGGAGATGGTCGATGGTTGCCTATTTACTCTACGCCCTGGCGGCTCTCTATCTGGGATTGCTCACGTCGATCAGTCCTTGTCCGCTGGCGACCAATATCGCGGCGGTCTCCTACGTGGGCCGCAAGGTGGGCGATTCGCGCTGGGTACTGGCCGCCGGACTCCTTTATACGCTCGGGCGGTGCCTGCTCTACCTGGCCCTGGCCGTGGTCATCGCCACCACGGCCATGTCGATTCCGGCCATCGCCTTGTTTCTCCAGAAATACGGCGGCCTGGTCCTCGGACCGGTGTTCTTGTTGCTCGGCATGTTGTTGGTGGGACTGATCGTCATCAGCGGCGGCGGGGCGACGATGAGCGCGGGCATGCAAAAACGGATCGACGCCATGGGAATCTGGGGCGCGCTGTTGCTGGGCGTTCTGTTTGCCGTTGCATTCTGCCCCACCTCGGCCGTATGGTTCTTTGGCCTGGTCGCGCTCTTGCTGGGGTCCGAGGCTGGGGCCGTGACTGGCAAGTTGGCCAGCATCGGCATCAACCTTCCCGAGGCGTCCTTGCCTGGGGCCACCGTGGTCTTGCCGCTGATTTATGGCATCGGCACGGCCGTGCCGGTCTTGCTGGTTGCTTTCCTGCTGGCCTACAGCGCCAAGTCCGTCGGCAAGACCTACAACGTGCTCTCGAAAATCGAATGGTGGGCGCGGATGATTACCGGCTGGTTGTTCGTGGGGATCGGCGTCTATTTCTGCCTGCGGTTCGTCTTCGAGGCCCTTTGACTCTCCCAAAGCTTTCCAGTATGATGATTACACGGAGCGGTGGGAAAAAGGTCTGTTGAATTTGGATCTTACAAGGAGATCTTCCCATGTCACTCTCGGACGAATTGCAGAAACTGCAACAGCTTCACCAGTCGGGAGCGCTGAGCGACGAGGAGTTCGCCCAGGCGAAGGCCAAGCTGCTGAATCAACAGCCGGGGTCGTTCTCGCTCTTTTCGACCGGCGGCGCCAATCCTGCAACCGAGGAAGAACAAACCCGGCAATGGGGGATGTTTCTCCATCTCTCGTTGCTGGCGGGCTTCGTTGTGCCGATGGCCGGCTTGATCGTGCCGATCGTGATTTGGCAATTGAAAAAGACCGAATTGCCCGGGATTGACGAGCATGGGAAAAACGCGGTCAATTGGCTCATCTCGGAGGTGATTTACTTGGTGGTCTGTATCCTCTTGAGTTTTTTCATTATCGGTCTCCCCCTGCTGATCGCCCTGTTGGTCGTCGGGGTGGTTTTCCCGATCATGGCTGGCGTCAAGGCCAGCAACGGCGAGGTTTGGAAGTATCCACTGGCGATTCCGTTTTTTAACGTCCCCTGTCGGTTAAGTCCTTGAAATCAATCCACTCCTCTTGTCATGGAAAATTGGCAGAAGCTGCGAACTGGGGATCGAATCCGCATCATACGGATGCCCAGCGAATTTGATCGGCCCGATTATTATCTCCCTCGCGAGACCCGCCGGATTTATCAACGGCTTCTCGAGCGTCGCCGGCCTCTGAGAGTGCAGCAAATCGACGATGACGGTATTCCCTGGATCCATTGCCGGTTTCAGAGCAAAAACGGCGTTTGGGAGTATCATTATTTGGCATTCAATCACGACGGCTGGGTGCGGATCAAACACCGTTGTTGATTGCCTTGCAAGCTCACAAGCGGTTTTTAGAGAAATCACTCTATCGCGACCTATCCTCCCCGGAAAAACCTCAATCTTTTTCCGTGGAGAGGTCGATGAGAGTTGCGGTCGGCTTGATTTCCCCGCCGGGAGGACGTAGTCTTGTATAGCTGCGGGTATTACCCGGAGTTTAACGATGCATGCCCCCTATATTGGTCGGATCTCCTGTCTCTGCACGTGTCGCTGTCCGGTGTAAACGCCGGACAGCCTCTCGCCCTTTGCATCGCGTGTTTCTCTTTCCCTCGCCGCAATAATGTAGAAGCGGCATCCTGCCGCTTCCTTTGAATATTTGCCGGCCGCAAGCGGCCGGGCTAAACGCCACTTGAAAGAGTCGTTTTTATGGCCACCGATTTTCGCATTAAAGAAAACTTGCCGGTGCTAACGGAGCGGATCGTCGACACGTACGCCGAGGTGGGCAACATCAGCCACCTGGGCCACTGCCCGCTGCCGAACTACGAGACGGTCATCGAGGCGACCGAGGATTTGAAAGAGATCCTGTATCCCGGCTATCGCCGCCGCGACGGGCTGCACCTGGGGAACGTCAACTATCACGTGGGTGACCTGATCGACCGCCTGCACGACACGCTAATGCAGCAGATCGCCCGGGCGCTGCGGCACGAGGCCTTTCGCACTCCACCGGCCCGAGAAGGGGACAGTCCCATTTTTTCTGCAAAAAAATCGGGACAGTCCCCGTCCTGCGATCCGCGGCAGGCGCCGGACTTCGAGGCCGTGGGTCAGGCCAAGGCGATTACGTTTCTGGAGCGGCTGCCCGAACTTCGTAAGATCCTGGCGCTGGACGTCGAGGCGGCTTACGCCGGCGACCCGGCCTGCAAATCGCTCGACGAGGTGATCTTTTGCTATCCCGGCCTGGAGGCGATAACCGTCTATCGGCTGGCCCACGTCCTGAACGACCTCGCCGTGCCGATGATCCCGCGGATGATGACCGAATGGGCGCACCGCCGGACCGGCATCGACATCCATCCCGGGGCGAAGATCGGGATGTATTTCTTCATCGACCACGGCACCGGCGTGGTGATCGGCGAGACGACCGAAATCGGCGACTGGGTGAAGCTCTACCAGGGCGTCACCCTGGGCGCCTTGAGCTTCGCCACCGACGCCGAGGGGAACCTGATGCGCGGCGCCAAGCGGCACCCGACGCTTGAGGACCGGGTGGTGATCTACGCCAACGCCACGATCCTCGGCGGCGAGACGGTCGTCGGCCACCACGCCGTGATCGGCTCGAGCGTCTGGCTCACCCGCAGCGTCGCCCCGCACGCCATTGTCACCATGGAAGCCCCCAAACTGCGGATCCGCGACGAGAAGAGCAAGGACGCGCTGAATTGGTACATTTAATCACTGTTATCATCTCCCTCCCCCGGCGCAGGCGCAGGCGCAGGCACAGCCGGCACAGGCGCACGCACAACCTCCTCCATCGCCCCGGCCGCCGCCGGAGGTCGATGCCTCGGCCAGCGATTTGAAGACCTCGCCGGTCACGCGGTCGGCGCCGCTGAGATCGAGGAAGCCGGCGGACGTGCCGCCCGGGCTGAGCGCCTCGGGAGCGATCGACGAGGCGAAGCTGCCCAGCGTGTTTTCCGTCCAGCCGGAAAACGAGGCCGCCACGTCGGAGAAGGTTGTCTGGCCGGGAATCGAAGGCGCGGAGGGCGCCGACGGAGCGGGAGCCCCGCCGCCGCCGAACATCCCGCCCCGCGTCCAGACCGGCCAATACGGCCGGCCGTAGGTGAACACCGTGGGATAATCGTCGTCCATCAGGATCCACTCGAAATTCCGGTCGAGCGTGGCCTCGCGCTGCGGGATGTCGCCGACGGCGGCCGCCTGCGCGACCGCCCGCTTGACGATCCGCCGATAATAGTCCTGCGTTTCCGAGAGATCGAAGCCGGCCATCCGCGCCGCGGCCCCCTCGATCAGCTTCCGCACCGGCACGGCGAAGTGGATCTCCTTGACGGGCATGCTGGGATTCTGCTGCAACAAATACAAGAAAGGCATCTCGTAAGTATGCCAGACGACGCCCTTCTTCTGTGCAATTTCCCGGACGTGTTTTTCTCGATCTTCCTGGTTCACTGTGGTCTTGAAATCGGGATCTGGTTCGACTACCAGCGGATCGGCCTGCACCTGGCGGAGGATTCCTTTCTTGAGCATGCCGAAGATCACCAGCATCAGCACCTTGGCGATCGGCAGTTCCAGCAGCACGGCGGCCTCGGGCGCGGTCAGGCCCCGCTTGATGCCGCCGCCTTCGATCTGGGCGATCGGCGGCATGTATTTCGTCCGCCGCCGGGCGAGGAACCACTCGTTGACGCCGATGAGCACCACCAGCAGCGGCAGCGCGAGGAGCTGCCAGCCGGGCGACAGGCAGAAACTGACGACCAACACCGCCGCGAGGATGAAAAACACCGAAAAACCCGTCCCACCGGTGAAGCGGAAAAACGTCCATCCGAACAGCGCCACCGCGATGATCCCGCACGTCCACCGGGCCTGCTTCGATTCGCGGAACCAATCCATCAACAGGTCCCACTTCGACTGCTCGATCACCCGCTGCATGTCCCGCTTGGGGAACGATACGGCCACGAGATGCTTGCCGGTCAGCCGCGCCCGGGGAAACTGCCAATAGACCACAGTCTTGTCGTTCCGCTTGGCCACGTTGGTGAAGTTCAGTCCCTGGTGCTTGATCTCCTTCGGGTCATACCACTTCGGCAGCTCGACGGCGACCTGGATGTCAGTGGTTCCGATTACGTACTCCTCGCCGAACCACGTGGGCGTGATGCGGAACGAAGCGTAATCATCGCGGGTGGTGTCCTGAAAGACCATCTCCGGCATAACGAACTGCGTGCGAAATGTCCCCGATTGGCCCGGTTGAATCTCCATAACTCCAAGATGGACCTCGAAACCGGGATGCACGTACTCCGACGGTCGGATGTTCGCCAACCGCCGATCGCCGATCCACGCCTTCACGTTCCGCAGGTTGTACTTCTCCGTCGGCGCGCCGACGTCCACCACGTCGATGACGTGCGCCCCCGGGAGGTTTTCGAAATGGATGTTGTAGTCGATCAGCGCCGAGCCGTCGGACTGGACGGTCACGTACATCTGTAACGCCGGCACGCGGAAGAGGTATTTCTGCGCCGCCGCCGGGACAGTTCCCCCGATGAGGAAGAGTAAGAACAGAAAGCCGCGACCGGCGGTCGCGCCGGAAAGTAGCCGTCTGAGCGAATGAAATGCTGATCGAGTCGTCATGCGATTCATTTCTTGATTCCTTGATACTTTCAATCTTCCTCACTCTCCCCCTCTTCGCCCGGCACGGGCCGGCGGAGGCAGTCGGCCACGCAAACGGCCAGGCTGGGGCAATCGCGGCAGTGGACTTTCGCTTCCAGGCGGTGGCGGAAGCGCCGGTACATCCGGCTCTCGGCGATCTGCTCCCACGACTCCGTCAGCAGGTTGCCGGCCGGCTGGTTCGGTCCCCGCGGGGCGAAGACCCGGCCGTCCGGCTCGACGCGGATCGTCGTGTCGCCGCCGGTCCGCGGACCGCGCAGCACCTGCTCGCCCAGCGGCTTGTCGGGCTGGAAGCGGATCGGCGGATACCAGATCAACCGCATGGCGTGCCGGGCGGCGGCGTCTTCCACCAATTCGGCGGCGGGAATCAACTCGTCGGCGCGGAGGACTTCGTCAGCTCCCGGCGATTCGCCGGGGGGAATCACCGTGGCCAAACCGAACAATCCGGCGTTGACGATCCCGTGCCCGGCCAGGCTGGCCAGCGTCTGGTCGATGGTGGCCAAGGTCGGCCGCAGCAGGGGGACGACCGCCACGGGACAGACCTCCTTCCGGACCGCCGTGACCATTGCCTTGACGGCTTTTTTCCGATCGCCCGGCCCGGCCAGGACGTCGTGGATCGGATCCTCGGTCGAGAGGCAGAAGACGTCCAGGTGATCCAGGCCGGCCTGGGCCAGGTTGGGAATCCGGTTGCAGAACGCCAGATCGCTCCCCCGGCCGCGGACGCCCGTGATCAGGCCGATGTCCTCCGCCTTTTCCACCGCCCGGAGCAGGTCGCGCTCCGGCGGATCCCGCGGCGCGAGCACGGTCACGTGGGGAATGCCCTCCTCCCAGAGCCGCTGCAAAATCGGCTCCATGTAAAACGGCTTGCACAGCGGCACGTCGGCGGCCAGCGGCCGCTCCAGCGGGACGCGGTCGGGCGCGAACGTCGGGTCCGCCAGGTTGAGCATCGGGTAGGCGGCGCCGGGCTTTGATAACCTGTCCAGCAGTTCGCGAACCCGGCGGAGATCCTCCGCGGCCTGCTCGGCCGTTGCTCCGCTGAAGGCCGTCACGAGGTTTTTAACGAGCGTCTCGTCCGGCACGCCTTCCAAAAGGCCCTTGGCCAGCAAGACGCCGGAGGGGTGCAGCCGGACGGCGCTCTCGGCGTTGGCCAGCAGCAGCCCGTCGCCGCTGCGGTCGATGCGGAGATGGAACCGCACCGCCGTTTCACCGGTCGGCCGGAGATAGTGATGCAGCCCCGGCGTCAGGCCGTACCGCTCGAACGCCGTGCCCCGCCGTGAAAAACAGCGGTTCCAGTAGGATTTCAGTTTCATGGTAAAGCGGGCTGATGACGAGGATCGAGATGATGATGGTTCGTTGCCAAGCCGCAAGCGGCTTGTTCGCGGGGTGGTGTTCTTTCCAACGGGCAGCCGCCGCCGCAGACGGGCAGGTCGGGACAGGTCCAACACGGCTCGGGCAGGCCGGCCGCCTGCGGATTATCATTTCGCTCCCGGAATCGCAGAAAAAGGCCGCTGTTCCAGAGGGCGTCCCAGGGATCGCGTAAAATATTCCCCACCGCCACCGGATACGACTGGCAGGGGAGCACGCCGCCGTCCGGCTCGATGCACATCGAGTATTGCCCCGCGTTGCAGCGCCGCGGGCCGAGGTCGAACTCCAGCGGCGAGAACCGGCAGTAGGGCGTGGGCGTGTACCACAAGAACCGCATCCCCCGCCGCTGCGCCGCGTCGCGGATGGGGGGCACAATCGCCGCGAGATCCTCCGGTGTAAGAGCCGTGTCGTTTCCCACCCCGCCGCCGGCGCAGATCATCCCGTTGACGGCGAAGGTTTGGATTCCCAGCCGGTCGAGATAGGCGACGATTTCCAGGGCGTGGTCGGCGTTTCGCCGGGTGAGCGTGGTGTTGGTGATGGCGTGCAGTCCCGCGCCCAGTGCGCAGCGGATTCCCGAGACCGTTTCGGCAAACGATTCCGCGCCGGTCATGGCGTTATGGACCTCGGCCCGGCAGGATTCCAACGTGATTTGCACGTGGTCCAATCCGGCCCGGCGGAGCTTCCCGGTGAAATCCGGATTGGCCAGCCGCCGGCCGTTGGTGTTCAATCCCGAGACCAGTCCCCGCCGCCCGGCCTGATGGATCAGTTCGCACAATCCGGGAAAGAGCGTCGGCTCGCCCCCCGTAAAAATGACGTGCGGCACGCCGAGCCGGGCCAACTTTTTCAAGACCCTTTTCCACTGGGAGACATTCATGTGTGCCGAACAACGCCCCGCGACGGCGGTCGCGGGGGTTGTGATTGGCAATGACTCCTTCGTTTCACCCCCGGGACCGCCGTCCCGGGGCGTTTTCTGAAGAGCGCGTTGATCGGCCGCGCGGCGCAGCCCGTTGTAGCAGTGGCCGCAGGCGTTGTTGCAGCCGTAGGTCAGGGCCAGATCGACCTTGTACGGAGCGGAGACCGGCATGCTGAACAGCGCCGCCCGGCCGCATTCCGCCAGTCCGCAGGTGGGGCAGGCGTCCGTACCGGTCCGCAGGCGTTCGACCAGCCGGTACATCGCCGCCACGTCGCTGCGGACCGCTTCCGGGTCGATCCCGCGGAATCGCCGCCGCAGCCGGGCGACGGCCTGCTCCGGTGTATTCTCTTCGAGTGCCGCGCGGACCAGCAGCGCGGCCGTAGGGTTCAGGTGGATCGCGTCGCCGACGTCGATCAGCAGCACGGCCGATCCGTCCGCGTCGGTGCGGAAGTGCAGTTGCCGGACGCCGCCCGGCGGATGGAATACGTATCGAGAGAGACCACCAAAGGGGGCAGTCCCATTTTTGCTGCGTAAAAATCGGGACAGTCCCCCAGTGATTTCTCGAAGGGGTTTTACCATTTCGGGGCTTCCTCGATCTGGTATGCCGAGCCGCAGAACGGGCAGTTGACGTAGATCGCCCCGGCCCGGACGGAAATCGACTCCTTGCTCAGGGCGCCGCCGCAGCTCCGGCATTTCATCTGCTCGATCGAGACGTCGCCGCTTAAGTCGATCTTCTGGACCACGGTGTGCTCGACCGGCCGGGGTTTCTGCAGCGCGAGCCAGAGGAACGCCACCGCGGCCGTCATCAACACCACGCCGACGACCAGCCGCATCCATACTCCTTGTGCACTGGCGCTAACAACAAACAATAGCCCCAGAAGAAACAATACGAAGGCCAATGGATAGGCGATTATTTTCATAACTGCCCATTTTATCGACTCGACGGCAAGGCGGCCAGAGGGTAATTATTGAGTGTCAATCGGTGGTGCATTTCGTTTAGCAGCCGCCGGTACGGCGGCTCAGAATTGTAAGAAACGCAAAGCCGCCGTGCCGGCGGCTGCTAAACGGAGCATTAGTACCCGACCACGGTCAAACCACCTCCGCGCCGTTGGTGGCGCGGCAGACGTACACGGCCGAGTGGAGGCCGGTCTGTTTTTCGTAGGCGTCGGCGGTGCGTTGCACGAAATCGGCCGCGGCCTGGGCGTCGATCAGGGCCACGGCGCAGCCGCCGAAGCCGGCGCCCGTCATCCGCGCCCCGAAACATCCCGGGTGCCGCCGGGCGCACTCGACCATGACGTTCAGGGCGTCGTTGGAGACCTCGTAATCGTCGCGGAGGCTCTCGTGGCTCTGGTTCATCAATTGCCCCAAGAGGGCGGCGTCGCCGCGCCGCATGGCGTCGGCCGCCTCGACCGTGCGGTCGTTTTCGCCGATCACGTGCCGGGCGCGGCGCCGCGTCACGTCGTCCAGGCCGTCGGCCTCCCGGTCGAAGCGCTGCCGGGTCACGTCGCGCAGGGCCTTGACCTGGAAGAACCGCGCGGCCGCTTCGCACTGGGCCCGGCGCTCGTTGTAGGCCGAATCGACCAGCCCCCGCCGGGTCGACGTGTCCAGGACCGCCACGGCCGTGCCCGGCGGAAAGGGGACCGCCTCCGTCTCCAGCGACCGGCAGTCGATCAGCAGGGCGTGGTCGGCCTTGCCCGCGGCGGAGATCAACTGGTCCATGATCCCGCAGTTGACGCCCACCCAACGGTTCTCGGCCTTCTGGCCAAGCAGGGCCATGGGCTTGGGATCCCAGGGCAACTCGGCCGCGGCCGTAAAGGCCCGGGCGGCGGCCATTTCTAGCGCGGCGGAGGACGACAGGCCGGCACCCAACGGCACGTCGCCCTGCAGCACGCCCTCCCAGCCGGCAAGTCGCAGTCCCGACTCCTCCAGGCTCCAGGCCGTCCCTTTGACGTATTCCAGCCAGCCGCTTTTTTCGTTTTCGAGGCGGTCGAGATCGAACGCGCCGTCCTGCCGGTAATCGACCGAATAGACCGCCACGCGGTGGTCGGGCCGGCGTCGGAGCGCGATCCACACGGCCCGGTCGATGGCCAAGGGGAGCACGAATCCGTCGTTATAATCCGTGTGCTCGCCGATCAGATTTACCCGTCCCGGCGCCCGAACGACCCAAGCGGCCGGGCCGCCGAAACGTTGCGTAAACTGCGAAAGGATGATATCTTTATCGAGGGGTTTCATAAATTCAATGTAAACTACCCGGCCGTCCGACACAAGGTTTGTCTGCCCCGGCCGCCGGCCGTGGTTGGGAAGGGAAGAACACGTGATGACACGTTGCGAGACGCTGTTTCTTGCGATCTTATTGAGTTTATCATCCGGCTACTCCCTCCAGGCCGCCGAGACTTATCCCTGGCGGATGTGGCAGTTTCACGTCCTCAAGCCCGATTACGTTCGCCGGACCATGAGGGAAGCCGGGAATTACGGCGTCAACACGGTGGTGTTTTCTCATCGCATGATTGCTGCAGCAACCGATATCCTGGAAGCGGAGTCTCCGGCGAAGGAGGAACCCGGCAGCGAAGGCTGGCGGTCGAACCCGCGGGGCCGGGAGCTACAGCAACTCGCGTGCGAAGCTCACCGGCTGGGCCTGAAGGTCATCATTTGGATTCATGAGTTGGAATACGTCCCCCCGCGTTTTTTAGAAGACGGCAAGGTCCGCTTCGACGACGAGGGATTGAAGGCGTGGATGCAGGACAAATACCGCGCCCTCTTCCGGATCTATCCCGAATTCGACGGCGTCATGCTGACGTTTCACGAAACACGGTACAAGATCTTCGATCCGCGCCGGGTTCATTCCCGCCTCTCCATGCCGCAGCGTTTCGTCCGCCTGATCGACACGCTCGACGAAGTCTGCCGGGAGGGAGGAAAGACGCTCATCGTCCGCAGTTTTGTGTACGAACCGCAGGAGTTGGCGTGGCTCCAGGAGGGGCTCCAAAAGGTTTCCGGCCGGATCGTTGTTCAGTCGAAGTGCGTGCCGCACGACTGGGAGCCGTTCTACCCGCATAATCCGCTGATCGGCAAGTTGACTGGCCGGAAGATGATCGTTGAATTCGATGGCTCGTCGGAATTCACCGGACGGAACCGGATTCCCTTTTGCTGTCCCGAGTATTTTTTGAAGCGTTGGCGTTATGACCGGCAGTTCCCCGAAGTCGCCGGCTACAACGTCCGGCTGGATCACGCGGGCTTCGACGCCTTTTACACTCCCAACCGTATTAATATTTATACGCTCAGCCGGGTCGTGGAAAAACCCGACGTCACCGCCGAGGAGATTTGGCGGGAATGGACGGTAAAAACCTACGGTTCCGCGGCGGCGCCCTTCGTGGAGAAATCGCTCAAACTAAGCTTCGAGTGCGTGACCAAAGCCTTGTTTGTGCACGGATATTGGTACACGTATCACACCGCCCTGCCGGATTATTCTTACGCCGTGCGGTCCCTCAAAGGACGGGCTTTGAGCAAGTGGTCGCCGGGAGACGAGCATCTCCGGCGGATCGAACACTTGCTGCTCCGGCCGACGCCGGAGTTTTACGAAGAGCTTCTGGCGGAAAAGGACGAGGCCGTGGCCCTGGCGGACCGGTGCCTGATGGACCTCCGGGCCGCCAGGCCCCATCTGACGGCCTCGCAGTACGACGATCTCCGCTTCCGGTTCGATCTGCTGCGCCGGGTGACGGAAATCTGGCGGCTCCACGCCGAGGCGTTTTGGGGACTTCTGCTCCTAGAACAGGGAAATGCCGTCGCCGGACTGCACGCCCGGGTTGAGCGTGCCCTGGACGCCTTGGACCGGCAAGCCGATCTCAGCCGGCAAGATCCCCGGGTGGGCAATACTCAACCCGCCTCCGCCAGGCAAATCCTCGCGGTGGTCAAGGATCTGCGCACCCGGCTAAGTAAGTGCCCATCGGGGCAACCGCTTCCGGGCAGTTAGCCAATGGGACATTTTTAGCGTGTTTTCAGATTGAAAATCGCCTGGTCCGTGCCTTGGGAAGGGACTTCGAACGTGATGCTCCCGTTGCGGTACTTCGCCGGCAGCCGAAGGTCGGCGATGGAGAGTTGGTCTTCTTCTTTCGCGTTGGGATCCCGGAGTGAGAACCGGACCGCATGGACGCCGACGACGGCCCCGGCCTGCGGCGGATCGACCAGTTCCAAGGTGAAACGGCCCTCATCGTCGGTCGTGGCAAAGGATCCCGATCCGACGTGCGCACCCTCGCCGCTGTCGGCGATCGGCTGAAAACTCAAACCGATTCCGGCCGTGGGTTGATTGTCCATCAACACACGGCCGGAGACGGGCGCCACTTCGTAGGCCGGACGCCCGCAGCCGCACGCGAAGACCAATCCGCTGAGGAGGACGTGGAGTCTGAAAAACCGGCTTGCTTTTATGGGACGGGCTGGCATGGACGATTCTTTTCATTACGGGGGGAGGGAGGCTGACTCCTTTTCAGCAATCGTACACAGGCGGCAGAACAGTTCCATCTCGACGTCGTTGGAGATCGTATTAACGGAACCGTCGCAAAGGACGAAGTTCAAACCCTGGGGATGAAAGCCGCCCCAACCGCGCTTGCAGGGATTATTGCTACCCTCCCCAGGAATGGAACAGCAGCGGTCGAAGTCTACCAGCAAGGCACGCGATTGAGGAGTGGCACAAGAGGCATTGAAGTTCGCGCAGCTATACGCCCAAAAAGTACTACGGCCTTGATGGGACTTTGTGGCCGTCTCCCCGACCATCAGCGTATGGGACAGGCCGTCCGTGATATTTTTGACTTTCTCCTGATAGAGATCGTGGTATTTCGGCTCGTGCCCGTAGTATCCGGTCACGTGGAGGACGCCTCTCCATTTCAGGGGAGGATTGCCCGTGGAATCGTAGCAGTCCCACCATCCGATGCCGGTGCTGCGGCCCGTCACGCAGCGATAGGAGCCGCGCCGGTAGGGAATCCCGGAGCGCCCCCCGGAGGTCCCGGCCGGTCCACTTTCCGGCTTTCCCAGGTCGCCGGTCCCCGGCTCGCTGGGGCAGCAGTAGACCGAAACCAACGCTTCGCGGACTTCCTGGTTGGGCGGGTCTTCGTTGTACACTTCGTGATGGTATTGCCGATAGAGGGCAGTCTGCTCGATATAGGGGAGGATTTCGATGGCCCAGCAGGTATAGCTTTTTTGGGTGTTGGACCAGGTGCCGGGGGTAATTTTTCCGGGCGGAAATTGTTTCATGGCGGCGTTGTAATTCAACAGTCCCATCCCAATCTGTTTGAGATTATTGCTGCATGTCATGCGTCGCGCGGCTTCGCGGGCGGCCTGGACCGCCGGCAAGAGTAAGGCGATGAGGATGCCGATGATGGCAATCACCACCAGCAACTCGACCAGGGTGAACGCTCGCCGACGCGGCAAGGCACTCGCAGAATCAACCGCCGGGAGAAAACGCATATACGGCAACTCCTTTCATCAAGGATTCCAAATGAATATTAGACGGTTCTAAATAAAATCCGAAGGATTCCGCCTCAGCAGAGGCACTGCTGAATCTTCCAGTCAAGGGAAAGACGATCCGGTCTGGGCATCGTCAATCGGGAAGCCCGGCGATGCGTTTGTCGTTTCTCCAGCCGAGCCGTTGGTGCAGTTCGAGTTCAATGTCATATTTGATGGAATGGACCGATCCGTCGCACATCGCCATATTGAAAATACCGGCATGGGCGCTGCCGAAGTTAAAGAAGTAATCGACGCCGATCCGATCCCGCATGGGTTGGAAATAGCGCGCATCGTTGCCGTTATCGAAACTCCCGTCGGATTGGTAGGGATTCTCCGCGCTCGTAAAACGGTAATTGTCATAGTCAAATCCTTCGTCCCAGCCATTGTCGTCGCCGCAAGTGAAGCCGGTTTGATACTGGTTGGGATCAAGATATTTTTCTCCGCAAAAATAAGTATTGCTCATCCCGTCGGTGATGTCTTTTTCCTTGATCCGGTTGCGGAGGAAAACGATCCCGTGATATTTCTTGGAATCATAACCGGGTTGCGAACCCCAGTTATAAGTGGCCGCGGCGTTGTAGGAATCGGGACCGTAGATGCAACATCCGTTGGGAAAGTTGCCGGCGTTAGCGGCGTAATCGCTCTTGCCCATCGTGGTGCAAGGATTGATGTTCACCGGATTGGAAGCGGCACGCCAGGGATACGAACTGGGCGGACGGCGCGTGGGGCAACAGAATACGTTGACGGGGGTTTCGGCACGCATCTTGCCTTGTTGTCTTTTCACAGGGTCCGTCATGGGATTGCTCGTGGAACTCCTTCCGAGATCGTGCAATTGCTTCATTTCCATGAAAGGAAGGAGTTCATAAAGCCAACCGCCGGGTTGACCGGGTCCGCATCCCCGATCGGGATCGCCGGCCCAGCCCCAACCCCAGCCGCCCGAGGGCAAGGATTTTTGGACGGAGAGGTAATTATGCAACGCCTCGACCATTTGCCGGAGATTGTTCATGCATTGGGCGCGCCGTGCCGATTCGCGGGCGGCCTGGATGGCCGGCAGCAGCAAGGCGATGAGGATGCCGATGATGGCAATCACCACCAGCAACTCGACCAGGGTAAACGCTTGCCGTTGGGGCAGAGCACTCGGATCACCATTCGTTGGTAAAAGACGCATGAAAGGAAACTCCTGTAATCAAGGTTCCCTCCGCAGGGAGGGACGTGCTTTCTCACGGTTTTTCGGAAAACACGGTTTCTGGCCCGATGACGACGCTCCTGGCCAAGCACGCTTGGCCAGGAGGTCGTCGCCTTGCCTCTCTTTTCTGTTCCGGCGGGTGGATTACCGTTTTTTCATCCACCGATAGAGACCGCAGAGAGCGCCGGCGGCTGCAAACAGGATCCAGACGCTCGGTTCGGGGACGGGAGCGGCGGAGGCCGCTGCTCCCCCTCCGGCTCCTCCGATACTCAAGGTCCCTTGCGTAATGCTGACGGCCGTGAGGCTGGCGGAGCCGGACACGCTCGTCACGCCCGAGCCTTCGATCACGCTGGCCGCGTGGGCGCCGCCGGTCACTTCCAATCCGCCGTCGTTCGTGATCAACGAATCCTCGTCGATCTGACCGCCGGAGACCAGCTCCAACACGCCGGCCGAGATCGTGGTGTCGCCCTCGTAGGTGTTGGCGCCGCCGAGAACCAGCCTTCCGTCGCCCGTCTTGGTCAGGCTGCCGGTGGCGGTTCCGTCCGCAAGCGCACCGCCCAGGGTCATGGTCGTCTCCGCGTCCGTCTCCACGTTCAGCGTTCCGTCCAGGACGCCGTTGCCGGTGAGCGTGGCGTTGCCGAAACGGGTTTTCAGCGTTCCGCCGGAGGCGGCCACCGCCAAGGGATTAACGTGCGTCCCGGTGCTGGCGAGATCGAGCCAATCGCTCGAATCCGCCCGCAATCTTCCGAAGACCAGGGAGGCGTTGTTGGAGAGGGATATCGTCGCGGACGCACCGCCCAGGGTCGTGTTGCCGGAGACGATCATGGAGCCGTCCGTGACGTTGAGGCCGCCCAAAGCGGTGTCGCCCACGTCGATCAATTCGACCGTATTGGCGCCGGTCTTGGTCAGGGTGTTGCCGTCGCCGTGGAGATAGCCCGCCTCCCACGGTCCGCCTCGGGGACCGTGGACGTTCAAATCGGAGCTTCCGCCGATGGTCCCGTCGCCGGTGAGGGTGAGGTAAGTCAGGAAGGTTCCCGATCCGCCGCCGTTGACCACGGCTCCGTTTCCCGTCAGCGAAATCGGCTCGGTGCGGATTTGTCCCTTCTGGCCGTTGACGTCCAGCGTTCCCCCGTCGACCACGGTGCCGCCGGCGTTGCTGCCCAAGGCGTACTCGGTGTCCGCGATCAGGGTTCCGCCGCTGTTGACGTTCACTTCGCCGTTAAAGTCATTCACGCCGGTGTTGGCGATCGTCAGGGTGCCGGAGTTTTTCACCTCGATGCCGGCGCCGCTGGAGATCCGGCCGTCGCCGGTGAAGGTGTAATCGGTATCCTGCACGGTGATCGAGGCGGGATACAGATCGCCGTTTATATCGCCGACGAGCGTTACCTCCCGGACCGTCGGCCCGCTGCCGAAGGTCACGGCGTCGGCCTGATAAAATCGGCCGTCGGGATCCCCGGACCAATTGTCCGTGGTGATCACGTCCCACAGATTGGGATTGACGCCGTCGTCGCCGGCCCAGGTCAGATCGGCGTTCGAGCCGGAGACGCTGAGCGTCAGCAGGCCCGCGGTGTTGGCAAGGGTCATCGAGTACCGGGTGTCGTGGGTGGCCGTTCCCGGAAAATAGCCGGTTCCCGTACCGTTGTAAGTCAATAAGGTATAGGTGCCGGTGGTATCGAGCGTAGTATTCGGCACGATCTTTACGACTCCCGCGTTACCAGCCAGGTTGCCGTTGACGGCGATCTTGTCGTTATGGAGACTGGCGGCATCGTCGGCGAGCTTGAATTGCAGGGTGTCCCCGACGTAGGAAAAATCGAGATTCCCCCCGATGTGCATCGTTCCGCCGGTGAGATTGACGGTTTCCTTGCCGGCGGCGGCGTAATCCAGCACGGCCGGACCGCTTGGTGAAATCATAACGGTGCCGGCGGAGGTGTTGACATTGCCGTTGATCATCCCCACGCCGAAGACGCCTTGCGACCCGCCGACATAGAAGGTCTGATCGATCCTCGGAGAGAGGTCGAGGGTGGCCGACGACGTTTGCAGGACGATCGCCCGGCTGCTGTAGATGCTTCCGTATTCGTTCAAGGCCAAGGAGCCGGCATAAATGTTCGTCGGTCCCGTGTAGGTCTGGGCGTTCGCAATCGTCCAGGAGCCGGAATCGATTTTTGTCAAGGACATAACATGGTTGCTGTCGGCATCGGCGAGAACTCCGGTGATAAAGCCGCCGCCCGTGCCGGCCTCCCCGCCCAGGACAAAACCGCGGACGCCGGCTGGCGCATCGGTGCGAATGGTGTTGTTATAGCCGGCGAGTGTGAGCGAGCCGGCTGCCACTTTAATGACGGGCGAGCCGCCGCCTCCGGTGACGTTGACGTTACCGGAGATTGTATTGTTTCCGGCGACGTTGCGGATCGCGCCCGAATCGTCATAACGGGCAGCCCCCGGTCGGCCGCTGCCGCACACACGGGATAAGCTCTGGGCGATGTTCAAATTGCCTCCTGAGCCGTCCAACTGCAACGCTCCCCCGTACTGGCCGTTATCGTAACCGCGGATCCAAGTCCAGCCGGTAGCGGGGTCGCTGCTGTCGCCGAGCGCGCCATCGGACTTAACGACCACCGTGCCGTTATAGATATGGGTTGCACCCAGATAGGTATTGTTCCCCGAGAGGGTAATCACGGAGTCGGGAAGGGGCTCGTATTCGTGGCCGTATTCCACGTTCGTGGTCGAATCTCCGCCCGTGATGGTGCTGGAAATCTCGAAACTCTCGTTCGTACGGAAAACCAGGTAAGCTCCGCCCGCGAGGGCAAATCCTCCCGTTCCGGGTTTTCCGGTCAGATTGCCGGCCTTGCCGAACGAAAGTGTGCCGTTGCTGATGGTGGTCGTACCGCCATAGGTATTGCCGTTGGAGGTCAGGTAGAGGGTTCCCGAATAGGTCTTCACTATACCTTGCGTCCCGGAGACGGGGCCCGAAAGAGTGAGCGAACTCCCCTCGACTTTAATGGTGGTGTCGGCGGCGCCGTAGAGATCAACGGTGTCGGTATATTTCTGGTTGCCGGCCTTGAGCCAGAACATGCCTCCTTCGGAAATCACCGGACTGTTGACGTCGCTGTTATAGTTCCGCAACGTCGCGCCGGACCTTACGGTAATGGTATGCACTCCATCCCCGTAGTTCATGTCGGTTGAAAAATTGACGGTCCCTTCCGTGATGTCGATGTCTCCCAAGTTTTGGAGATTCACAAATCCGAGGCCGACCTGATTGGTTCCTACCTTTGTCAAGGTATGGCCGCCCATGTCGAAGACGCCAAGATCGTTGGCGTCAGCGCCCGCGACGTTCCAACTGCTGCTTCCGCCGACGGTTGCAGCCCCGGCGAGGGTCAGGTACTTCATGGAGCCCGTGCCCGAGGAGTTCACCATCGCGCCGGTGCCGGCACCCGTCCCTTGAATGGTCACGGCTTCAGCGCCGATATTCTTTCCGTTGAGATCCAGCGTGCCGCCGTTGACGGAAGTGCCCGAATCGGCCGTGCCCAAGGTGCTCTCCGAGCCAAGTTTCAGCACGCCTCCGGTAACCGACACCGGGCCGGTGAAGCCGGAATGGTCGCCGCCGAGGGAGAGCGTATTCGGGCCTTCCTGCTTCAAGGTTCCGGCCCCGGATATGGCGTTGTCGTATTGAGCGTCCGTGCTCTGTTGGAAGGCCAGCGTGCCGCCGTTGAGGGCAATATTACCGGTAAAGGCGTTGCCGTCGTTCTTGATGGTCAACGCGGCGTCGCCGTTTTTGGTGAGGCCGGTGAAGCCTAAAATTCCCGCTCCTTCAAAAGTGTAATCATGGCCGGAGGAATTGGTCACCGTGATTGAGCTGGGGGTCACGTCCGCCTCGATATTGATCGGCGAGGCGTTGGAGCCGCTGTTGTCGAACGTGACGTGATCCAGTTCGTAATACTCCGTGGTTCCGCCGGTGGAATCCCAATTGGCATCGCCGACGACGTCCCAATCGCTCGAGACGTTTCCCTTCCAGGTCAGATGCCATGGGTCACCCGATACCTGAAGCTCGACCTTGCCCGGAGTGGCCGTGGTGATGATGTCGAAGTCTTGCCGGGTGGTTCCGCTGACGGCGCCGGCGAGACTGAAATTGCCGGCCGAGCCGTACGCCGTGCCCGCACAATCGATTAACGAATAGGTGCCGGTGCTCAGGCTGCCGTCGATCATCGTAACGTCAATGGTGGTGACTCCGGTGTTGCAGTACAGATTGCCGGTGCCCGTTACGAGAATCTGGTCGTTGGCGCCGCCGGGATCGTTGCTCAATTCGAACTGCAGGGTTTCGCCGCCGGCGAGGGTCAAGTCGCCGTTGAACGTCAGTTGGCCGACGCTTTCGCCGGGCACAACGACGCTGCCGCCGGAGGTCGTGACGTTGCCCACTATGGTGCCGTTGCCCATGAGGGTTTGCGTACCGGCCAGGGCGAAGCCGCCTGAGACGCTGGCCACGTCGAAAAATGCGCCGTTGTGGACGTCGATGGTCGGCGAGGCGGCGATAGTTGCCGAGGGGCCCAATTTCAGCGTGCCGCCGGTGACGGTCGTCGTGCCGTTGTAGTCGTTGCCGGAACCGTTGAGGGTCCAGACGCCGGCGCCTTTTTTAACGACGTGAAACGTACCCGCGGTCCGGGTGATATTTCCGTCGATGGCGCCGTTGCCGGCCCCCTGCAAATTGAGATACCGATCGCTGCTGTTGCTATTGGCCAACGCGCTGGCGACGGTCAGCAAACCGTCGTCGGATTGGAGGTTGTACTGATTGCCCCCCATGTTCAGGCTGATGCTGCCGGACAGCGTATTGCCGCCGCTGCCGTTGATAACGTGCGGCGCGGAGGCCGCGTCGTCCTGCCGGCCGGTCAGCGTGAGATTTTCGGCGACGTTGATGTTGCCCGACAGTTTCAAAGCGCCTTGATAATCGCTGCCCCCTTGGATCGACGTCGAGCCGTCGGTCGTGCCCAACCCGAGGGCCGAATTGAGTTTTACGATGCCCCCGTAAATCGTGGTGTTGAATGTATAGGATTTATCTCCGTTGAGGGTGACCTCGGCGTTGGGGAGGTCGCCTGTGGTGGAGGATCCGTACTCCACAAGCCCTTCCGTGCCGGCGATGTCGCCGGTGACGGTGTAGACCTGATCGCTGTTAAAGCGCAAAACGGCATCCGCAGTGGTGAGATTGAAGTTGCCTGTTCCGGGTTTTCCCGTCGAGCCGGCTCCGCCGAGGCCGATCTGGAAGGAACCCTTGGGAATCGTGTTGTCGCCGTAATAGGTATTGTTGTTGTTCGTGAGGATCAACCAGCGCCAGGTGGCAGCCTTGATGATTCCATAGCTGCCGCTGACGGGTCCCGCCAGGACACAATTGTTCGTGCCGCTGGGACTGCTCGTATCCACATTAATCGTGGTATCGCCGTTCAGTTGAATATCTCCGGTAAAAATATGATTATGGGTTCCCTTCTGGTAGAGCGTGCCGCCTTCGGAAACGATATTGCTGGAGACCGTCAGATCGCTGCCTGAGGAATCCATATACGTTCGCAGCATCGCGCCGGCTCTGACGGTGATGGTTTTACCGGAATCTCCGAAGCTCACGTTTCCGAAATCGAGGGTGCCTTCCCGGATGTCGATGTCTCCGATGTTGGAAATGATTGCGTTTTCAACGTCGATTCGGTTGGCGCCTACCTTGGTCAAGGTATGGCCGCCCGCGTCGAAGGTCGCATTGAATGATGCCAGTGGAGAATAAACCCGCCAATCGCCGAAGCCGCCGATGGTCGTGTCTCCCGTGAGGGTCAGGTGCTTCAAGGTGGCCTTCGTGCCCGAGGAATTCACGATTGCCCCCGTGTCGTAAATGCCGGTCCCCTGGATGGACACGTCCTCCTCGCCGATATCGAAACCACCGAGATCCAACGCGCCCCCGTTTACGGCGGTAGCGCCGGTTGCGTTTCCCAAGGCCGTGGCATGTCCAACCGTGAACGTCCCTCCGGTGACGCTTACGGCGCCGGAGAAGGTGTTCGCGGTGGAGACGGTCAGCGTGCCGTCGCCGCTCTTGCTGATCCCGGTGCTTCCCGCAATGTAGCCGCTGCCGGAGAAGTCGTAGGTCATGTAACCGTCCACGGTCACCGAGTCGGGAGTTAATTCGCCCACCAAGTTCACGTAACCATAGCCGGTCATGTCGTTAAAAGTGACGATGTCGCCGTTGGAGTAATACGTATCCGGCAGGCTATCGCCCGTGCTGTCCCAGACGACAATGGAAGTGTTTGCTTCCCACGTGGCATCCGGATTATATGACGGATCGTAGCCCAGCCAGGTCAGGCTGGCGGCCGAGGCGTCCTCGGAGAAGAAGCTCCCTTGGGGACCATACGGCGACAAGACCAGGAACAACGAAAGACCGAGAACAGCGCACTTGCGGAAAAATCGCAAAAAATCCATAACACACCTCCGATTAAAAAGATTGGACAATTTCGTCAGAGCACGTTTTGAAACGGTTTTTCTCTCTTCGGCGGAAAGCCGGACCGATAAGAGTGGCCTCAGAAACCGATTGGTTTCATGCAGTTGCCGAAACGGTCGCTTTTCCCATCTCTCGAAGAGAGGAAACTTCAACAAGTCGTTTTAAAACGCACTCCCAGAGAACGGGAACAACAATCACTGGAGAATTCCCCCCCGTTTCACGCAGTGATCGGAGGAGTTTTTCCTTCGGAAAAATATCAAGTGATCGTTGAACCGTTCCTCAAACGGAATGACTATAGCGCTCTTCTTGTTCCGTTTAGAAGTTATTTTTATTCGTCTTTTTCAGCTCCCAGGGGAAGGGTTTGGGGGTTGTGTCTGCGGGACGGATACCGCGAGAAAACCGCGCCATGGCCACGCCCGCGTGGCCACGGCATTCGATTTTCACCTCTTCTCTATCCGGAATTAACTTGTAATCGTCTTCAACTTGAAACCTTCCGCCGGCGCCGGGTGCAAGTCCAGAGGGCAAGGCCCACGGCGGAAATCAAGATCCAGGTCCCCGGTTCGGGAACGGGAGTCACCGTCAGGATCAGGTCGTCGCCGGAGACGGACAACGTGCCCGTCAAGCCGCCGCCCAAGGAACCGCTGACTGCGGAGCCCAAGCTGCCGGTGACGGAACCCGCGTCGATCAGCGTATAGACGTCACCCTCGGCAAAGCTCGCAAGCATGGTGAACGTGAAATCGCCGAATTCCTGACCGTCTAAATTCAAGGCGCCGGCGGTTCCGATCATCTGAATCTGGTCGCTGGTTGTTGGATCGGAGGCGTCGCCCAACTCGAATTCGAGCAGGGCGCCGTCCTGGAGCGTCAAATCTCCGTCCATGAGATAGAGGGTGCCGACGCTCAAGCCGGGCTCGAGAACGCTGCCGGCCGCGGCCACCAGATCGCCCACGACGGAGCCGATTCCCCGGATCCTTTGACCACTGGCCAGAGTGAAGTAGCCTGCGCTCAGTTCCGCAACCTCGAACCGCGAATCGGTGCCTGAACTGCCCGATTGCTGCAATTCGATCACGGGCGAGGAAAGGGTCGCATCTCCCCGCATGATCATCGGGCCTTTCATGATGGTGGTCTTGCCGGTGTAGGTGTTCGTTCCCGTCAGGTAGAGCCAGCGCCAAGAGTCGTCCTTGACGAGACCTTGTGTACCGCTGATATTGCCCGAAATTGTCAGGGCATCATATTCGGCGCTAGAGCTGGAATTCACATAAATGTGGGTATCGGAATCGCCGAGCAGTTGCAAATCACCGGTAATCTCAGTAGCTGATCCACCCGACGACTCAATAGTGCCGCCATAGCAGTCGATGTCGCTGGATACAACGGCTGTTGATTCCCCACTGGCCGTATACGTTCGCAGTCTGGTGCCGGATTGGACGGAGATGGTTTTCGACGGATCGCCGAAGCTGATGCTCGAAAGATTCAGCGTCCCTCCCGTGATATTGACGTTCCCCACATTTTGAACGTCCACATATTGAAAGTTGAGACGGTTGGATCCCGACTTAACCAGATCATAGCCGCCCAGATTGACTGAGCCTAAGTCGCCAGAGTTGCCTCTGACCGTGATCTGTCCGGAGGACCCGCCGATGGTCGCGTTCCCGGAAAGTGCCAAGAACTTAAATTTTCCTTCATTCGAACTGGTGTTGACGATCGATCCGTCGCCGCCGCCCGTCCCCACAATGGTAATCAAGTCGCTGGCGGTTGCTCCTGAACCAATATCCTTTCCATTGATGTCCAACGTCCCGCCGTTGTTGATGTTGGTGCCGCCGTCGGTGGAACCGAAGCTGGCGGCGCTGTTGGCCAGAAACGTGCCGCTATTGATATTGATCGTGCCGGTGAACGTATTTGGGGTGTTGAAGCGCAACGTGCCCGTGCCGTTCATGGTGACGCCGGTAGCGCCCGCGATGGCGGAGGAGCCCTGGAATTTGTAATTCTGCATGCCGCCGACGGTTATGGATGAAGGCTGCACCTCCGTTACCACATCGATGGTGACCACCGAACTCGTGTCGTCGAACGTGACGGCATCGCCGTCTGAGTAAATGGTGTCGTCACCGGACCAGTTTTCAGTGGACGTATCCCAATCGTTACTATTGGTGCCGGTCCAGGTAATCGTGTCCGCACCGGCATCGTTGAGTATGAAGCTGGACGCGGGACCGATCGGCAAGATCAAGAGATAAGCCGCCAGACCGACAAGCGCGCACCGAAAAGAACATCGCAACCAAAACATGAGGCACCTCCTTTGAAAATACAGATACTTCTTAAGCGGATAACGTCTTAAGCCTGCTCTTCTCGCTCCGATGAAGATCTTGCGGCTTTCACCCGCCGGAAAGGCCGCTCAATCTCTTTCCACAACGGTGCCTCCATCAAAAATAATCAAGGGGTTTGGGCGGGTTGGTATTCTTGATTGAACTTCGAAAACGTTTATTGATTGAATCCCTTCTCATCTGTTCACTTTGCCGGCAGCCATGCGGTCCGGCCGCCGTTCAGACAAGGTTTTCTCGGGAGGTGACTCCGCTGTCGCATAGGGGTTTCCCTCCCGATAAATCCGGGCAACTTCCTTGGCCTCGAGCGCGCGGCGGAAAATCACCAACTCGTCGATCCAGCCGTTGAACGTGCGCTTGCGGTCTCGCCGCACGGTGTTGCCGATCAGAACCGGGAAGTTGTTCTGTCGTAGCGACCCGGGGCTATCGTTGGCATTTTCCAGCTTGCCGTCGATATAGATTTTTCGATGAATCGTCGGCTTGATCTGTTCGCAAACCGCCGCCACGCAGTGCCACCGGCCGTCGCGCACGTTGGTCTTCGCGTGAAGCGAAAATGATTCGTCAAAATGCCGCTGCCAATTGGTCTGGAAGGCCAGGGAGTCGTTGGACTTGTTCAGACAGATAAACCAGGAGCTGCCGCTCTTGGCAATCAGCACTTCGCGGGAGGTCTTCATTTCTTTATCCGTCCGAAACCACATCACGACAGAAAACGGCTCCAAAAAATCAAAAAGTTGCTCCTGCGGGACCCTCACGAAGTCGCTGGCGGGATACCCGTGGAAATGCAATGCCTGCTTGCCCGAAAAACGACCGTTGGTCCAGCGCGCCCGGTTGATCAGGCCGTTGAGCGAGTCCCCGGCGGGAGAAACGTTGACCAGTTTCCGATAATCGCTCTTGTCCCGCTCGAAAGGATAATACAACACCAGCGTGGGATCGCTGGAGAACCGCTTGCGGCAGGCCTGCCACCGCCGGAGCGGACTTAACGCGGCAAAGGACTGCATCTCCTGAAAAGTTTTTTGATCGGCGGGAATGTTGACAACCTCCGCAATGTCCGCCGTCAACCGCTGGGCTTGCCCCTGTTGGAGCATCCCCATCTGCCATTCTTTTCCTTTCGCGTCGCGATAATCCAATTTCACGAATCCCCGCAAGACGTGAACTTCGGTCACTCCCGAAGGCTCCACCTTGATGCCGAACTCCGTCCCTAAATCGATGACTTTGGAATTGGACGTGGAAACGATGAATCCCTTGGCCTGTTTCGTCTCCGCCCGGGCGAGAATTCTCCCCTCGTACAAATACCCTTCCTGGTCCGATTTCAACTCAAACCGGCAAGGGCCTTCCAAGAGGATTTGCGCGCCCGTCTCGAGGGTGATCTCCAGTATTCCTGCGGTCAATTCCAAGGACTTTCCAACGGGAACGTCGTCGCCCAATTGCAGCGGAACGCTTCCTTTCGTCCAAACACAATGCTGCATCCGCGTGATTTGTGCGGCATACTGCGCCGGGGGAGTGATTCCCGGCGGCTCCGTCGCCGGAGGTGCCGGCAGGAACCAGATCAGTAGCAGGATCAGCATCAGGCCGACGGTGGTGAGCGACACCAGAACCGGGGGATTAATCCCCCGCGAAAACGTCGTGGCGCCCCATTCCACGACATTGGATAAAGGTCCGAAGAACGTGATCAACGGTGACGGCGACGTTTTGGGGGACGGTTCCTGGTCGCCGACCGTCACGCCCCGCTCGAAGCCGCCCCGCGAATGTTGCCATCGAAGTTGCGCATAGAAGAACATGTTTTCCAGATAAATGCGCCGGGCGTTAACGTCCTCTTCCATCAGGTGCTGAAGCCGGGCGTCTTCCGCCTCGCTCAATTCGCCCTCATTCCACTTGACGAGCAAGGTAAGAAGCTCCGTGTGTTTGTCATCCGACAAAGACATCATCCGTTCTCCTCGCTCAAGGTTTTGCTGATGCAGCGATACAAGGTATTGTGGATCCGAGCCAAAGCGCGATAGACGACCAACAGCGGATAATTCAAGGCTTCGGCCGTCGATTTGGTGGTGCCCAGCGGCGCGTATCGTAAGTGAAGCATTTTGCGGTCCGCCTGCGGAAGCTTTTGCACGCACTTATTTAATGCGTCGATCCGTGCATCCAATTGGTCGGCAATGACGATCGCTTCCTCATCGATACTGTTGAACAGCACATCGGATAGAGCCAAGGGCGTTTTGTTTCGCAGTTGACGAAACTGCAATGCTTTATAATGGGCGATCCGGCAGGCCCAGGCGCGAAATTCCGTCTCCGGCTGGTACTGATCAAATTTTTCCCAGCAAACCTTCATGGTCTCCTGCAAGACCTCTTCCGCGTCATCCGGGTGTCGAAGCAAAGAAAGCAAATAGCCGTAGAGCCAGGCTTCGCACTCTTTATAAAGCCGGGTGAATTCCGTTTTGTCGTGTAAAGGAACGGACATAAATCAACCACTGCATTCCAAGGCGCTCGCGACAAGGACTCCTCTCTTTCCAGGCACGTCGTTCATGCGTGGCCTTTTCTCCAATTCCTGAGTACACTCACGTTCCAACTTCCAAGTGGATTTCAATGAAGTTAAAACGCCCGATGCCACTTCCCACTCCGGTTGAAAGCCTCATTCCTCCCAGGAGGAAGATTCGCCTGAAGCGCAATCAATTCTTCCCCCTTTCTTCATCTCAAAAACGAGGGAATTTTATCAGGTGAATTATCTTGAAATTTGATTGGAGAGCCCTATCTTATTGCAGCTTAAGAAGATGCGCTGCTAGAGTTTTTTATCGCCAACCCCCTCTCAATGGTTGCAAGCGCGTTACAAAATCTGAGCATCGAAGGGTTCCCGTTGCAAAAAAACGTCCCCGGCGATTGGTCAGGATGACCCTGCTGAAAAATCCGGGTCGGGCTACAAATTCAAGCATTCCGTCAGAACCGGGGAACCACTTGGTACACCATCGTCAAGACGCTCGGCTTATGGTGAAGTATGAGAAAAGTCTGAGAACCGAGGATCGAGACGCTCTTGTTTCAAAAAAATCGGATCCCTTATTCATGGTTTGGATTCAAGAACGGCCTGAATCGCCTCCGCCAGATTCTGCCGCGTGATGTAGGTCAGGTCAATGTCGAACCAGAGGACGTTGCCCGCGGCGTCGAGGAGATAGACGCGGGGCAGTTCCTGGGTGGCCACGGTCTTGAAGAAATCTCCCCGGGGATCGAGAAGGACGGGGAACTTCACCCCGGCTTTTTCCACTTGCGATTTCACCGTCTCCGCCGGGTCGCTCACGTTGACGCCCGCCACGCGGAGTCCGTCCTGTTGATAGTGGTCCAGGACGTCCAATTGCAGATCGCGGAGCGCGGCGTCCATGGCCGCCCGGCTGTAATCCGTTTTGCCGTTGGACCAGAGGAACACCACCGTCAGGCGTTTTCCGTAAACGTCGGCCAGGTTTTGCGTCTTTCCCGACAGGTCGGTCAATTGGCCCTCGGGAAACGCATCGTTGACGTTGACCAGGCAAGTGGCGCGGAGTTTTTCGGTCAGGCCGACTTTAGGCATCGTTGCCGGCGGCGGAGGCGGCGGAGAAGGGGGCGGTTCGGTCTTGTGGGGCTTCGTGACCGGCGGGGACTTCACGATCGGCGAGGGGTGCGCTTTGGCCACGGGCGGATTCGGTTGGGCCTCGACTTTTCCAATATTATCAGAATTCTCGGGCGGCTCTGCCTCATCGATGATCGGGAGCTTGGGCGTTGCCCGCCAGCTCGTCGTCTTTTCGTCCGTTTTTTCCCCTGCATCTTGCCGAGATTGACACGCGGGGAGGATCAGACTGAAAAGGAACAACGTCAAACAGAAACCGGTCGTCACGGGTATCCTTGCCATGAGGGCGACTCCTCCAGGTAGGTTATGCTTCGGCATAACATCGGCAGGTTATGCGTGAGCATAACACTGCGGTTGGATTTTAGCACAGACGATTTCCAATGATGTTATGCTAAAGCATAACCTACGTTTGGTCAACTTCAGAGTGACTATCAACCGACGGGCTTGATGCCCAATTCCTGCAACTGCCGGGGATCGACCTGGCCGGGGGCGCCGGTCATCAGGTCGGTGGCCCGTTGGGTCTTCGGGAAGGCGATGCAGTCGCGGATGTTTTCCAGGCCGCCGAAGAGCATCACCAGCCGGTCGATGCCCAGGGCGATGCCGCCGTGGGGCGGGGCGCCGAATTGCAGGGCGTCCAGCAGGAAACCGAACCGTTCCCGGGCAGTTTCCTGATTAATGCCCAATAGTTCGAACACCTGTTGCTGCAACTGCTGGTCGTGGATTCGGACGGTACCCCCGCCGGCCTCTGAGCCGTTGACGACCAGGTCGTAAGCCTGGGCGCGGCAGCGGCTTGGATCGTCGGAGAGCATCGGGAGGTCCTGCCGCCGGGGCGCGGTAAACGGGTGGTGCATCGCCGCGTAGCCGCCTGTTTCCTCGTCGTAGGCGAACATCGGAAACTCGACGACCCAGGAGAAGTGCATCTGCCGCGGTTCGTAGAGTTTTCCTTCCGCGGCCAGGCGTTTCCGCAGGGCGTAGAGCGCCTTGCAGGTCACCTCGAACTTGTCGGCGACGATCAACAGCAGGTCGCCCGGCTCGGCCGCCATCCGGCCGCCGATCTGGGCCAGCAGGTCGGCCGAAAAATTCTTGGCGATCGGCGAGGCGAGTTTTCCGTCCGCGTCCACCTTGAACCAGGCCAGCCCCTTGGCTGCGAAATCTTCCATAATGAAGGCGGTTAATTCGTCGATCCCCTTACGCGAATAGCGGTCTGCGGCGGCCTTGGCGTTCAGCCCCCGGACCCGTCCGCCCGCGTCCGCCGTAGCCCGGAAAATCTTGAATTCCGAGGCCTTCGCCAAATCCGTCAAATCGACCAGTTCCATGCCGAAACGCAGGTCCGGAGCGTCGTGCCCGAAGCGCTCCATCGCCTCGTCGTAAGTCATCCGCGGCAGCGGGAGCGTCAATTCCAGGCCCAGAATTTCTTTCGCCATCCGCGCCATCAGCCCGTCGATCACGCCCATCACGTCGTCGGCGCCGACGAACGACATTTCCAGGTCCAACTGCGTGAACTCGGGCTGGCGGTCGGCTCGGAGGTCCTCGTCGCGGAAGCACCGGGCGATCTGGACGTAGCGGTCGAAGCCGGCCACCATCAGAATCTGCTTGTACAACTGCGGCGACTGCGGCAGGGCGTAATACGAGCCTTGTTGGATCCGACTGGGGACCAGGTAATCCCGGGCGCCCTCGGGCGTGCTCCGGCCCAGCATCGGCGTCTCGACGTCGAGGAAGCCCAGACGGTCGAAATAGTCCCGCATGATCTGAATCATCCGGTGCCGCAGGATCAGGGTGCGTTGCATCGCCGGGCGGCGGAGATCGATGTAGCGGTGCTTCAACCGCAGGTCCTCGCCCGGCAGTTCCTTGGCGGTCGGCTGGAACGGCGGCGTCAGGCTCCGGTTCAGAATGGCCAGTTCCTCGGCCCGGACCTCGATCTCGCCGGTCTCCATTTTCGGATTGACGGTCCCCTCGGGCCGCGGCGCGACCTTGCCGGTGACCAGAATCACGAATTCCGACCGTAACGATTTTGCCAGTTCCAGGTTCTGACTGCCGCCCTCCGGGGCGAAGACGACCTGCGTCTTCCCGTACCGATCCCGCAAATCGACAAACAGCACTCCGCTGTGATCCCGGTAGGTATCGACCCAGCCGCAGAGCGTAACTACTTGCCCCACATGGGTTTTCCGCAATTCACCGCAGGTATGTGTGCGCAACAAGGTAGTATCCCCGCAAAGGAAGGGTTTTCGGATAATACAGACTTGTAATTCTAGCCCGCAGATAAGGAAAAGGTAAGAAGGGGCATACCTCACTTGGTCCAATCTTCAACCCTCAGTCCAGGAACTCTCCGATAATCCACCAGGTTGCGAGAAAGCAGTATCGCATCACGGGATAAAACGATGGCCGCGATTTTCAAATCCATCATGCCGATCCGGATTTTCATTTGCCGCAAATTTTGGAATTCGGCGACAGCATTCTCGTCAAAATCCAAGATCGGGATTTGTCGGTAGTTATCGAGATGCCGCCGCAATCGATGGTAGGCTTCCAATTGTTGCCCCAATGACTTAGCCCGGGCAATGTAAGTCATCCAACCACGAATCTGTTCTTCATAGCTGATAATAGTCGTTGCCACTTCGTCCGGGGCGGCGTCGGCAAGCCGTTCACGCAGGGCGGCAGAACCTTTACCTCCCCATTCCAGAAGGCTCATGTGGTCCGTATCGAGAACCAGCATGGTCGTTCCTACTTTTGTTTCCGCGCCGAGTTGCGGGGATCGAGCGAGTGACGGTATTTCCGGCCCAGTTTCATGGCCTTTTCGTAGATGGGATCCTTCTCGAACGTGCCCGCAATCCGTTCCCACCAAGGTTTGGCGGTCTCCGCCGTTTCGACCTTACTCTTAAGCCTGGCCAGTTCTTCTTCCAGCGCGGCAACTCGCTTCTCCAGTTTTATTGAGGACATGGAATGTTCCTTCCTGATTACACATCATTCTATTTCTTTTTCGCTATCTCTTCAATATGGAAAAGCGAGACGTCAACTATCGACTTTCAAGTCATGAGAACGGCTTCCTGAATTTCCCCGGCAAGTGCGGCGGGGCTTTTACCCTCAGCCGGCACGAACCGGCACTCGCTGAGGCTGCGGAACCAGGTGGTCTGTCGCTTGGCCAACTGCCGGGTGTGGAGTTTGACGGACTGGATGGTTGCCGGCAGATCGGATTGGCCTTCGAGGTGCTCGATCACTTCCCGATACCCTACCGCCTGCCGGGCGGTTTTGCTTAATGTGGTTCGTGTGCCACGATTGGCTTGCCCAACCGTGTATTCCGCACTGCTGGACAAGCCAGCAGTGGCACCCAATGTGAGCAGGTTGCGCACTTCCTCGACCAATCCCTGTGAGAACATCTCTTCCACGCGGCGGTCAATCCGCCGGTGGAGTTCCGGCCGGGGCCAATTGAGGACGAAGACCCGGCACGACTCGGCCGGGCGGCCGCGGTCGAACTGCCGTTGAAGTTGGCTGATCGGTGTGCCCGACTTCTGAAAGACCTCCAACGCCCGGATGAGTCGCTTGGTGTCGTTCGGGTGCAGCCGGGCCGCTGTAACGGGATCGACCTTTTTTACCTGCTCGTGCAACCACGCCGGTCCCTGTTGCTCCGCCTTTTCGCGCCACTGGCGGCGGAAGTCCTCGTCGGCGGGGGGGCCTTGGAAGATGCCCCGCAGCAGCGCTTTCAAATACAGCGGCGTCCCGCCGACGAAAAGCACCTGCCGGCCGCGCCCTAAAATTTCTTCCACACACTGCCGGGCCGCCGCGACGTACTGGGCCAGGCTGAACTCTTCCCCCGGTTCCAGAATATCAATCAGATGATGGGGCACGGCCCGGCGTTGCTCGGCGGTCGGTTTCGCGGTACCGATGTCCATCCCGCGATACAGGGCCATCGAATCCATC
>JAFGPV010000002.1 GCA_016936015.1 Pirellulales bacterium
AGCCCCGGGTTGCCGCGAAGCGGCTACCCGGGGGAAAAGGTCAACATCCCCATTTCAACCCTGAAAAGGTTGCAGAGTGTGCAGTTGCGCCACTCCGAAACCCCTTTGGGGTTTCTCCGGTTCATTGCAACCTAATCACCGAGGTAGCCGCTGCGCGGCTAACGGCGGCAGAGGCGAAAAAGGAACAAATGAAACCTTGAGGCGATGCCCGGGGCTGGATGATCTGCTGCCCCGTTGGGACAGCCCCGCTGTCGATTTGAACCGGTACAAAACCAGGATCCTTGATAAAAGCACGGAAATCTTCGTTTTTTACAGTTCAGTTCCCTTTCCCCAACAGTTTTTTCTCCTCATTACACTTTCGTAATTACACGTTGTACGTTGGTAATTACCAAAGAGAAATCTCACCTTACGGCTCTCCGGATTGAGTTTCTCTCGCTACACCCTACTGCCGAAACGTCGCTTCCAGTGGCTCCCTAATATCCACCCAATCCGCTATATGGCTAAGTCATTCCCCCCAAAAATTTCTCCACGTGGCCCGAAAACACCCTTGCGATCTCCTTGCGTCTTGATATAATGGACATAAGTATAGTTCCACACTTTGAAAATTCGGTTCGCTCAACCTCCGTTCGCGTGGAAAATGCGCGCCGGCATTCCACGTTTTGGATCCCTTATCCCCTATCGAAAAGAGTGGAAAGGAACAGCCCCAAAAAAACGTGGAAAAATCAAAACTTGCTGTACAACGCCCTCCCCAAAAGAATGCCGCCCAACGCTCCCTATCCCGGAATTGCCCGTTGGCCGCCGGCGTTGACCAATCCCTGCCATCGCCAACGTGGCGGGAGTACGGCCCCCTTGGCAATCAAGTCGAAACCTCTCTGCCCGGCTTGGGAATTTGCCCACCGGATCGCAGAAAACAGGGTGTGCTCAAAAATCCAAAAAACTCGCCGCAACAATTCGCGCGCGAGTCGGTAAAACACGGCAATGGATGCCCCCATATTGTCCAAAAATTGACTGCGTAACAATTCCCCGGTTGTCATACGCAAACCGGGGAAAAGAGGTTCCTTGCCGCAAAAGAAACGAATGAATCCCCTTTGCAAACTACGAGCCTGCCGTGTCGAGATAGGGATCCTGCCCCATTTGACGCTGCATCTTTTTGCGCTCTTTCTCGAAGTACATAAGCTGCTTGCGTTGGCGGAAGTGGCGACGTTCGACCTTGCGTTGGGCCTTGCGGAAAAGCCGGCCGAACCCGTCGAAGACGTCGGGGGACTGCTCGCCAAGCTGCTTGAGTTTTTTGGACTTTTTCGGGCCCAGGCCGCCCAGCAGCAGATCGTCGTCCAGGGCGAGGTATTGGCGGTAGGTGCCGGGATCGCCCTGGCGGCCGCAACGGCCGAAAAGCTGCCGGTCGATCCGGGCGGCGTCGTGCATCTCGGTGCAAATGACGTGCAGCCCGCCCATTTCGGTCACGCCCGGACCGAGCTTGATGTCCGTTCCCCGGCCGGCCATGTTCGTCGAGACGGTCACCTTGCCCGGCAGGCCGGCGCGGGCGACGATGTCCGCCTCCTCCTTGATGTGATTGGCGTTCAGCACGACGTGCACGATGCCGCGTGCCTCAAGCAACTGCGAGAGATGTTCGGACTTGTCGATCGACCGGGTGCCGATCAGCACGGGCCGGCCCTCCTCGTGCAGGCGGACCACCTCCTCGACCACGGCCGACCAGCGGGCCTCGGCCGAGCCGAAAACCTGGTCGGGCAGCCGTTGGCGGATCGTCGGGCGGTTGGTGGGGACGGCCAGGACGTGGCAGCGGTAAATCCGCCGCAACTCCCGGGCGGAGGTGAGCGCCGTGCCGGTCATCCCGGCCAGGTTCTCGTACCGCAGAAAGAAGTCCTGCACGGTGATCCGCGCCGCCTGGCCCGTGGCCACGGTCACTTCGACGCCCTGCTTGGCCTCGACCGCCTGGTGGATCCCCTCCCGCCATTTCCGCCCCTCGGCCAGCCGGCCGGTGAATTCGTCGACAATCACGATCTCGCCGTCGCGGACCACGTACTGCTGGTCGTTGTGATATTCGCGTTCCACTTGGATCGCCCGCTCGAGGTCATGGTAGATCGTGACCAGCCCCACGGTGTCCAAGGCCGGGGGCTTGGGCAGCAACCGGGCCTTTTGCCGGCCCTCGCGGGTCAAATCGGCCTTCCGCTTCTCGTGGTCGTACTCGTAGTCCTCGTCTTCGACGAATTCTTTCACGACCGACGCGCACCACTTGTAGCTCTCCACGGCCAATTTCTCTTCCTCGGTGGGCAGCGCACTAATAATCAACGGCGTCCCAGCGTCGTCGATGAGAATGTTGTCGGCCTCGTCGACCAGGGCGAAATAGGGTTCGCCCTGGACGGCCTTTTCGTCCTGCCCGCCGCGGCTCTCGCCGAGCATCCCGCCCAGCACGTCCGACTGGCCCTCGCGGATCCGCCGCAGAAGGAGCCGGTCGCGGAGGAAATCGAAACCGAACTCCTTGGCCGTGCCGTAAGTCACGTCGCAGGAGTAGGCGGCCCTCTTTCGGTTCTGCGGCATCTGCGTTTCGATCACGCCCACGCTCAGGCCGAGCAACTTATAGATCGGCTCCATCCACTCCGCGTCGCGCCGGGCGAGATAGTCGTTGACCGTGGCCAGGTGGCAGCCCTTGCCCGACAGGGCGTAGAGGTACATCGGCAAGGTGGCGGTCAGCGTTTTCCCTTCGCCGGTCTGCATCTCGACAATCGAGCGGTTGAACATGGCGATGCCGCCGAGGATCTGTACGTCGAAATGCCGCATCTTGATAGTCCGCCGTCCCGCTTCGCGGACCAGGGCGAAACTTTCGACCAGCAGCCGGGAAAGCGGTACGCCGCTTTTTGCCCGATACCGCAACGAAAGGCTCTTCTTGCGAAGTTGCTCGTCGCTCTGCGCCTGCAACTCCCCTTCCAACGCGGCGATCTTGGAAACCAATGCCGACCAACGTGCAAGCCGCCAGCGGCTCGACACTCCCGACAGCGCGCCGATCATTTGCTGAAATCCGGAGGGAAGCATATCCACTCGTTAATTATAACTTACCCTAAGAATCACGCGCCCGGGTTGTCCAGCGGCCGGGGAATTGCCGTCGAGACCGGGAGGGTCCTGCGATCGGGCACGCCGCCGCTAAAAAACGGCCGAAGGGAACGGGAAGAATTGGCGGGGGGACAATAACTGCCCGCCATGCCGGCGCCTAGGGGAGACCAACTCCCTCCGGAAGGCGGAGAGTAATTGAAATTCGGAGCGGCGGCCGGATTTGGAGACAGCGGCAACGTCCCCGAGGAACTACCGGGCAGGACCGAAGCGGCGGGTTGATTTGCCGGCGGAGGGGTACCCGTGTCGAGACTGCCCGCATAATTCGTCGTCGACGGTTGGCCGGGCGTGGAAATCAAACCGGGCTGAGCAGCCCCGGACATTGTCGGCGGGACCCACGCCGGTGCATTCGTCAACGGAGCGTTCCCCTGGGATGGCATCACACCAGGAGTTGCCCCCGTCGGTCCCGTGACTACAGGGGGACTTAAACCGCCGGCCGGGCCATTGGAGATCGATCCGGTTGCTGGTGGAGGGATCCTCGTCTGGCCGAAGGGATCGACCAACGGCGATTGACTCTTACAGCCGCTAAATACGATGCTCCCGAGCAATAACACCTGAATCCATTTCATCGCGCAGGCTCCTTTCCTGCCGAAGAAGAGAGACCCCGAAAAGCACGCCGGGCGGGGCGATAGAATAGCGAATTTTACCGTAAAGTCCAGAGCAATTTCGGCTTATTTCGACGAGACCACTCCGTTCGACTGCTGAACAAAGGGATTGACGATCCGCAAAGGCGACCGCGACTGGCTGGCCGAAACCTGGGGAGAGGCCGCTTGTGGAACAAACCGGTTGACGATCAATTTCGGCTGAGGGGCAGGTTCCCTTGTAAGCCAAAGAGAATCGAGAGGATAGGGAAAAGGACTCCAACCATAGGGCCGGGCTACAACATGGCTGTAGTAGACCGGGGGATGGGCCGCAAAATACGGCACATCATCGTTCAGGCAGGTCGTCCCAAGATAGGGTGATCCCCAATAACATCCGTAAGGCCAACAGCCAAAAAGGGTTGAGCCTGTCCCGAATAGAGCAAGAAAAACAACGGTTCGAAATGCAGATGGCATCACTGTTGCTCCTGACGCTTGTGTATATTTTGCAACCGTTGTATTTTATCAAGCCAGGGGAAATGTGCAAGAATTCCCTGAAAAAACTAGAGCCGCATTCTTTGAATTTCTCTTTTCTGTTCCTCCGTCAATGGGGGGCCAAGTTTTGGCATCTCGAATGGTTTCTGTGCTTCGGGCAGCGACGGGACTCCTTGGAGAATCGTGCCGCTCCCCTCGGGGGGGAGGTCCTGACTGCATCCGGCCAAGCAAAGCAGCGACACAGACATCAAGATTCCCGGGATCGCCGCTGAGAAGATCCGAGTTCTTCGGAACGAGACTGGCATTTTCATGGACCTTGGTTTTCGCTTAAAAAATGCAATTTTCAGAGAAGAATCTATCATAACATTGTATCCCAACCTTTGGGAAAACGCACTCCCCCTTGGTGCTCCGATTCGTGATAATGGGAATTGGTTAATCTTGTTGTTCATACCTCGGTGTGCCATTGAATGGATCCTCAAAACCTTACAGATGTCCTGAAAGCGGAGGCGCTGCGGCAGGGATTTTCGCTGGCCGGGGCGGCCCCGGTGGGGACCCTGCCGGATTATGAACGTCTTTTGACCTGGTTGGATGGCGGGCGGGCCGCCGGGATGACGCACTTCCGGCGGCATCTGGAGGCCTACCGGGATCCGAACCGGCTGCTCGACGGCGTCCGGAGCGTGCTGATGCTGGCGATGAATTACCGCACGGTGGATCCGGTTACTCCCGGCCGGGGGCAAGGGCGGATTGCACGCTACGCCTGGGGCACCGATTACCACGTGCTCATCCGTCGGAAGCTGCGGCGATTGGAGGATTTTCACCGGCAACACGTTCCCTCGGCGGAAGTCCGCGGCATTGTCGATACGGCGCCGTTTTTCGAGCGTGCTTTCGCCCGGCTGGCTGGCCTGGGCGGGATCGGAAAGAACAACATGCTGATCCATCCCGAGTTGGGCAGTTGGCTGTTTCTGGCGGCCCTGCTCAGCACGGAGGAGTTGGTTTACGATCGGCCACAGGAAAGGGATTTGTGCGCTGATTGCCGGCGGTGCCTGGATGCCTGCCCGACGGGCGCCCTGTCGGCCCCCTACACGCTCGACGCCCGGCGGTGCATCAGCTATTTGACGCAACGGAGCGAATTTCCCGAGCCATTGCGCCCGGCCGTCGGCGACCGGCTTTTCGGCTGCGACGCCTGCCAGGAGGTGTGCCCCTGGAACCGGCAGGGGCCGCAAAGCGCGAGCGCGGAGTTCTTTCCCCGGCCGGGGATAAACCCGGCGGAGCTTGCGGAAATTGCCGCGCTCGACGAGGAGCAGTTCCGCCGCCGGTTTCGCGACACGCCGCTGGGGCGGCTGCGGCGCGAAGGATTGCGGAAGAACGTCACTCTGGTGGAAGACAATCAACGTGATGGGTCGCATGGGTAAAACTCATTATCTAAAAAGTCTATAAATCGCCTGTTTCTGGATTTATTGCACAATAGGGGGTCTCTTGGTTACGTATTTTGCCGTCTCTCGTTGGAATTGTTGAATGCGGTTTTGCCGGAGGTACGTAAGGGTTGGTCCGAAATGGGCGTTTGCCAAGGTGAAATAAATGGGGATCACGAAAGTTCGAAAGCACGAAATCGGACTCGCCGTATTTGGATTTGGTCAACGGACATGTCAAAAGGGCAATCATGACGGGTATTGTTGCTGTTGGGGGGGAATGGGAAGCAATCCGTGTTCTTTGATTCGGTCAGCAAGGGAACACTCATCTTCACTGATCTCCTCTGATTGAACGAAAACTGAATGCTAAAGCACAAATGGATTTGGTCAACGGACATGCCGAAAGGGCAATTTCGAAGTGACAGGCTCCCCCGAAAGAATTTTCTTCCGCTCTTTTTGGGGATGGGGTTGCTCAACACATTTCGATTTTTCCACGTTTTTTTGTTTGGGAACGTTTCTTTTCGAGCCAGCGGCGGATGTGGGACGACGAAGGGGCGCATATTTTCCACGCACGGAAGAATGGCTTTCTGGTCGAGAAATATGTACTTATGTACATTATAGCAAGACAAGAATAGAATGCAAGACTCGTTTTTAGCCACCCTATGGAAGGACTGGAGTTTTGCAAAATGGTCCCCTCTCCCAGAGAGGGAGGGGACGTTCAATCAAATTTGCAAAACTCCAGGGAGGAGAAAGATTTCACTTGCATAACGAATTGGCGAGAAAGACCATTTCGCTGTTCCCTAAGGGCGCCCAAGCGGGCAGACCGTCGCCTTGGGGCATCATGACCTATTCTTATTCAGATACCATACTTAATCATCGGCTAATCCTTTGTTTGGGACCCAGTTTTTGTCGTCGCAAGACGCGCCCGAGGTTCTTTTCCAATCGCATCTGGAACTCCTCATCGCCGAGAACCCGACCCGTGCGCTCATGTTGAATTACGGACCCTTCCTCGCGGCACCACTTGCCCATCAACTCCACATACTCTGCATAGTCTCCCTCGTTGAAAAACGTCTGCTGTCGGCGGTTTCCCCGCTGCGTAATGTGATGCGGCATGCCAGGAATGACCACTCGTGCTAAGCGTAGCATGTTCGCAAATCTAGCAATTACGCCGCTTCAGGTCAATAGTTATGTATGCTGCTGATACTATAACCGCCGCGTGAAAAGGCCCCTTGCCGGTGGACTAAGTTTGAGGTGTGCAACTTCATTCCTAGTCCACCAAACAAGGAGCTTTATCATGTGGCACGTTGGAATCGATCTTCATCGAAAGACCGTGGTGCTTGCGGCAGTCAATGATGTTGGCGAAGCCATGAATCCCGTTACCATCCCTTGTACGGACACGGCGACTATCGTGAGCACGGTGAGTGCCCTGGGGTCGTTCCGCACCGTGATCGAGGCCACGGGGACCTATCGTTGGTTGTACAACCTTCTGCGGCCTTACGGCACGGTCCTCTTGGCCCATCCCCTGCGGCTGCGGGCCATGATACAACGCCGCACCAAGACCGACAAGCTCGACGCCCAGTTGCTGGCCAATCTCCTGCGCATCAACCAAATTCCCCTGGCCTACATTCCACCGGAACCCTACCAGCAGTTGCGCGACCTGACCCGCAACCGCGCCCGACTGGGAAGACACTTGGCAGAAGTCAAGATTCAGTTGCGGGCCTTGTTGGCGCGGCAAAACCGGGAGCCGCCATACCGCACGCCGTTCGGCCCGCGCGGTTTGGGTTGGTTTCGCGGCCAAGACTTCGGGCCGATCGAGAACATGGTTCGCGACGAACTGCTGGAACGTCTTCGGCATTACGCCAAACAAATGATCCTCTTCGACAATCGCCTGGAGGAGGTGCGGCGGGCATTTCCGCAGGTGGAGGCCTTGGCCGACATTTACGGCATTGGTCTGTACTCAGCGCTGTTGATCGTCGCGGAAATCGGCGAGGCGGAGCGTTTCTGCACGGCCAAGCAAGTGGGCGCCTACACGGGCCTGACCTCGCGCGTTCACCAATCCGGCGGCCACTGCTACCAAGGCTCGATCACGCGGCAAGGCTCGCCGTGGCTGCGCTGGGTCTTGGTTCAGGCGGCGATGAAGGCCGTTCGCCGAGACGCCGCCTTAAGGAACTTTTACAGCCGCATCCGCAAACGATCCGGCGCGAAGATTGCGCGGGTGGCGGCGGCCAGGAAACTCGCGGAGATCTGTTGGAAGCGGCTGCGGCGCTGGCAGCGCGAGCACGCCGGCCAAGCGGCTTAAGGAGACAACGTCGTTTCGCGCACCGACACGGCTGCACGTGGCCCGTTCCAGGGGACTAGCGAAAAAAACTTCCGCTGCTATTGTGATTGGGCACTGCGGCCGGTGAACCGTACAATGTGCGACGGGCGAAAGCCCGGACGGCACGAATGGGTGTCTACCATGTGCGCGATACAGCAAACGAGGGAACGATCGGAACCGAGGGAACGCACAACGCGGCACGGGCATCCCTGCTCCCATGTTTCGGCCAGTCCATTGGCCGACCAGGGGCGCTCATTGCCGCCCCCTGGACCCCAGGCTAGCCTCTCTCCATTCCGGTGTTGTGATTGTTTTAGAAAATCCCCAAATCGGGCCTTGACGCCGCGGCGGTTATGGGTATCTAGATTATATAGATGATGGGGCACGGCCCGGCGTTGCTCGGCGGTCGGTTTCGCGGTACCGATGTCCATCCCGCGATACAGGGCCATCGAATCCATC
>JAFGPV010000087.1 GCA_016936015.1 Pirellulales bacterium
CCGGGCGGGACTTCCACCCGCTGAAAATCGCCGCCTTGGCACGGCGCACTTCAAAGAACAAATACTATACCGATGTTCATTATATCAGGGCATGGCCGATTTTCAAGGGATTTTTTGGGCCATTGGGGAGAAAATTTGGAGGCTGTAGGGACAAGGGATTGGGGCTTAAGGATTGGGAAGAAACCAAGGCGTTTTCTCTGTCCAAGCCCCAACGGTGCGGCAGAAGATTTTCCCATGGACTCACACCCTGGCTATGGACTGTCGTCCCTTCGGGACGGATCTTCCCTCGTCAAGGCGCGAAGGCGCAAAGAGAAGGATGAATTTTAAAAAAACGTAACTATTATTGAGGAGCAGATTGAAAATGTCGTTCAAAGGAGTCGGGATCGGAGAGTATCATCTCTTCAATCTCTTGTTTACGATTTGTCAGGAACCTATGCTTCGTGTGCATCCTCCGTGGGATTTTTTGAGTCAAAACCGTTGAGTACCTTCCGGATTGCCTTCGTCAAATCATCAATTGATTCGAGACCAACCATGGCGAACGCAAACGGTTTTGGTTCGACGGATTGCGAGGAGATAACCGAATCCACGACATAGAACTGGAAAGACGGTTCCAGTTTGTCTACGTGAAGATCGCGAAGCAGGTGGACGTTCCGGCCGACCTTGACGGCAGGTACGTCGAAGAACCGTGATATTGCTTTTCTTGTTTCTACCAGCAGCGCAGCATCGTCACACGGACGCGAGGATAGGAAATGTTCGTCGGATGTATCGCTGCACGCAAGCAGATGACCGCGAACAGTCCGCATCACGGTGTGGTGGCGAGTGAAATCACGGATGCTCAGCAGGAACGCAGCAATAAACGCGATGGCTGCCGGCATTCCAGCCATCATCAGGCGTTCGGTCCATGTGGCCTCGCTGATGAATAGTGAGACCGCAAATCCAATGATAAAAGCGATGAGAGCAATTACGCTGGAGCATCCAATTAATGCACGCATCGGTTGGTCATCTTCGTTATTGGCGAATAACTGAGGACGCTTGAGAATTCAAGGTAAATCGAATCATAGCAGGCGGTTGATGGGCAGGCTATACCGTCTCTGAGGCGATAGGCCGTTTCGGGTGCATTCTGCGTTTTTTACAAGACGACACGCCCTGAAAGGGCAGATGTTCTTCTAGCCCAGGGCAACGCCCTGGAGACCGAAGGGGCGTATTACCGATTTTTCGGCCCAACGGGCCAAGAATTCGCCGAAATCCGCCCCGAATCGTTGGTCCGTTGGACCGATTAGTTTTCTCGGGCCATTGTTCCCCAGGGCGGCGCCCTGGGCGGGGCGAATTGCGGGGCCTTCGGCCTGGAGATGGGTTGGAAGAGGTGAGAAGGGAGAAGGTGTGAAAGAGAATAAATGAAAGCTGCCCTCACCCCCGACCCCTCTCCGGGCACCACGCAGTGGTCGGGGAGAGGGGAGTTTTCGGATGCCTGCTTACTTGACCTGGCGCAGGAGGACGCGGCTGTCGGCCACGGAGCAGCCTTGGCCCTTGGCGTGGACGATCAGGGGATTAATGTCCAGTTCGGCGATCTCGGGATGGTTGCAGACCATGGCGGAGAGGCGCAACAGGGCGTCGACGATGCCGTCGATGTCGGAGGGCGGATTGCCGCGGAAGCCGTCGAGGACCTTGAAGGCGCGGATCTGGTGGACCATCCGCTCGGCCGAGATCTCCCACATGGGGGCCAGGCGGAAGGTGACGTCCTTAAGGACTTCGACCAGGGTGCCGCCCAGTCCGAACATCATCAGCGGTCCGAATCGGGCGTCGCGACTGGCGCCGAGGATGACTTCGACGCCCTTGCGGGCCATTTCTTCGAGGAGGATCCCCTCGATTTTCGCGCCGGGGACCGATTTCTCGACGTTGCGGAGGATTTTTTGATACGCAGCCCGGGCTTCGTCGCCGCCGTGGACGTTGAGGATCACGCCGCCGGCGTCGTACTTGTGGACTACGTCTTGCGACATGACTTTCATGACGACGGGGACCCCGAACGAATCGGCCAGTTGGGCCGCCTCGTCGGCGCTTTTGGCCACTCCGCTGCGGAGCAAGGGGAGTTTATAGCATTCGAGGATCGGCCGGCACTCGGACTGGGTGAGGTAGCGTTTCTCGTGGCCGTCGAGCAGTTCGGCGACGAGTTTTGAGGCCCGAGGCACGTCGAGGTCGGTGAACTTGGGCACCGCGCGGCGGGGGATCTCCATCAGGTTGACCAGCCGGGCGGCGGCGTTCAGCGCCCGGACGGCGTCTTCGGGGAAGTGGTAGTTCGGCACGCCTTCCTTGCGGAGGATGGCCACGCCGGGGGCCACGTCCTTGGCGCCCATGAAGGCGCAGACGACCGGTTTGTCGATCCCCTTGATCGAATTGGGGACCACGGCGGCCGTTTCCTCGATGTCGGTCATCGACTGGGGCGTGAGGATGACGATGCCCATATCGACGTTTTTGTCCTCCAGGACGGTCCGGACGGCCGATTGATAGCGGTCGGACCGGGCGTCTCCGATGACGTCGATCGGGTTGCGGAGCGAGGCGGTCGGCGGCAGTTTTTCCTTGAGCTTCGTCTTGGTCTCGTCGCTCAGTTCGGCCAGTTTCAAGCCGAAGCGGACGGCGGCGTCGGTGGCCATGATGCCCGGCCCGCCGGCGTTGGTGATGATGGCCACGCGGTCGCCGCGAGGCAAGGGCTGGGTGGTGTAGAGGGCGGCGTAGTCGAACAGCTCGGCGATGGTATCGACCCGTTGAACGCCGCTCTGGGTCAGCAGGGCGTCGTAAACCGAATCGCTGCCGGCCAGCGAACCGGTGTGGGAACTGACCGCCTTGGCCCCCTCGGGCGTCCGTCCCGACTTCAGGCAGAGCATCGGTTTGCGGGTGTCCCAGGTGACTTTATGGACCGTCTCGATGAACTGCCGGCCGTTGCTGACGTCTTCGAGGTACATGGCGATGACCGAGGTCTTGGGGTCATCGGCCAGATATTTGATGAGATCGACTTCGTTGACGTCGGCCTTGTTGCCGAAACTGATGAACTTGGAGAAACCCATCTGGCGTTCTTCGGCGTAATCGAGCACCGAGGTGCACAAGGCGCCGCTTTGCGAGAGGAAGGCCAGGTTGCCCGTCGAGGGCATCTTCCGGCCGAAGGCGGCGTTCATGCAGACTACGGGATCGGTGTTGATGACCCCCAGGCAGTTGGGGCCGATCAAGGGAATGCCGGCCGCCTGGACCTTGTCGCGGAGTTGTTGCTCCAGCTTCGCCCCGGCGGGACCGATTTCCTTGAATCCGGCAGAGATCACCACCAGCGACTTCACGCCCTTCGCGATGCTCTGATCGACGACGTTTAGGATGGCCCCGGCAGGCACGATCAAAACGGCCAAATCCACCGGACCGGGAATATCGCCGAGCGTCGGGTAGCAATGGACGCCCATAATGTGCGAACTTTTCAGATTGACCGGATACACCGAGCCTTGGAATTCGTTGAACAGCAAGTTGCGGAAGATATCGTTGCCCACGGTGCCGGGACGCGACGACGCGCCGACGACTGCCACCGATCGGGGATAAAAAATCACATCGAACTTGGAAACACTAGGGGTGTCTGACATGGAAAGTGCTCTGAGAATAAAGGGTGTTCGGCGATCAAGACGCCGTGAAAGTGAAAGAAACCTGTTATTCTATCCCATTTCGATAGCCGCCGTCCAGCATCCGCTTCGCACCTGTTGAAATTCTCCCTACAATGGTTAGGATTACTGGAAGCACACCACAATTTATGGGGGATTTTCCGGCCATGAAATCACATTCCACCACTATTTTGACCGTCCGGCACAAGGGGATCGTGGCGATGGGGGGCGACGGGCAGGTGACCGTCGGGAGCACGATAATGAAGGCCGACGCCGTGAAGATTCGGCCGCTGTTGGAGGGGAAAGTGCTGACCGGGTTCGCCGGGGCCACGGCCGACGCCTTCGCCCTGCTGGAGCGGTTCGAGGCGAAGCTCAAGGAGTATCCGGCGAACATCCCTCGGGCGGCCACCGAACTGGCCAAGGAGTGGCGGACCGACCGGGCGCTGCGGCGGCTGGAGGCGATGATGGCCGTGGTCGACGCGAAACATACGCTGCTGGTCAGCGGCACCGGCGACGTGGTGCAGCCGACCGACGGCATCTTGGGGATCGGCTCCGGCGGCAGTTTTGCCACGGCGGCCGCCCGGGCGCTGGTCGCCCACAGTGCGCTGACCGCCCCCGAGATCGTGCGGACCGCGCTGGGGATCGCCGCGGGAATTGACGTGTACACGAATGAGGAAATCGTCGTTGAGGAAATGCGGTCGGAAACGTGAGGGGAATGGTAAATGACGAATGACAAATGACGAATGACGAAAGAAATCCGAAGGACGAAATCCGAATTTATTTTTTACGGTCAATCAGCAGGTACTTCGTCATTCGAGCTTCGTCATTCTTTCGACATTCGACATTCGTCCTTCGTCATTCATAAGAGATCATCCATTTTTTTAAACGTCTGGAGGAAAACGTGCGTGATTTAACTCCGCGTGAGATCGTGGTGGAGCTTGACCGGCACATCGTGGGTCAGGACGAGGCGAAGCGGGCGGTGGCGGTGGCCATCCGGAACCGCTGGCGGCGGCAGCAGCTTGGCGAGGAGATGCGCCAGGAGGTGGCGCCGAAGAACATCCTGATGATCGGCCCGACCGGGGTGGGCAAGACGGAGATTGCCCGGCGGCTGGCCAAGCTGACCGGCGCCCCGTTCATCAAGGTTGAGGCGACCAAATACACCGAGGTGGGCTACTACGGCCGGGACGTCGAGAGCATGGTCCGCGAGTTGGTGGAGAACGCCATCGGCCTGGTCCGGCAGCAGGAGCGGCAGGGGGTGGAGGAGGAGGCGAAGCGCCGGGTCGAGCAGCGGCTGCTGGACTTGCTGGCCCCGACGCCGCCGACCTTCGACGCCGCGCCCGGCAGCCCCGATTCGCCCGAGCGGTTCGAGCGGACCCGGGAAAAGTTCCGGGCGATGCTCGTGGCCGGCGAACTGGAGAACCGCCACGTGGAATTGACCGTAGAACACAAAGCCGTACCGATGATGTTCACCGGAGTGGGGATGGAGCAGATGGATTTCGACCTGCAGGGGATGTTCGAGAAGATCCTTCCGCGTTCGACCTCCCGCCGAGAAATGACCGTGGCCGAGGCCCGGGGCGTGTTGTTCGAGCAGGAGTGTGAGGCCTTGATTAATCAAGAAAAGGTCAACGGCAAGGCCGTCGAACTGGCCGAGAACCTGGGGATCATCTTCGTCGACGAGTTGGACAAGATCGTGGCCAGCGAGCACGCGCACGGGGCGGACGTCTCGCGACAGGGCGTGCAGCGTGACCTGCTGCCGATCGTCGAGGGGACCACCGTGCAGACCCGCTACGGCTTCGTACGGACGGATTACATTTTGTTCATTGCGGCCGGGGCGTTCCACAAGGCCAAGCCCAGCGACCTGATGCCCGAGTTGCAGGGCCGGTTCCCCATCCGCGTCGAGCTGACGGACCTGAACAAGGACGATTTCATCCGCATTTTGAAGGAGCCGAAGGGAGCGCTGACGAAACAGTACGAAGCGCTGTTGGAGACCGAGAAGGTGAAGATCGTCTTTCACGACGAGGCCGTCGACGCGCTGGCGGAGTTCGCCTACCAGGTCAACCAGACGACGCAGAACATCGGGGCCCGGCGGCTGTACACGATCATGGAGCGGCTGTTGGAGGAGATCAGCTTCGAGGCCCCCGACATGAAGAAGGGCAAGGTCGAGATCGACGCCGCCTACGTCCGCCGGCGGCTGGCCGACCTGGCCCAGGACGAGGATCTGAGCAAGTTTATTTTGTAATCATATCATCAAACCGCGGCCGTTGGTCGCGGTGCGGAGTTGCGCGACCAACGGTCGCGGCTTGATAGAAGGAAATACGATGAAACGCCTTAGTTTAACTCCCTGGCGACGGCCGTTCGGCACAACGGCGTTCCTCTTGCTGGTTGCCACATGCGGACCGCTCTTCGCCGAGCGCCCCTCGGCGGCCAAGCTCCTGCCGGAGAACACGATCTTCTTCGTCTCGGCGCCCAACGCCCGGGAGTTGCAGGAGAAATTTTTCGCTACCAATATCGGCCGGATGCTGCAGGACCCATACCTGAAGCCGCTGTTTGCGCAGTTGCGCGGCGACCTGGCCAAAGCGGTTGCGAAGGCCGAGGATCACATCGGCATTTCACTGAACGAGATGCTGAAAATCTATCAGGGAGAAATTGCTTTTGCCATCGTCGATTTCAAGCTGGTCGAGATAACCTTGCCCGACTCGGCCCACACCAAAATTCAGGTGCCTCAGCCGGTTCCGGCGGTGTTTTTCGAGGCCGGCGACCAAATGCCGCTGGTACGGAGAGTGCTGGAAAAGATCATGTCCGATCAGGAAAAAGACCAGCGGAAGAAACATGTGGAGACCATCAACGGCGCCACCGTGACCTGGTTTGAAGGCGTTGGCCATGATCCCAACAGCGTTTTTTTCGAAAGGGACAAAACCCTGGTCTTCACGACCAGCCTGGACGCGGCCAAGGACATTCTGGCCGCCTGGGACGGCAAGAAACGGAAAACCCTCTCCGACAATCCCGGTTTCGCCACGGTGATGAGCCGCAGCCGCGGCTCCCGGGACGAAACCCCGCAGGTCATCTTCTATTTGGATTTCCAGAATTACATCCGTCTCGGTAGCCGGTTGAACTCGGGACAAGGCGCGATCATCATGGCGATGATGCCGGCCCTAGGCCTGGACGGCCTTCTGGGCGTCGGGGGAAGCCTGCTGTTGGACGACAGCCGGTTCGACATGGTGCTCCACGTGCATATTGCCTTGGAAAATCCCCGCTCCGGGGTGCTCAAGGTGATCGCCTTGGAGCCGGGGCCCGACAAACCCGAGTATTGGGTCCCGACCGATACGGTGAAATACACGACGTTCCATTGGGATTTTCAGAAATCCTTCGAGGCGATCCAGAAACTGATCGACAGTTACATGGGCGAGGGAACCGTCAGCCGTTATTCCAAGGGGCAGTTTCAGGATGAATTCGGCCTCGATCTACAGACGGGCTTGATCCCCGACCTGGACGGACGCGTGACGTTTCTCTCGTGGATCCAGCAGCCGGTCAACCGCGTGCAGAGTAAACAAAGCCTGCTGGCCGTGAAGTTCAAGGACGTGAAAAACGTCCAAAAGGCCCTGGAACGTTTCGCGGAGCAACATTCCAACATATTGAGTAAAGTCAGCTACGCCGGCAAGACGTACTACCAAGGACAAGCCAAATCCCGCCACCTGGGATTCGGGCTGTTTACGCCCACGTCCGTCGGCATTGTCGACGATTACCTGATCTTCGCCGAGCAACCCGCTTTGTACGAAAAGGTCCTGCTGACGGCGGCCGAAGGAAAAGGATCGTTGGGCGACGAGCCTGATATCAAGCTGGTGATGAGCAAGATCCGGGGTCTCGGCGGCGAGACCGGCCCGGCGATGGTCACCTTCGAACGGCATGACGAAAGTCTGCGGTATCTCTACGAGTTGGCCCAGTCCGAACTTGCCCAGAAGGGTCTGAAACGCGAGGCCAAGCGGAATCCCTTCTTCCAATCGATCGACTCGGCGCTGACGAGTAATCCCCTGCCCCCCTTCGAGACGCTGCAAAAGTATCTCGCCCCCGGCGGCGCGACGATCGTCGACGACGAAACGGGCCTCCACTTTATGACCTTCGTGCTTAAACGGAGACCGGAATAATCTCCCTAAAGCCGCGACCGTCGGTGGCGTTTCTGTGCGCGACCGACGGTTGCGGATTTCTGAAAGGAAAACAGCATGAGACGCTTCGGTATTTCTTCCCGGCAATTGTTCTGTGGACTGGCGGCCCTTTGTTTTTTATTCCCACTTGCCGGTACCTTCGGGGCCGAGCGCCCCCCGGCGGCCAAGCTCCTGCCGGAAAATACGATCTTCTTCGTCTCGACGCCCGACGCCCGGCAGTTGGAGGAGACGTTCCTCCGCACCAACTTCGGCCGGATGCTGCAGGATCCGCAATTGAAGCCGTTTTTCGAACGGTTGCGCAGCGACCTGGCCAAAGCGGTCGATTCGATCAAGGAGCAGGTCGGCCTGTCGTTGGACGAGATGCTGAAAATCTATCAGGGTGAAATCGCCTTCGCCTACATCAGCCATAAGGAACACGGCGAGCCGGCCATGGCGCTCCTGCTGGAGGCCGGCGAGCAGATGCCGCTGGCCCGGCGACTGGTGCAAAAGGGGATAGAGAGCATCGAAAAAGAATCGGGCATGAAACGGCGCGAAGAGACCGTCGGCGGCGTGAAGCTCATGTACTTCGAACGCAACGGCCGCGGCCGGCCCGATTTTGTGTTCTTTGAAAGGGACAACACCGTGGTCCTCACGGCCGGCCTGGAGACGGCGAAAGACATCCTGGCCGCCTGGGACGGCGAAAACAAAAAAACCCTCTCCGAAAACCCCACGTTCGCCACGGTGATGAGCCGCTGCCGCGGCTCGCGGGACGAGACCCCGCAGGTCATCGCCTACCTGGATGTCCAAAACTTACTCAAGTCCATGAGCGACAGCATGGGATCGGGGCGGGGGCAGATCTTCCTGGCCATGATGCCGGCCCTGGGCCTGGACGGCCTTACGGGCGTGGGGGGAAGCATGCTGATGGAAGATAGCCGGTTCGACAGCGTGGCCCACCTCCACGTTGCCATGGAAAATCCCCGCTCCGGAGTTCTGAAGGTCATCGCCTTCAAACCCGGTCCGATCCAGCCCGAATACTGGGTGCCGCCCGACTCGGTAAAGTACACCACTTTTCATTGGGACATCCCAAAATCGCTCGAGGCGCTGACCAAGGTGATCGACGGCTACCTGGGCGAAGGGACCGTCAACCGGTTCCTGACGGACCGCTTCCAGCGAATCAGCGGCGTCGATTTGCAGCAGGAAGTCCTCTCCGCCCTGGACGGCCGGGTGACGCTGGTCTCCTGGATCCAGCGGCCGGTGACGGAGCATAGTTCCCAGTTTCTGATCGCCTTGAAGATCAAGGACTTGAAAAAAATCCAACGGGCCGTAGATAAGGTGCTCGAATGGCTCCAAGCCAGATTCTCTCCCCTCAACTACGCCGGGAAAACCTATTATAAAAACGAGTTGGGTTTTCCGGCGGATAATCCTATCCGGAATTTCTGCTTCGGCATCGTCGACGATTATCTGATCGTCGCCAATCACACTGCCTTGTACGAAAAGGTCCTGCTGACGGCGGCCGAAGGGAAAGGCGCCCTGGGCGACGAGCCCGATTTCAAGCTGGTGATGAGCAAGATCCAAGGCCTCGGCGGCGAGAACGGGCCGGCGATGGTCACCTTTGAGCGGGAGGACGAAAGCCTGCGGTATCTCTACGAGTTGGCCCAGGCCAAACACGTCCGGAAGGGTCTGAAACGCGAGGCCGAGCGGAATCCCTTTTTCCAGTCGCTCGATTCGGCGCTGACGAGCAATCCCTTGCCCCCCTTCGAGACGCTGCAAAAGTATCTCGCCCCCGGCGGCACGGTCGTCACCGACGACGAGACCGGCATCCACTTCATGAACTTCACGCTGAAGCGGAAGCCGGAATAGCACTCCATCAAGCCGCGACCGGCGGTCGCGTCCCGGTGCGCGACCAACGGTCGCGGCTTTCTGTCAGCGCGAGCCGAAGAGGCTGAAAAGCAGCAGGCCGAGGACGATCGCGGCGACGGCGGCATCTTGCCGCGTTACTGGGTAGCGATCACGTTTCTTGCCGCACAAACGAAGCGGCAAGATGCCGCTTTTACTTATTTTACGACACGGTGCAACTGGGGAACGATCCGCACGGGTCCGAGCAGGCCGGACGGCTGGAGCGGATCGTCCTTGTGCCACAGCCGCCACGTGGTGAACGTGTAGCGGCCGGTGGGGCTGGACTTGCCCTCGAGAACCCACTTCGGCCAACTCTTCAGCGTGCCGTCGGGATTCCGATCGCTGTCTTCCGGCAGGAACTCGTCGCCGATCATCCGGTTGATCCAGAGGTTGACGACCTTCAC
>JAFGPV010000012.1 GCA_016936015.1 Pirellulales bacterium
ACGTCGCCGCCGATATCGCAAACCCAACATTTGAAGGATTGACGCTCGGGATTGACCTGGAGACTGGGCCGGGTGTCGTCGTGCCAGGGGCAGAGGCCCACGTAGTTGCGGCCCTGCCGCCGCAATGCAATGTAGCCGCCGACAAGATCGACGATGTCGATCGCCTGCTTGACCTGCTCTTTGGTGTCAAACGACAGTCCGCCGGACACCGTCAACTCCTGGGTGGTCATGAAAGCGAAGTCCCTTTCGCACTGCTGCCACGCCGGACAATTCCCTTTGTCTGATTCACTATTACCGATGGAGAGCAAATTATAGAACAGGGGGCAAAAAGGGTCAATCGCAGGAATCTGGCCCCCGGTTTGATGCTAGCATCGGAGAGTAACTGATTTCCAGATAATCGGTTACGGTTTACTCGACTAAAATCCGCCGCCGCGCGTCCCGGCGTTGCGGAAAGCACCGATGCCGTCCGGTCAGTCGCCGTGCAGCAACCGCCCGACGCCCCGCTGCCGCCGTCTTACGTCCGCTGATCGGGAAATGAGTCTCTGTAGGGCATCAAAAATCCTTTTCCTTTGTTCTCTGAATAGTCGTTCTGTTTTTCTTGAATTACATAATTCGGGGGGGCGAACGTCTGTTGCAATGAAAATTGCTATCTATCCCCCCAGAGGTTTGGCCAATGCAGGAAAAAGCACTTGGAAATTTGCAGAAAAACTGCAGAATGTATACACTGATATACATCAGAATGCCATTAGGCATTCTCTCATTTACGTGATTCCTATCGGTGTTCATCAGCCAATGACGAACGAATGCGTTATTACGGATTTAGTCCTCACGATATGAATGCCACACAACTCAATACCTCCGAGGGATGCATCATGTTTTTCCAACAACACCAGCGCCGTCCTGAAGGATTGTCTTTTTCTTTTTTCCCGACGGGGATGCTTCGCTGGGCGTCGTGCGGCGTGATGTTATGGTTGGCTCTCGCTCACGTTGCATTTGCAACGATGCCGTGGGAAATCAATACGCCTATTGTCACGGTTCAACGCGAGTTGTACATGGAGCATCCCGCGTACGGCGTCGACGTGGAGGTCGAACAGGCCCGAGGAGGCCCCGGGCTGGAACGGATTGAATATATATCGCATACCTCCGCCAGCGACACGACCGATGACGCCGCGGTTCGGTTCTCTAACGACAACGGCCGGACATGGTCGGAATTTCAGACCCTTCCCGGCTCGCAAGTGACCTATTCGGGCGTCACGGTGTCCGAAATCGCCCGCCGGGTAAACTACGATCCCGTCTCCGGTCTGCTGATTCAGCCCTGGTCGCGGATTATCCGGTACAACAACCAAAACTTTATTCACATGTACTACCGTCTTTCGTCGGATCATGGCCGGACGTGGACGACTCCCAAGATGTTGACCTATGAGGCCGGGCCGGATTTCAATTCCTCCGATCCCCTCAACCCCGATTACCTGAACAATAATAACGCCTCCCATGGGCAGTTATTTGCGACGACGTCCACCGGGCACGTCGTCTTCGGCGCCAGCAGCGCCAACGACCCTAACGATCCGCTGAACGATCAGCGGAAGGAGCGGCTCGGGGCGCTCAACTTCGTCGGCACGTGGAATCCCGCCACGCAAGATTACGACTGGCAGGCCGGCCCGCCGATCGGCGTCTCGATTGACATCTCCTCCAGGGGATTGCTGGAAACGGACGTCGCGGAACTCAAGGACGGGCGTATTCTGGACGTGTGGCGGGGCTCGAACACCGCCACGACCGCAGGCCATAAGTGGTACAGCGTTTCCACCGACGGCGGATTGACGCTTTCTTCGCCCGTGCAGGAGTTAAAATACGACGATGGGAGTTCCTTTTATTCGCCCTCGTCGATGGATCGGCTCTTCCGCTCCCAGGCGACCGGCAAGTTGTATTGGCTCGGCAATATCACGCCCTCCGCGCCCAACGGCAATTCGCCCCGCTACCCGCTGGTCATTGCCGAAGTTGACGAGGACCTGGTCGCGCTGAAAAAGGACACGGTCACGTTGATCGCCGACCGCCAACCGGGCGAGGCAAGTTCCGTGCAGTGTTCCAATTTCAAGATCTTGGAAAATCCCGAGACGCTCGAACTCGAACTCTACATGACGAACATCGGCGCGGAAGGTTCCTCGGCCCCGGCGGTGTGGAACGCCAACTCGTACAAATACACCATTTCCTTCGTACCGGAGCCGTCCACGTGGATCTTGTTGACCTTGGGCGTTTTAGGCGCCGCCGCTTGGCGCTGCGCCGGCCGCCGGTTGTTAAAACCTCGACGATGATCCTCATCTTCTTCATCGCCTTTCCGCCCGCTGTCCAAATCCCCTTTCCCTTTCCCCCCTTCTCGGTTATGCTGAAAGGATGATTTTCTCGCCTCGCATCTCGCTCCGCAACGTCGGCCAGTTGTGCCGCCGGGCGGCGATTGCCTACGAGGCGGGGCTGGACGCCCGGTCGATCTGGGCCAAGGAGGCCCAGCGGGCCGGCGGGGCCGCCCGGCGGCCCCTGGAGATCGTCAGCCGGTCGGTTGCGGCGGGCGACTCCCTCTCGGAGGCCTTTTTCGCCGCGGGAAACTATTTCCCTCCGCTGATGGGCGAACTGATTGCCGTGGCCGAGCAGACCGGCCGGTTCGACGCCGTCTTCAAGCAACTGGCCGAAAATTATCAGGAACAGCTCCAGGTCCGCCGCCAGTTCCTGGCCACTATCGCCTGGCCGATGATCCAGTTGGGGCTCGCCCTGGGCGTGATCGGGCTGTTCATCTGGATCTCGGGATTCATCCGCCAGATGACCGGCTCCGACTTCGATCCGCTCGGCTGGGGTCTTTACGGCGCGAAGGGAGTGGTGATTTATCTGTTGATCCTGGCGGCCCTCGGCGGGATCATCTTCGTGTTTCTGCAAGCGGTCCGGCGGGGGGCGTTTTGGATCCGGCCTGTGCAACGTTTCGTCCTCCGCGTGCCGCTCCTGGGCGGTGCCGTCAACAAGATTCTCCTAGCCCGGTTGACCTGGTCGCTGTACCTGACGTTCGACGCCGGCATGGAGATCCGCCGCGCGGTGCGGATCAGTCTCCACTCGACCAATCACGCGACGTACCTCGATCCGCTGGCGTCGATCGACCGCATGTTGGAGCAGGGAAATTCGTTGCACGAATCCTTCCTCCAGGCGCGTTGTTTTCCCCGGGATCTATTGGACGCCGTGGCGGTCGGCGAAGAGAGCGGCCGCCTGGCAGAGACCTTCGCCCTGCAAAACCGGCAATACCGCGATCAGGCCCGGTCCGGCTCGGCCTCACTGGCCGTTTTCGCCGGCATCGTCATCTGGGTGCTCGTCGCCGCGTTGATCATTTACATGATCTTCCATCTCTTCGTGACGGCCTATCTCCAACCGATCCAAAAAGCCCTAGCCGGCGGCTAACAGCCTTAAGTTTACCCACATTTTTGCTATGATAGGAGCCGGCGGAAAGGATTACTGCCGTTGGCCTTAA
>JAFGPV010000088.1 GCA_016936015.1 Pirellulales bacterium
CAACACGGCGTTGCTCTGGTCCCCCTGGGCGATGCCCAGGGCTGGGTGAACCACAGGGCCTTCGGCCCGTCGATCATCATCAACATCGGAACAAAACCATCATCGAAATACGACTGCCGCATGGTTAAAAATCGCTGCGTTTTTAGCAGTCCAGAGCGAGTATGTACTAATGTACATTATACAAGCGGGGCGGCCCATTTGCAAGAGTTTTTTTCAGGCCGGGTTGGTTTTTCGGGTCGAACTTGAGCGGCTGGGGAGGGATCGTCCGCCGGGTGGATGTCAACAGGGCTTAGAAAGAAGTGCACCGCACCGGCAGATCGTGGAGTGCGCCCGTTGCCAAAAAGAAAAAGCCGAGTGCCGTGTCCCTCTCAAGTATTCAGACACGACACCCGGCTAGATTACCCACACACGTTAAGGATCATTCAAGTGGCGGGCTTGTCGGTTAATAAATCCTCCATCTGACAATTGATATTTGTCAAACCACTGTCAAAAGGGGGCTACTTCCGCAGCCGGAACCAGGCAAAGGCCAGGCTGCCCAGGGCCAGGAGCACCCAGGTGCTCGGCTCGGGGACGACCGTCGAAGCCGACGAAGGCGGAGGCGGAGGCGTACCGCCGATGGTCAGCGTGCCCACGGTGATGCTGCTGGAGGTCAGCGAGGCATCGGTGGTCACGTGCAACGTACTGTCGCTTGCGCCGGTGACGACGTCGATGACGTTCGTAGCGGTCGTGTTGGAGATTTCCAACGTATGGCCGGCGTCGATGACGGCCTCGCCGATGTCCACCAGTCCGGTGCATGCCAACGTGGTGTAGGTCGTGCCGCCCGCCTCCAAGGTGCCGGAGGTCGTGTCGCCGCGGCTGACCGGGCCGGACAACACGTTGCCGGCGATCAGGGTGCCGCCTTCGAGTACAATCGGACTGTTCGGCGTGAACGCGCCAAGCGCGCTGACGTCCAGCGTGCCGTCCTTCACGGTCGTTCCGCCGGTGTAAATATAGAGACCGCCAGGACCCCAAATAGTGGGCAGGAATCTTTGGGTGCCCGGTCCGTCCTTGACGAGGGACATGGCGCCAACGGTTCCCGCGATGTGGATGGTGTCACCCATATATCCGGCGAAGGTGAAATCGTCGCCCGTTTTGGTCTTGATCGTCAAGTTTCCCGGATCCGCAGGCAATTGCATTTCTGGATCGGTGCTTCCGAAAGCAGGAGCAATGCAGGCGTTTTCGACCCCGTTCAAACCGTCCAACACCTCCGAGACTAATCCGCGGACGGTGGTGGTATGGCCTTGCAGGGAGAGCTCGGTCCATAGTGCTTGGGCGGGATACGACGGGCTGTCGAAGTGGACGACGCAGTCGGGACCCGTCTGGTTGTCCTTGACCAACACCGCAACGGAGGATGCGAAGTTTTTGTAATTCGGGTCCAAAACGAGATCGCCGGCGACGGCGACGGCCGTGTTTTCGGCTTCGGCGTCGCCCGAATTATCTTTAGCCAATTTGAGATATTGTCCGATAACCACGGTCGGACCCGTATAATCGTTCGACACGTCGCCCGCGATGGTCACCGTTTTCCACCCTATATGCTGTTGCGCAGCGTATCCCACGATGGAACCGATGCACAGGCCGCCGTCGCCGGTCAATTTACCGGAAACTACCATGGTGCCGGCTCCAAAATTCGCCATGTCGGTCAACCTGGCGTAGGAAGCCGGATCGGCGAGGGGATCGTCGTTCAAATCGATGTTCCCCTGGAAGTCGCCATTCCCATCGGTCAAAAGGGTGGTGAAGTATGCGCCGGCCACACCGGGACCTTCGGTCGTGAAATCGTTTTCGATGGCGCCGGTGCCAGCGAAGCAGAAGGTACCGCCGGTGGATAGGTGATAGGTGCCGGGACCTAACGGTTTCACGGCGGCCGTATAGACGCCCCCTCCATTCTCGAGATAGACGTCGCTATATAAAGAATCGTTCTCCAATGCGAAGGTCAAAACTCCCTGGCCGTTAATCGTCAGCGGGCCTGCGGGATTGGTATCGGGGTCGGTTCCCGGGGCAGGCGAGATCAACTGCTTTGAACAATTGCTCCACATGCCGCCCCCATCAATCGTGCCGCCGTTGGGGCCGATATAAAACCCGTACAGCAGTTTCTCAGTGGCAATGTCGAGATCCAAGCCGATGCCGCCGGTGCTGTTGAAGTTATTCATTGCCAGGGTTCCGCCGTCGAGAGTGAACGTGCCCGTCCAATCCGAACTGCAAACCACGGAGGTTCTGACGGTGACGCCGGTACCCGCCGTGTAACTGGAGCTGTACATGAGGTCCAACTTCTCGACGTCGATCGACATATCGTTGCCGCTTTTGCCCGACTGAAGCACGGTCCCGCCTTCGAGAAAGAGTCCTCCCGTGCCGCCGGTAATCGCCTCGGCCTCCAGAGTGACGCCCATAACGTGCAAATTGGCAAAATCCAATTTCAACGTTTCAATTCCCGTGACGTTCTGACCCAGCACCGTGAGCGATCCCGAGGGCCACACCGTGCAGCCGCCGGGCCGGGTGTTCCAGGTGAGAGGGAGGGGACTGGTCACGGTTACGTCGTTGCCATCGGCATCCAAACCGGCCTCGATGTTCAAGGACTCGTTTTCCGATCTGATCGAGACAACAAGGTTGCTGCCGTCGAGAACCAACGGGACCGAAATGGTGTTGTAACCGGCTTCGACCGCAATGGTCGCCGGGCTGGAAGTAGTGGGTCCACCGACGGCGGTATTATCGAGCGTGATGGTGTAGCTGCCGCCCTGATTCAAAAAAGCGCCGCTGACGCTGCCGAAGACGATGGATCCGACCCTCGGTGAGATATCGACTGTAACACTATTGGCTATGGAACTGTCCAGGAACGACGCTATTGCGCCGGAGGCGTTGGGGACCGTATTCCCGTCCCAATTCGTATTCAGACTCCAATTTTGCGAGCCTGTTCCATTCCAAGGATTGGCAAAGGCGTCCACGCTGCCGGTGACTTTCAGGTTGTCCCAATACGAAATAGAGTTGAGCGCACTCAGATGCACAACCGCGGAGGTTAAACCGCCGTCTGCGAAGACCTGGGTCGTTCCGAATTGCACATAGGCGCCCAGACTATCTTTGACATAATACGTGACGTCGGTCTCGCCCTGGAAGTCGAAGGGGTTGCCGTCGGTCGGGTCGGTATATTCCACCTTGAAGGAATGGAACCCTTGATCGGAAAAATCGACACCGGCAGGCATCGTTCCCATTTCAACGGGCGAGGTTGTAGTATCAGAGAAAAACTGGTACGAGCTTAAATAAGTTTCAGACCCATAGTCGTACATATATCCCGCAATCATAGCGGCTCCTGAAAGGGGAGGACACCCGTAGGCTGCCGGCCAGTAAGTTGCTCCCAACGGGCCGACGCCCATCCAGCCCCAGTTGTCGGTCACGGTGGTCATGTCAAACTCCACCGTTAATCCGCCCTGGGAAAACACGTTGCCGAAACCCTGTTGAGTTGCAGCCACGGCTCCATTGGTACTGTACATTACGTCCGTCGGCGCATTGCCGGAGGTGAGGGCATTCCCTCCCCACCAACCTTCCTGGTAGTAACTCACGCCGGCGACGCCGTAAAGGTCAACAAACGCTCCCGACTGTCGTGGGGGGCCAATGAGCGTGTTGATATCGTTATCCTCATAGCCGGGGCCCACATCGAACGTGTCGTTAAAGAGTACGCCCTGCGCGGCTTGTGCGGTCGGAGCCGCAAACGTTGCCAGGGCAACGACGGCAAGAACTCCGAACGCAGCGTGGAGCAAGATTTTAGAAACACTTTGGTTTCTCATATAGAACTCCTTAGGTGAAATGATAAGGGAACGAACGTGAAATAATCCTCTTCTCTGTTCCGGCAGTAATCCTCGTTCACTGTTCGGGTTCGTGAGTTTGACAGGCGACCGGATACGATTCCCTTTCAAGCGACGTCGCCGCCGGCGGATTTACCGGCATAAAAAGCTTGCACGGGCAAGTTGCCTGCGGCGTCCGACGGATGTCGGGAATCGAATCCAAAAGGTACGGCCGGGAATCATTCCGGGAAGATTATTCTCGGCGCACCGTATTTTGGGGTCATCCAAGATCAACTCCCGAAAAGGCTTGCCTCCGGGATCGATCTGCGAGAAAAGGAGTATTTCGCGACATTTCTCAACACATGGTTTGTGATTCCTCCGGGGGTTGGTAATTTCCTGGCAAGCGTCTCGCCGGAATGGTTTTGAGCCGGCGAGCAATAAATTCATGCCTTTGATAAAATGGTTAACTGTCAGTTTACGGACTCTGATAATGAAGTATTCGAGAAACCCTTAGAATTGGGATTTGAGGTAAACCCATCGAATCCCTCGTTTTCGAGGAATTGTCCACATCCATACGTCTCCAAAAGGAATCGAGGCGACCGGCAACTAATGAAAGCCAGCCCACCGATCCCCGAACATTTCGGACGCCTCTTCCCCTGCTTCTCCTCTTTCCCGTAAAAAAAGCAAATTCAGAAAAAGTAAAAAAACCCCTTAACAACTTTATTCATTATAATTGACCAAATTGATTTTACACGAAGAATGTTCCCATATTTTAAGCCAAATAATATTCTTTCAAACTGCCGATTTCTGGTCTGTGGGGAGCTTTGGAAACCCCAAAAATGCAACGTGCTGAAACCTGAAAAGATTAAGTTTCGTATACTCCAGAAGGGTAGGGAGTATCATCCAATAAAAAATGTATTTCTTCACAGGTGTTTTTTCCCGCCTAATTTGGCATTTACCAAGCCATTGGTCAGGTTTACTCCTGTATTGTAATCAAGAGCGTTGAATATTATGCGAAATATTATTCCGTTTATACGGCATAATGACCTACCAATTGAACGTTACCGAAAAGGCCCGATTTCCGGGTTTTCTTGAAGTTGCCGCGGAGTTTATCACAGCGAGGATGGAAATTAATCGTTTGATTGCCAAACCCAGGTTTTCCCATAATTTCAGCCAGTCCCCTCGCCGTCCGTCATCCCTTTTTTATTGCCACTCCTGGAAAAAACAATCTTGTCGGGATAATTTCCCATGACCGGTTCCAGTTTCCATTACTTGCCCGTAGGCGATTTGACCATGCAGTGCGGCCTTTATGTGACCAGCGGCGGCCGCGTCGTCATTCCTCCGGGTAAGACCTATCCGCCGCGGGGCCATCCCGCACTCTACCAGTTCGCTTGGCGCCGGGGGCGGACGCTGCCGGAATTTGCCATGCTCCTGATTTCGAAGGGCCGGGGGACCTTTGAATCTCCGCAAACGGGCGAGATCCCGTTGGAATCCCATTCGGTCTTCCTTCTTTTTCCCGGCGTCTGGCACCGTTATCGTCCCGATCCGCAGACCGGGTGGACCGAGCGATGGATTTGCTTTAACGGGGAATTTTGTCACCGGCTGCTGAACCTCCATGTCCTTACTCCGGAGATGCCCGTCTGGAAAATCCATTCTCCCGAACAACTGGTGCAGCGCTTTGATCGGCTGCTGGAAAAAATCGGTGCTCATCCTTCCCAAAATTCGGTTCTTTTATCGCTTCATGCCATGGCCTTGCTGTCCGAGGCTATGGAACTGGAGGAGGACGACTCTTTTTCCTTTAGCTTGGAAGGCGGTTTTGAGATACAATCCAACGATGATCCGTTAGTCTCCAAGGCCGTCGAAATGATTTGGACCTGCAGTCATCGGATCTTTTCCGTGGATCAATTGACTCACCAGTTGCAGACGGCCCGGCGGACGCTTGACCGCCGCTTCCGGGAAGCGCTCGGCCGGACCGTGTTGGAAGAGATCAACCGCTGCCGATTGACGCGCGCCAAGCGGTTGCTGACGGAAACCATGCTCCCGATGAAAACCGTCGCGTACCTGGCGGGTTTCACCGATGCGGAGCGGATGCGGGTCGTTTTCCAGAACCAGGAAAAAACGACGCCTTCCGCTTACCGGCGTTTGCAGCAGGCATTGGTTTGAGAACATTTCGATTGCAACCGGAGGATTTCGAAAAAACACCGGAATCCGCATTTCATGCTTCCTCAGGAAATCATCGAGGCCGATGGGGACTGCCAACGCCGAGATTCCGTTTGACGGAGTGCAACTCCAAGGGAGTTTTCTATGTCCGAGCACCGATACCATTATTTGCCGGTCAGCGATTTTACGATGAAATGGGGCGCCTACGTAACCGGACTGGGACTGGCCGTGTATCAACCGGGGGATGTTTACCCGCCTCCGGCCTATCACCCGCAACTCTACCAATTCGATTGGAATCGGGGGCGGACGCTGCCGGAATTCCAGATGCTTTTAATCACAACCGGCCAAGGCTCCTTCGAGTCTTTGGCGACGGGCGAGATCCCCATCAAAGCCAATTCGGCTTTTTTTCTCTTTCCCGGCGTCTGGCACCGTTATCGACCTGGTTCGAGCACGGGATGGACCGAACGTTGGCTCAGCTTCAACGGCGAATACTTTCACCGATTGATGAACCTTCACGTCATCACGCCGGACAATCCCGTCTTAAACATACCTTCACCCCAACCGTTGGTTCAGAGGTTTGACAAGCTCTTGGAAAAAATCAACGCTCGTCCTTCACGGAATTCGGTTCTCTGGTCGCTTTCCGCCATGGGGCTGCTGGCGGAGACGATGGAACAGACGGAGGACGACTCTTTTTTCTCCAACTTGGAAAGCGGCTTTGAGGCGCCGGCCAGCGATGATCCGTTAGTCTCCAAGGCCGTCGAAATGATCTGGACCTACAGCCATCGGATCCTCTCCGTGGATAAATTGACTCGCCAGTTGCGGACGCCTCGGCGGACGCTCGACCGTCGCTTCCGCGAGGTGCTCGGCCGGACCGTGTTGGAAGAGATCAACCGCTGCCGCCTGACCCGCGCCAAGCGGCTGCTGACGGAAACGACGCTCCCGATGAAAACCGTTGCGTTCCTGGCGGGTTTTACCGACGCGGAGCGAATGAGAGTCGTTTTTTTGAACCAGGAGAAAGTGACGCCCACCGATTACCGCCGTTCTCAACAGGCGTCAGGATTGAAAACCTTTTCACCCTGAGCGGGAGAAGATTCGGGCCGGACCAGGCGGCTCGTTGCCGAAATTCCGCGAGGCCGTTGAAGCCTGCTTCGAGAGGCTCTTGCACTGGCGTCGTCTGCGGAGATGTTATGCAAAAGGACCGGAGATTCTCGCTGCGTGCCTCTTCATCGGTATGAGGCGGAATCCTCGGATTCGGCCGACTGGGCCTTGAAAAAGTTTGAAGTACGGGAAAACGATTTTTCTCTTTTAGAGCCGTAAGCGGCTGTTTATTCCACGGACAATTCCCGCACCAGGACGCGGTTGCCGCGGACTTCGACGACTTCGACGGGCTTTCCGCGGTCGATCATCTCGCCGTCGGCGATGACGTCGATCAGGGCGTCGCCGATTCGGGCCTTGCCGGCGGGGTAGAGCGGGGTGGTCGTCCGGCCCTGCTTGCCGAGGAGATTTTCAAAATCGACGAGCAGTTCCCGGCGGCCGATGGTTTCCTGCTCGGTCTCGTCGGGCGGGGCGAGGATCAGCCGGCCCAAGAGCGGCGCCCGGGGGAGCCACTTCCGCAGGAAGAACATTCCCACGAGCAATCCGCCCGCGGCGCCGGCGATCATCAGCAGCGAACGCCGGAGTTGGGCGAATTGATAGGCGTTCTGCGGAAAGACGAACGTCTGGCTGGCCAGGATCAGTGCGATGATCATCATCGCCCCGCCGCCCAGCCCGAAGATGCCGAAGCCGGGAATGACAAAGATCTCCAGCAGCAGGCAGGCGACGCCGGCCAGGAAGAGGATCACTTCCAGCCAATCGGCGGTGCCGCCGAGAAACTGGCTCCAGAAGAACAGGGCGAAGCAGACCAGCGCCGCGAAGCCCCCGACGCCGATGCCCGGCGCGTGCAGTTCCAGGTAGAGGCTGACGAAACCGACAATCAGCAGCAGGACGGCCACGCCGGGTTTACCCAGGGCCTCGATCAGGACGTCGGCCCAGCCGGGTTCGACCAGTTCGGGGTCGTTTTCCAGGCCGTAATAGCGTTTCAGTCCCTGAAAGTCGTTGACCTCGTCCTGGGCCAATCCCAACGCGACGGCCTCCCGGCCCTTCAGCAGCAAGGGACTGCCCGGCGCGTGGATCCGCTGGTCCTTGGTCCACTTGCCGAGGTTTTCGGGCTGCTGAAGCTCTTCGTCGGAGAGAAATTCCTCTTCGCCGCCGGGCCGGGTGCAGCGGAAGATTTCCAGGCGGGGATTGATCAGGGCCGCCGTCAGCGACCAGTAGCGGCCTTTTTTCGGGGCGATGTACTGGCGGATCGTCTGGGTGAACTGGTCGATTTCATCGGCCGACATGTTGTCGTCGCCCGATCCGCCCAGTTCCGCGTCCGGCCCGACGATCACCTGGTCGCAGGCCTCGGCAACGATCGCGGCGGTGGCCCGGGCCTTCGAGGGGACATAAGCCACGGTCCGCACCTCGTCCGAGGGCAAGCCGGCCAGATAGGTGGCCAGATCGCTGCTTTCGTCCGGCGCGCCGCCCGCGCTGTCGATCCACAGGCAGATGAAGTTCACGCCCCGGCGGCGGTTGTCCTCGATGAGTTTCTGGATCCGGGCCGCCTCGCCGCTGCGGATCGGGCCTTTCAGATCGATCCGCACCGTCTTCCACTCGCCCGTCAGCGAGGGATCGTCCTGGACGGCGGCCGGCGGCAGATCGAGCGCCCGGGCCAGGGCGAGCCGGTCGTCGGCATACGACTTGATGAGTCCCGGCAGCCGCAGCTTGCGGGCAAAAATCTGCGCGTCGCCGGCGGGCTTGAAGTCCTCGGTCGATTGCACGGTGCGGTCCTTTTTCAGTTTTTCCAATCCTTCCGGGGTGACGTATTCGGTCCCCAGGTCGGTCACCGCCGAATAGACCTCCAACTGCGGATCGAGCAGCCCCAGGGCAATCGCTTCCGGCAAGGTGTGGCGGCGCTGGGCGATATCTTTATAGGCGCTGCGGATCGGGGCGGGGATGACTTTGGCCTGGCCGGTTACCGGCCCGAGCGAGGCGTCCTGGCCCATGATGATCTCCTGGCAGGCCAGCGCCGCCAGCAGGGCGTGGCCGGGCAGCGACTGGGGAATATAAGCCACCGTCACCGCCTCGTTCATCTCCCGGCTGGAGAGGAAATCGGCCATCTCCCAGACCGCTCCGAAATTACTTTCGCCGGCGGCGGCTTCCTGGCCTTTGGGGACGTCGAATTGGAAAATCAGCACCGGCTGCACCTTTTCGGCCTGGGCCCTCTCGAGCGCCTTGCGGCCAAAGCGGATTACCCGATTCTTGGCGGCGTCGTCGAGGGGCAGGGGGAGACGAATCCTCCAACCGATCCGTTTTTCGACCGGAGGATTTGAAGCGGCAGCAGCGACCATCGGCAGCAGGCAGACGGCAAGTAAAATGAGCCGGGCCGGGAGAAAATGAGTGCGGAATGCGGAGTGCGGAGTGCGGAGTACGGATATGCGCATTGGAATACCCTCTTCATTAAGATTATAGGTTCGGCGGGGGCAGCGTCAATTCAGGCGGGGGCGGGAACGCCCCGGAACGGCGGTCCCGGGGGTGGAACAGAAAGGCACTGCACCCCCGGCGATTGCCATCGCGGGGCGTTGGATCACGTTCCCCGCGAGTTTTCCATCCATCACCGGCTACTTTGCGGCGGCGACGATGTTTTCGACGGTGATGCCAAAGTGTTTCAGCAGCACGCCGACCGGTGCGGAAACGCCGAAGCCGGACATGCCGATGAAATTCCCCGCCGGGCCGATGTATTTTTCCCAGCCCTGCCGGACGCCCAACTCGACGGCCACCCGGCGGGTGACCTCCGGTGGGAGGACCTGGTTGCGGTACTCGGCCGGTTGTTCGTCGAAGAGTTCCCAGCAGGGGAGGCTGACGACCCGGGCCTGAACGCCTTCGGCCAGGAGCCTTTCATAAGCCGTCAGGCAGAGGGAGACCTCACTACCGGTGCCGATGAGAATCACGTCGGGGCGGCCGGCCGGGGCATCGACCAGGACGTAGCCGCCCCGCTGCACGCCGGCGGCGGGGGCGACGCGGCTCCGATCCAGGGTGGGCAGATTCTGCCGCGTCAGCACCAGGGCCGCGGGCCGGGTCTTTTGCCGCAGGACGACGCGATAGGCCTCGGCCACCTCGTTGGCGTCGGCGGGCCGGAGGACCAGCAGGTTGGGGATCGCCCGCAGTGCGGCCAGGTGCTCGACGGGTTGGTGCGTCGGGCCGTCTTCGCCCACGCCGATCGAATCGTGGGTGAAGACGTAGAAGACCGGTAGTCCCATGATGGCCGCCAGGCGGATCGCGGGCCGCATGTAGTCGGCAAAGACGAAGAAGGTGGCCCCGTAGGCCCGCAGACCGCTGAGCACCATCCCGTTGCAGACCGCGCCCATGACGTGCTCGCGGATGCCGAAGTGGAAGTTCCGGCCGGAGGGATTATCGGCGGAAAAGTCGCCGACCGGCTCGAAGTTCAGCAGCGAGTTGTTCGAGGGGGCCAGGTCGGCCGAGCCGCCCAGCAGCCAGGGGATCCGTTTGGCGACTTGGTTGAGCACTTTGCCGGAGGAGACGCGGCTGGCCATTCCCTTGGGATCGGCGGGAAAGGAAGGGATATCAGCGTCCCAATCGGCCGGCAGTTCGCGGCGGGCCATCCGTTCGATCTCGGCCGCGGCTTGCGGATGTTTTTTCTGGTACTGCTCGAAGAGGACCTTCCAACGACCGAAGAGTTCGCCGCCCCGCCGGCCGATCCCCCCGCGGAAATGCTCCAGGACCTCCGGCGGCACGACAAAATGATCGTCGGGCGAGAAGTCGTAGGCCTGCTTCGTCAGCCGCACCTCGTCTTCGCCCAGCGGGGCCCCGTGGGCACCGTGCGTGCCGGCCTTGTTCGGCGAACCGAAGGCGATCACGCTGCGGACGATGATCAGCGTCGGGCGGTCCGGCGTGTTGTGGAAGGTTTTTATGGCTTCCCGGAGTGCGGCCAGGTCGTTCACGTCGGCTACCTTGATTACGTTCCAACCGTAGCCCTGAAACCGCAGCGCCACGTCCTCGCTGAAGCTGAGCGAGGTGTTCCCCTCGATCGTGATTTTATTGTCGTCGTAGATCCAGCAGAGGTTCGCCAGCTTGAGGTGCCCGGCCAGCGAAGCGGCCTCGCCGCCGACGCCCTCCATCAGATCGCCGTCGGAGCAAAGGGCGTAGACGTTGAAACCGAACAGATCGAAGCCGGGCCGATTGTATCGGGCGGCCAGCCACCGGGAGGTGATTGCCACACCGACGCTGTTGCCGATCCCCTGTCCCAGCGGTCCCGTGGTCGTCTCCACGCCCGAGGTGTGGCCCTGTTCCGGATGCCCGGGACACCGGCTATTCAACTGGCGGAATTGGCGGATGGCCTCCAGGGAGACGGCTGCCTCGTCGAGCGGCTGGCAGTTCGAGCCGAGTTGTTTCACTTCAGCTAAGTGCAGCATCGAGTAGAGCAGCATCGAGGCGTGGCCGCAGGAGAGGATGAACCGGTCGCGGTTGGGCCAGGCCGGCTGCTGCGGGTCGAAGCGGAGGACCTCGCCCCACAGCAAATAGGCCACCGGCGCCAAGGCCATCGGTGTGCCGGGATGCCCGCTCCCCGCGGCCTGCACGGCGTCCATCGATAAAGTGCGTATCGTATTAATGGAGAGTTGTTCGATTGTTTGGGGCATGGAATGTGTGGGGAGTAAGGGAATGAAAAACGTCTTGAAACGGTACAAACCCCTTAATGTAAAAGGAATTGCATCCGGCGTCAATTTCGGCGAGGCCAAGCCCCGCCCTAGAGGGGACGGGCAATGAAGATCATGGGGCGTCCACTGCTGCTTCTTGATCGAAACTTCGTTAGGTATTACGCAATTATTTTTTCGTCAACAGAGATGGGATACGGGCAATTTTTAGAATCGGGAACCGTTATTCGAGGGGGTGGGGCGATGGGACCAGGAAATTGAAGAAACGGCGGTTGAGAGTCACGCTCAGCTTTCGGAGGAGGCCGCCCCTATCGCGTGGCATGAGATGCGCATGCAAGGCGAGGTAGCGGCGCCAGCCGCGGAGGTCGTAGCCGCGGAGGTCGAGTCCGGCTTCGCGGAGGGCGATGCGGGACCGGGCGTGCTGTTCTTTCTTTACCGCTTGGAATGCTTTGTGGGCGCGGCGGAGAGTCCGTCGGGTTTTGATAGGTTCTTGGATTTTTTTCAGCAATCGGCGGACCTGGCGAAGGACGGTCTTCGACTTTCCCAGGTAGATCGAGCGTTGCCGGCCCTCGGCGCGATAGGCCAGCCGGTAGTAGGGGCCGAGCTTTCGGCCGCGATAGGTCTGCCACGAGGCGACGATGGCGCCCTGACGGGCCAGGACGGTCCCGAGGGCGCGAACGGCGTTCTGGGGTGAGGGTCGAGGGATACGAGAAGGGGCGGACATGGCTACGGCTCCTTATAGTATACTTATGTACCGTATGCCATCCTACCCGATCGCCTGGCCCAATTTCAAGGGGAAAAAAGGGCGATAACGGAAAGATTAGACTATCAGTGATGGAACGGCTTTCCCCTCAGTTCATCCCTAAATCTTCGACCATTCGGACGTTGGGAGTCACCGCTTCAGGTTTAACGCCTAATGCCTCGACAATAGATTCCCGTAAAACCGCCCACACCTCTTCCTCGGTCCAAAGTCGTTGAGCCGTTTCCGCACTCCGTTCGCAACCGACGGGAGACCATTGTACGCGCTCCGGATAATGTTCGGCGATCCAATATGTCAGGGAGAGCATTGAATCGCATTTTCGAGGAATCCTGGGAAACGCCTCTTCCTGTGGTTGTTCGAGTTTTGGAAGGGCAATTCCCAGCGATTCTCCCAGCATCAGCCAATTTGCCGCGCGGTTTGCCGGTGAAAAACGTTTGTTCAAGTCGATAGATGAAGTGAACTTCCACCGCCCTTGGATACGTTTCACCGCCTTCGCCACCTCTCGATACAAAGGTTCCAGCAGCGGTGCTTCTCGATATTCCCCTTTGAGCTTGGCGATCAGGTAGCGGTGGATATCCGCAGGAGTGTTAAAAAGGACGGCAAAGCCTTCTTCTTTCGAGATCTTGATGCCCAGTCTCTCTTCCAAACACATACACAGATCAATCGCGTCGAGTCCCATGATTTTACTTGAAGAGACTTTCTTCCAGGGTGTGGCGCCGCCGGGCTATTGAGTTTCATCAATGGACATTGAGGAACACCAGCAAAGCGCCGGTCGCAAGCGACCGGGCTATTGAGGATCAGATAAAAAACGTCGTACGCGTGGGCCAGAGCCGGGGCGTGTCGCCC
>JAFGPV010000089.1 GCA_016936015.1 Pirellulales bacterium
CAGGAAGAAGACGTGGTGTTGGTCAGCAAGCCGGTGGCGTGAAGTTCAGCAATCTATCGTAGAAGCGGCATCTTGCCGCTTCATAAGGAATCCAAGCATCAATTTTGCTTTGATGCGGCAAGATACAGCATCTACTTTGATTGTAGGAGGCGGCTCCTGCCGCCGATTTGTACTCTCATCCACGAACAATCGGCGGCGGGAGCCGCCTCCTACAGGCTGATCGACGGGTGGCAGACCAGGGGAGAAGCAGTTGGTCATCAATTCTTGAAAAATGCACGGGCGGGGCCCTGGTCTGGGGGTTTCTCCATTCTTTTGGGGAAGGCCGTTGCTCAACAAAAATGGATTTTTCCACGTTTTTCTATTGAGGTCTTCTCCTTCCGCCGCAGGCCGGCAACTGCCTTGGGGCCTCGGCGCATATTTTCCACGCAAGAGGGTGCGGAGCGAATTTTCAAAGAACGCTATATGGACAGGCGTATATTATATCAAGGCCCGGCCGTATTGCAAGGGGAATTGTGGGCCAGGAAAAAGTTTATTGTGATTTGGAAGAGATTCGGAGATTTTGGTGCATTGTGCGACATCGGTCCCAACGGGGCGGTAGTTCGACCAGCCCAGGGCAACGCCCTGGGAAAAGGGGGCATAAATAATATGGATTCGGCCCAACGGGCCAACCGTTCGATCTCAGAACAAGGGAGAACAGTTGGCCCGTTGGGCCGGGCATCACTTCCGTCTGCTCCTCGTCTCCCAGGGCGTTGCCCTGGGCTGGAAGACCCAAGGGCCTTCGGCCCATTATGGACAATAATCCCCACTTATGGTAAATTTGGGATGCGATAGGATCAAATATTCTTGAGTTAAAAATCGCAAGCGATTGGAGGCTATTGAACGCATACGTGCTAGCTCACCCATCTCGGAGAAACAGGTATGGGGTATTATCTTAGGAAATCATTCAGGATAGGGCCTGTTAGGTTTAATCTTTCAAAGTCTGGTATCGGTGTGTCGGCAGGGGTCAAAGGAGCTCGTTTTGGAGTACGTCCGGACGGGCGATCCTACGTTCACGCAGGCCGTTACGGGCTGTACTTTCGACAGGAATTGGGAAGAAATCGAAGAGCGTCACCGTCGGGACGACCGCAACCTAAACCACAAGATGTGGCTTCTCATATTCCACCATTGGCACCAACGAAGGTCTACGATAGTACTTAAGTACACTCCAAGATTTTAAGATGCACGCTGGTGCCTCAGAACTCATTAAACGAAGAAATGCTTCGCTCGGAGAGGGGGCGCCTCCGTGGGTGGTTGCCGACATACCGTTGCCGACTATTTGTTTTCGCGGGCAGACACTCTATTTCCTCCCTGATGGAATCATCGCTTATGATCGGACTGGGATTGGATACGTGAGGTACCAAGACCTAGAAGTCTCCACGGATTCGACACGATTTATTGAGAGATCACCACCTGGGGATGCACAGGTCGTCGATCAGACTTGGGCACACCCAAACAAGAGTGGTGGACCCGATAAACGATACACAGATAACTACCAAATTCCTGTCTGTCTTTACGGTGAAATCGTTCTCAGATCGCAGTCGGGGCTTTTTCTCTATCTTCAAACCTCACGACCGGATGCACCCAAGGTGTTCAATTCGTCGCTCAAAGGAGTAGAGTCCAAAATCAACGCAACTCTCCAGAGGACTCCGGAACATCCGAAAACTGTACTGGCTCCATGGGTGGAGGTGAACCCGGAGCGTTTTGAATCACTTTCCGCTTCAATGTTGAGAAAGGCGAGCGATTTCCGTGACAGTACAGTTCAGTGCACTCTAGTCGCAGATACGTTTCTGGGCAAGATAGCGGGAGAGGGAAACAGTATCCTCCATAACTTCTTTCGTGTGGCATCAATTGGGATAGCTCTCATTGTATTGTTATGGGGATTGTACGTAAGTATAGCCGTAATCATCGGACACTAGATGATGCGTGACAAATCACAGATTAGACTATGCAGAAAGGGAGGAGTAGAGGGATTGGTGGCGTGGCCGATTGGCCGGAGGCACTCGCCGGTGAACGGCGAGGATGGGAGGTGGGTAAAGAAGAGGAGGTGAGGTTTGTGTAGTGGTCAATCATTGCTCTACCGGCACGGGGCCGGTGGGGACGAGCAGTGGCGCGCCCTTTCAGGACTTGGGGAGATTGGTAAATGAAACGTTTTCCCAGGCCTGCGCTGCGCTACGGCCTGGGCTATCGTGGCGCGCCGCTTCGCGGCTGAGGGCGGAAGTTGCCTTATTCCACGTCCCAGGCGAAGACGGTGGCTTTTTCTGCGCCCCAGGTGGTTTCGGGGTAGAAACGAAGGGCCATGGCCTGGGCGTCGAGGGGGTGGGTGAAGAGGCGGTGGTGGTTGTTGTCTTCGCGGAGCAGGACGTTCCAGCGGCCTTGGCAGTCGAGGGCTTCGACGCGGAAGGCGCGGACGAGAGTAGACGGGACGCCGGCCGGCTCGATATTGAGGGGGTACTTGCAGAGCATCGAGGTCTGGGGGCGGTTCAGGTCGCTGTCGAAGACGAGGCGGAGGCGGCGGAGCGGCTTGAGATGTTCGAACGTGTATTGGACCCAGGCGCCGAGGGGGCCGGTCCAACCGTTCTGCTCGTCGCCGACGGGGCGGTCGACGCCGTTGCGGAGCGGCTCCGGATCGCCTTCGGAGGCGGCCAGCGTGGCGTCGCGGGAGAGGGCGGGAATTTCGCGGCGCAGCCCGGGCAGGAAGCAGTCGTCCTCCATGAGCATCTGTTGCAGCCGGGTGATATGCTGCTGGCCGACCTGCCGGGGCGTGAGGCCCTCGGGGACGGCGATGGCCGCGGCGGTTCCCACCGCCTGGCCGATGATGGCGCAGGTGGCCATGACCCGGGAGGAACTGAAGGCGACGTGGCTGGCGCTGATGTTCCGCCCGGCGAACATGAGGTTGGGGACGTTGCAGGAGTAGAGGGCGCGGTAGGGGATTTTCCAGGGGGAGGGGGCGTGATACAGTTTCGACGGCTGGCCGGGGTGCATGAGGCCGCCGGGGTGATGGTCGTCCATGGGCCAGCCGCCGTAGGCGACCACGTCGTCGAATTGGCCGCCGGAGAGGACGTCGTTCTGGTTGATGAGGTAATCGCCCTGGTAGCGGCGGCTCTCGCGTTTGCCCGGCAGGAAGCCGAACCAGTCGAGCATCCAGTTTTCGCTCTGGTGCTTTCCCTGATTTTTGATGTGGTCCCAGACGCCCAGCAGGCAACGGAGCAGCTCGTCGCGGATCTCTTCGGCGTCGTGGATGCAGTCGCGGTCGCCGCCGGCCTCGATCCACCAGAAGTTGTTCCACATCCAGTCGCCGTTGCCGAGATCGTGATCGCGGTGCGAGAGGTCGTCGTCGCCGGGGAACTTTTTGGCCCATTTCGGCGGAATGAACGGCTGCGGGCCGGTGGTTTGCCGGGGTTGCAGGAGGAGGCTCATGCCCATGGTCATGGGGCTGGCTTCGGCGGGGGCGACGGACTCGCCGAACTGGCCGGCGGCTTCCCGGCCGTGGTGGAAGATCGCCCCGGAGAGCGGGGCCAGGATGCTGTCACCGGAGCAATCGGCAAACAGCCCGGCCTCGACGGTGTGCCAGGTTTGCGTCGTGGTCTGCCAGCCGGTGATCGACCGGATCCGGTCGCCGTCCATTTCCAGGCCGTTGCAGGAGCAGTTCAGCAGCAGGGTGATATTTTCCTGGAAGCGGACGATTTCGTAGAGGATGCTGCCCCAGAGCGAGTAATTGCGCAGGGGATTGCGGTAGCGGTTTTCGAGCAGGAGTTCCTCGATGATGCCGGTTTCGCGGTTGTTGGGCCCCCGGGCGCCCCAGATCCACATGCGGATTTCGGGCGAGGCGTTTCCGCCGGGCAGGGGCCGGTCGTGCATGAGGACGACGCGCAGACCGTGCCGGGCGGCGGCCACGGCGGCGCACATTCCGGCCAATCCGGCGCCCACGACGCAGAAGTCGGCTTGATGATGTTTCTGGCGCAGCTTCCCTGAGTTCATCGTTGTGTATTCCAGTGTTTCATTGAGATCGGAAAGCTAACCACACGGCAGGGGATGTTTTCTACAGGGGGTAGGGTTTCCTTCAGGACTTCAACCGCCGGGAGCCGGCATGAAAAGGGGAGACATGTCCAGCCGATGCTTTTGACCGTGTTCCTCGCGGTACTTGACCGGCGTCCAGCCGGTCAGTTTTTTAAAGGCCGTCGAAAGGTATTCGACGTGTTTGAATCCGGTCCGGTCGGCAATCACGCTGAGCGGCAACTCGGTTTCGGCCAGCAGTTCCTTCGTCCGTTTGATGCGGACGCCGACGATTACCTGGTGGATGGACATATTGAGGGCCTTGCGGAACCGGTCCTGGAGCGTCGAGCGGGAGACGAGCATGTGGCGGAGCACGTCGTTGATGTTGATTCCGTCGCAGGCGTGGAGGTGGATGAACTGCATGGCCTTGGCCACTAGGGGATCGTCGATGGCCATGATGTCGGTGGATTGGCGCGTGGCGACGTCCAACGGGGGAATCAGCAATTCGACGGCGGCGCCGGATTCGCCGCGCATCAGCCGGTCCAATTGCCCCGCGGCCTCGTAGCCCATGCGGTACGCATTGAGCTGGACGCTGGAAAGAGGGGGATTGGCCAGCTCGCAGGCCACGTCGTCGTCGCCGACGCTGATCACCGCGACCTCCTGCGGGACGGCGATGTCGGCGATGGCGCAGGCTTCGAGCAGTTGCAGCCCGCGGAAATCGTCGCAGGTCATGATGCCCGTGGGCCGGGGGAGCTTTTGCACCCAGCGGATGACGCTTTCCATCTCGAGTTCCCAGGAGCGGTCCAGGAAGCGTTGTGAAGCCTTTCCGTGACAGGTGTAGTTTTTACAGGCGCCGCCGGCCTCGCTGACGGTTTGGAAGAAGGCGTCGCGCCGGCGGTCCGACCAATACAACCCGTTGTGGCCGATAAAGGCAAAGTGGACGAAGCCTCGTTCCAGGAGGTGCTTGGCCGCCATCTGCCCGATGGCGTCGTGGTCGTTGGAGATCAGCGGAACCCCCAGCCCCCGGAATTTCTCGTTCAGGTCGATAATCGGGATGTCGATGTTCGCCAGGGCCTTCGTCACGTCAGGGGTGTTGATCCGGGAAATGATGCCGTCGCCCGACCACTTTTTCAGCCATTCAGGAACGCCGTCGCACACCGCCCGATCGGTGAAAAAAACCATCCAGGGATTGTTCTCCCGGAGATACTGCGCAATGCCGCAGAGGAGCTTGCGGCCGAAGGATTGGGAGGTTTCCACCAGCAAGGCCACGCGGGGCGCCTTGCGGAGTTTGGTGGGGACCGGCTGGGGGTTCCTGCGAGGACGGTGTCGGGGAGCGAAGGAGGATGCCATGGTAGTCGCTACCGGATTAGGGATTCGTTGAATCAGGGCGTTTTTCATGATGCCAATCCCACTTATATATCCTAGGGTCCTCGACTGTAAAGGCCATGCACGCCGGAACCTCATTCTCCTTCGAAATGTTCGGTAAAAGGTCCTTGATGGCCGCTTCTCTTCCAGGTGAGGAGGATTTCCACATCGTCGCGCGGGCCGCCCACCTCGATCTCCAGGCCGGAAGTGGCGGGACTGCGGTACGTTTTCGGTGCAAACCACCGGATTGCCGTGGGACTCAAGTCTTTTTTGGCGATCACGGCGACGCGATGCCTGCCCGGCACGCAGCCGTCGTTTTCCTCGAAGGTGCTCAGCGTAAAACGGCCGCCGGCGCCCAAGGCACCTGTGGCGGGGCGGTTTCCCCGAGGCACCACTCGGATAAAGCCCACTTCCAGCGGCCGGCCGTCGATCAGCACGCGGCCGGAGACGGGAATCCGCCGCGGCCGGCCGTCGCCGCAGCCGGCAAAAGGCATCAACCCCAGCGCCAGGCACGCCGACAGCAGGCATGCTTGCCGATCGAATGAATGCATTCGGATCATAAATCAAGATCGATGTTCGTAGGTTCGCGATAATTGTTTTCTTCCCGGTACCGTATTCGCCAGTCGCGGGTCGAGACGGCTTGATAGACCTCCAAGTCGATGTTTTCCGAGAGAAAGACGGCGTGGCCGTCGCCGAAGACGAAGTTGCATCCCCCGCGATGTCGGCTCCCGAAAGCGCCGTTCATTTTCACGCCGTTTGAAACGGTGTAAATGGAAGAAGGATCGCCCGGACGCGTGTTGATGGGATTCGTCGTGTAACGGAACGAATGATAGCGGTTGCCGTAGGTCCACGCACAAAACGATTCGCCCGTGTGGCCATCAATCACCTCGCCGACGAAGATGGTCAGACTGACGCCGTCGACGATTTCCCTGCGGAGGATCTTTCGCTTGTACACGAAGATGCCCGTATTGTACACCTTCATGTCGCCCGATACGCCGTAACCGTCGGGTCCCTTGGTTCCGGCGACCATCGCATAGCTGCTGGTGGCGACGTCTCCCCAATTGGTCAGCATCGCTCCCCCGCTATTATCATAAAACGGCCGGGCGGTGTCGGAGGGACAGACGAACACCGGCGGCCGCTGACGGACCACAAACTGGTTTTGCGGAGTCATCGGAGGAGGGTAGCCCGCACAGAACAAACCGGTTTTCTGATCGACGTTCTTGTAGAGCGAATTGAGTTCGAGGTAAGGCAGGATCAATACAAACGCGCTGGTGCCGCATCGGACCTGAGGAGGATCGCCGTTGCAGGGGCCTGTCGAGATGTTGTCGCACCCCTTCCGGCCCGGAGGGTAGTGCTTCATCGTTGTTTCATAGCTTGCAATCGCCAGACCGATTTGTTTGAGGTTGTTGGTGCACTGGGAGCGTCGGGCGGCCTCGCGGGCGGCCTGGATCGCCGGCAACAGCAGCGCGATCAGG